>NZ_JBJODK010000012.1:0-131746 GCF_045900275.1 Clostridioides sp. GD02367 | reverse complement strand
ATCCGTCAACATATTTTTAATATTTTTTATTTTATTTTTTATATATCAAGTTTCTTTAACTCTTCTAAATCGAGCGTTATCAACATATTAAGCATATCTTTTCTTTCGCTTTTATCTTCATATTTCTTTATAACTTTTTTTCTAATATCGCCTAATACATTTAAATATTCCTCATAATCTTCAGTATATATCTTTTCAAGCTCCTTTTTTATTTTTGATGATAGTGAAGGACTCTTACCCCCAGTAGATATACTTATAAGTAAATCGCCTCTTTTTATATATGATGGGACAGTAAAATTTGATACCTCTACATTATCAACAACATTTACCAGTTTATTTTCCGCTCTACAATATAATCCTATTTCCATATTCAATTCCCTATTATTTGTTGCAGCAATTATTACAGAAGCATTTTTTATATACTTTTCTCTATAATCATCCTTTATTATCTTTATATCTCCCTCCAAATCATAAAACTTATTTAAAAGTTGTTTAGAAACTATAGTAACACTCTTATTAAAGTTTAAAAAATTTTTACATTTCCTATATGCGACTTCTCCTCCACCAATTATAACTACATCTAGGTCATCTAATTTTAAATTAATAGGATATAGCATTTTATACCTCCAAAATTTATTTAATCACATAAATAAAGTATAGAAATTATAAATTAGTATCTATTCTTATTTAATAAAGCTCTAAATAAAAACACTATAGAATATCTAATTACAATTCCTATACTTTTTATAATTCTTTTTCTTTATAGAATCTATTTTTGTAGCAATCTCGCAATATCTTTAGCAAAGTAAGTTATTATTATATCTGCTCCTGCTCTTTTTATAGATGTAATTGATTCAAGAATTACATCTTCATTTAATAAACCTTCTTTTACAGCATACTTAAGCATAGAATATTCTCCACTTACATTATAAGCCGCTAGAGGTAAATCAAAGTTGTCTTTAACCCTTCTTATGATATCTAAATATGATAATGCAGGTTTAACCATAAGTATGTCTGCACCTTCTAATATATCAAGTTCTGTTTCTATTATAGCTTCATTGCTATTTGCTGGGTCCATTTGATATGTTTTTCTATCTCCAAAAGATGGTGCTGAATGAGCAGCTTCTCTAAAAGGTCCATAGAAATTTGAAGCATATTTAACACTATAAGCCATTATTCCTATATTCTCTAATCCATTTTCATCTAAAGCTTCTCTTATCGCTTGTATTCTTCCATCCATCATATCTGATGGAGCTACCATATCTGCTCCAGCTTTAGCATGACTTACAGATATTCTAGCTAAATACTCTAATGATTTATCATTATCAACATAACCAGTATCAGTTAAAATTCCACAATGTCCATGGCTTGTATATTGACACATACAGACATCTGTTATCACATTCATCTCTGGATTTATCTCTTTAACTTTCCTAATTGCCTTTTGAACTATTCCATTATCATTAAAAGCTTGTGAGGCACACTCATCTTTTTCATTTGGCACACCAAACAACATTATATGCTCAATACCTAACTCACTTATTTCTTTTATTTCTTCTTCTAACATGTCTATAGATAAATGATAAACATCTGGTAAAGATTTAATTTCTTCTTTTATATTCTCTCCCTCTACTACAAATAGCGGATATATTAAATCTTCTACATTTACTTTAGTTTCTCTTACTAAGTTTCTTATTGCTTTACTTGCTCTTAATCTTCTTGGTCTTCTTAACATGATAATCCTCCAAAATTAATTTTTTATGATTAAATCTACTAATGAATCTATAGTAGATGTAGTAGCTTCTTTATATAACTTTATTCCTAAGTTATTTATCGTCTCTGTAGTTATAGGTCCAATAGATAGTGTTTTTATTTTGTCTAATAGTTTAATATTCTCTTTTCCTATAATTTCAATTAGATTATTTACTGTTGAGGAACTAGTAAATGTTATATAATCTATATCATTAGAATTTAAAATATCTAATATCTCATCTTTCTTCTCTTCATCTATTACTGTTCTATATGTATGTACTTCTGTTACCTCACAAATATCCTTAAGCTTGTCAACTAGATAATCTCTAGCATTTTCTGCTCTAGGTATAAGTATATTATCACTACTTTTCAAGATAGGCATTAGCTCTTCATATAGTGATTCTGCTACAAATTTTTTAGGTACTATATCAGCTATAATTCCTCTTTTTTTCAATTCATTTGATGTAGCAGAACCTATAGCACATATTTTTAAATTAGATAGTATTCTTAAATCAAAATTCATTTCATATATCTTTTCAAAAAAGATTTCTACAGCATTTTTACTAGTTAATATTAGATAATTATATTTATTTATATTTCTTATTTCATTTTCTAACTTAATATTATTTTGTAGTTTTTCTATCTTTATAGTAGGTATTTCAATTGGATTTCCACCTAAATCCATTATTTTTTCCACTAATACACTATTTTGATTTCTAGACCTAGTTACAGCAATACTTTTTCCAAATAAAGGCTTATTCTCAAAGAAATTTAACTTTTCTCTAAGACCTACAACACTGCCAACTACTATAAGGGTTGGTGGTTTTACTTCTTCTTTAATAGCAGTTTCATAAACATTTTCAAGTGTAGATGTAACAACTCTTTGATTATATCTAGTTGCCCAGCTTATAAGTGCAACTGGTGTATCCTTATCTTTTCCCTCTCTCATTAAGTTTTCACTTATTTTCTTTAAATTTGATATTCCCATTAAAAACACAAGAGTACCTTTATTATTTGCAAGAGCATTCCAATTTAATTCTCCACTATCATCACCCTTCAAATGACCTGTTATTACATGAAAAGATGAAGCATGTTCTCTATGTGTTATAGGTATACCAGCATAACATAAGCCTCCTATAGCAGAAGTTATTCCTGGAACTACTTCAAATTCTATCTCCTCATCTACTAAAGTCTCTGCTTCTTCGCCTCCTCTACCAAATACATAAGGGTCTCCCCCCTTAAGACGAGTAACATATTTTCCTTCTTTAGCCTTTTCTACTATAATTCTATTTATATCTTCCTGTGGCAAAATATGATTACTTGATACCTTTCCTACATATATAAGCTCACAATCAGGCTTAGCTTCTCTTAAGTAACTACTATTTGCTAATCTATCATATACTATTACATCTGACTTTCTTATACACTCTAGACCTTTTAAAGTCATGAGTTTATAATCACCTGGCCCTGCACCTACTAAGTAAACTTTACCCTTCATAATTTTCATACTCCTTCAATACAAGTTTAGCTAGTTTTAAACCTAACTCTCTAGGAGAAGAAATATCCCCCTCCATAGACTTAATTACTACTTTAGTTCCTTCTGAATCCCCATATAGACCAGTAAGATGTATCTTATCTTGGTTTATTTCACAATAAGCAGCCATTGGTATATGACAACTTCCATTAACACCATCCAAAAAACCTCTTTCAGCTAATATTTGGATTTCTGTATTTTCATCTTTTAGTGAATTTACTATTTCTTCTATATTACTATCATTACTTCTTATTTCTATAGCCAAAGCTCCTTGAGCAGGTGCTGGTATAACAACATCAACAGGTAAATAAGAACTTATTTTTTCTTGTAAATTCGCTCTTATTATTCCTGATGCAGCCAACACAATCCCATGCATATTTTCATCTTTTATTTTTCGTATTCTAGTTTCTACATTACCTCTAACTTGTACTATATTTAGGTCAGGTCTTTGCTTTAATAATTGAAATTTTCTTCTTTTACTTCCTGTACCTATTACTGCTCCATGAGGTAAATCATCTAAGCTTTTATATCCTTCTCTAAGTATTAGAACATCTCTTGGGTCTTCTCTCTTAGGTGTATGAGCAAATTTTAGTCCATCTGCTAAATAAGAGGGCATATCCTTCATACTATGTACTGCTATATCTATTTTTCCATCCAATAGTTGCTGCTCTATTTCTTTAACAAACAATCCTTTATCGCCTATTTTATCTAGGGAAACATTTTGAATCAAATCCCCTTTTGTCTTTATGACTTTAATCTCAAAATTAATATCTGGATACTTCTTTTTTAATTCATTAATTACCCATTCTGTTTGTATAAGTGCTAGATTACTACCCCTAGTTCCAACCACGATATTCATACTAAATCTCCTTTAAAATATTACCTTCATCTATTTTATTTTGTTCTCTTTATTTACTAGTATTGTAGAAAAATAAGATATCTTATCTTCAAGATGTGCCTCTCGTAAATCTTTAAATACAGTTTCACCTTCTTGAGACGAATTACTTACTAAAATAGCATGTTCTATTAGATTATATTTTTCTAGTTTTTTTATTATTTCCTTAAAGTTCTTATAAACTTTCATCAATACTATTGAATTATAATTTTGTAAAGCAAGTTCTATTTTATCATCTTCCATAGTACAAGGAACTATTACTAAGGCTTCCTTATCCATAACTAGTGGGAAATTTTGATTAGATGCTATATTAGAAAATGATGAAATCCCTGGTATAGTTTCTACTTCTATCTCATCTGATATTCTCTCCATTATGTACACATATGTGCTATAAATCATAGGGTCTCCTAATGTTACAAACCCTACGTTTTTTCCATTCTTAACATCTGTAGCAATCTCTTCGGCTACATTGTCCCATGCTATATTCTTTTCATTTCCATCAAAACACATTGGAAAATGTCTAGATTTTATCTCTATTGATTCATTTAAGTATTCTTTAACTATTGATAAAGCTAAGCTATCTCCACCTTTTTTTGATTCTGGAGTATATAAAATATCTAGTTTCTTTAATGTGCTAACTGCTTTCATTGTAAGTAAAGAACTGTCTCCTGGTCCTGCTCCTATACCATAAAACTTAACATTTTCTGCACATTTAGTCGCATGACGAACAAACTTATCTTGTATATAAGGATTTTCACCTAAACCTTTTAGATGTATATTTACATTAAATCCATTCTCTTCTAATATTGTTTTCCAAGAATCTTCTTCATCTCCCGCCATATCATTTATAGCATGGTCACCTGCAACTAACATAAATGGCATTAGATTTACGGTTTTTATATTACCTTCTTTTAATCTTCTTATTACATGCTCTATTTCTGGATAACCTTCAACTGTACCAACATAAGCATTTACTCCATTATCTCTAAGCATATATTCTAATGCTGGATATGCTGAATGTGATTCATGAATAGTCCCATGACCCATAAATACTACTGCTTCATCATTTTTCATATGAGGAATTTGATGTTTAATCGCCTCTACAGATTCTTGATAATCCTCAATATGTGTAAGTAAAGGTCTCCCTAATACAATCTTTTTAAATTTAGATGAGTAGCCTTCTACTTGCTCTTTTAACTTGTTAAATTCTTCTCCACATATAATATGAAGTGTTTGAATTATTACTTCATCATATCCTTGTTCATATATTTTATCTAAAGCTTGTATTGGATTGTCTATCTCTATTCCATCTCTTTTTTTTATTTTATTTATTATCATATTTGATGTATAAGCTCTAAAAAAATCATAGTTTTTTAATGAATTTTTTATTTTATTTTCACACATATCTATTGTCTTTTCTCTCGTTTCATGGTAGCTCGTACCAAAACTCACTACTAATAAGGCCTTCTTCATATGTTCTCCTCCTAAAAATTATACAAGTATGTCTTTAATTTTATTTACATCATTAATTACATTTTCATAGTTAATCGATTCTCGCTTAATAATTATCACTGGTATATTAAAACTTTTACATGCATTTACTTTTTCTAAGAAACCACCTGCTATTCCACTTTCTTTTGTTATAACTAAGTCTATGCCATAATGTTTATACGTTTCTTCGTTTATACACTGGCTAAACGGACCTTTCATAGCTATTATATTGTCTGCATTTAAACCTAATTTTTCACAACTTAGTATAACCTCACTAGTTGGAAGAACTCTAACTACTAAGTTTTTATCGTTTATTTCCTCTACAAATCTATTTAGATTCTTACTTCCTGTTCCTATAAATATATTTTTTCCTATTTTATTTGCTATTTTACAGGCTTCCTCAATTGTATCTACTATAAACTTATTATCATAATTTATTTCTTCAATTAGAGATTTCCTCTCAAATCTTATATATTCTACATTCAACAGTTTTGAACAATACATAGCATTTTTAGATACTTCAACTGCATAAGGATGAGTTGCATCTATTATTTTCACTATATGATTATCTTTTATAAATTTTAGCATCTCCTCCTGTCCGAGTTTTCCTAAAATTATATTATCTGTATGTCGTTGTGCAAGCTCCTTTCCATAATCTGTGGTCACTGAAAGGATATATGGTTGTTTTAGTTCATTTATCTTATCACATATAAATAAACTATCTGAAGTTCCTCCTAAAATCAAAATCATACTGTATAACCTCTTGGAGTTATCATCAACTCATTATCAATATAAGTAGATTTATTTCCGATTATAACCATTGTAGTCATATCAACCTTTTCAAAATCCATATTTTCAAAGGTACATACAAACTTTTCTTCCTTTTCTCTACCTACATCTTTAACCACTCCAACAGGCGTATTCCCACTTTTAAATTCACCCATTATTTTAAATGCTTTACTTAAATGTTCACTTCTTCCTTTACTTCTTGGATTATATAAACAAATTACAAAGTCAGCTTCAGCAGCTAATTTCAACCTTTTTTCAATTACTTCCCATGGAGTCATTAAATCACTTAAACTTATATGACAAAAATCATGCATAATAGGAGCTCCAAGTATAGCTGCTGCACCAATACTTGCAGTAACACCTGGAATCACTTTTACTTTTATATCTTCTTTTTCTTTAGATATTAATTCCAAGATAAGTCCTGCCATTCCATATATTCCAGCATCTCCACTACTTACAACTGCCACTTTTTTTCCTTTCTTCGCTTCCTCTACTGCTTGTTTACATCTATCAACTTCTTGTCTCATACCATTTTGAATTATTTCTTTATTTTGTATAAATTCTTCTATTAAATTTATATAAGTCTTATATCCAACAATAGCCTCAGAATCTTCTATTGCTTTTATTGCCTCTAAAGTCATGGTATCTTTACTTCCTGGACCAATTCCTACAACGTATATCATATTTTTATTCTCCCCACTGAAAAAGTTATTCCTTTATATTTATGTTTTTCAACTATTAAGTTCCCTTTGCTCAAAAGATACGCTACTGGCTCTGCTACTGAATACACTCCCACATTTTTTTTAACAAAATCAGATTTATCAAATAGATTATCAACATTTGATATTTCATCTATTGAAAATGTTTTAAAAGGTATTTGTAGTGCTTTTGATAAATCAATGATTGCCTTCTCATCTTTTTTTAGCTCTATACTTCCAATCGTGTTTATTGCTCTTATATCTATATTTTGTTTATTAAGAAATTCTACAAGCGAATTATACATTAGTTCACTATCTGTATTTCTTCTACAGCCAATTCCTATTACTATATCTTTTGGGATTACTCTTATTATTTTTTCATTAATATAACCATTCTCAAACTCATTATCTGTATTTAAATTTTCAACATCTCTAATACAATTTATTTTATGGCTTATTATAACTACTTTTTCTATGTACTTATTTAAGAAACTCTCTTTTAATTCATCAATGTTTTGTATAAACTTAAATCCTCTAGTATCAACTTGATACCATTCATCAACATATAAACCAACACATTTATTGTTAACTAACTTAGAATTCACTTCTTTTACATTTTCTCTAAAGTTATCAATATATGCACTTAGATTTTTTGCTATCATGTCTAATGAAGCTTTTTGATTTATATCAGTGGCTGTTGTTATTACTGGATTAGCATCGATAAGATTACTTATGTAATGTGTTAATTTATTTGCTCCTCCGATATGCCCACTCAATAAGCTTATTACGTTTTTACCTTTCTCATCTAGTACTAAAATTGCTGGGTCACTAAATTTACTCACTATATATGGCGCTATACTTCGTACAACTATACCTGTAGCCATTATAAATACTATGTAATCAAATTTATTAAATATTTCTCCCACAAAATCGCTCAGTTTCTTTTGAACTATATGTACACAGGTTTCTTGAAGATTTAAATTAATTTCTTTATTTTTTATTTGATATACAACACAATTATCTACTAGAGATTTTATCTTTATAGCTAGATTCTTACCATTTTCTGTGATACAGATTATAGCAATATTACCCTCTATATTCATGTTTAAAATCCTTGTCATATAACTTTGAGTTATTATATTCTTCTCCTAAGAATCTTCCAACCATTATTAAAGCAGTTTTATTTATATTATTTTCTTTAACTTTTATAGCTATGTCACTTAAAGTTCCTTTAACTATTTTTTCATCTGCCCAAGTTGCTTTATATATAACTGCTATAGGAGTATCTTTTGGATATCCACCTTCTAGTAATCTAGACACAACTTTCTCAATTTCTTGAACAGATAAAAATATTACCATAGATGTCTGATGCTTAGCATATGATTGTATTGATTCTTTCTCTGGAACTGGGGTCCTTCCTTCCATTCTCGTTATAATTACACTTTGAGAAATTTCTGGAACTGTATATTCAACACCTAAAGATGAAGCTGCTCCTAAAAAAGAACTTACTCCTGGAGTGCAATCGTAATCTATATTCAATTTATTTAAGTCCTCTACTTGCTCTCTAATTGAACCATATATAGAAAAATCACCTGTTTGCAGTCTTACAACAGACTTGTTATTTTCTATACCTTCTCTCATGACATCTATTATCTCTTGTAAATCCATATGTGCGCTATTATGTATTTGGCAATCTTCTTTACAATATTCCAAAAGTTCAGGATTAACAAGTGAACCTGCATATATTACTACATCTGCATTACTTAATAATTTGTATCCTTTTAATGTTATTAACTCTTTATCTCCAGGCCCTGCTCCTACAAAATGTACTTTATTCATAATCATTTTCCCCTTTTTCACAAGATATTATATATATAGGATTTAGTGGTTTAAAGTATTCACCTTTTCCTAATTTCTCTAGTTTAGAAACATTTAAGACACTTACATCTATTTCTTTAAATCCATATTTTTTAAGTAATTTTAAGGTTTGATTAAAAGTATCCATTATTATAAAATTAGCTACAAGTCTTCCTCCTATAACTAAATTATTTTTAGACCATTCTATTATTTCTTCTAAATTATTCCCTGTCCCACCAAGAAAAATAGACTCAACTTGGGTATTTAATCCTACATCGATTGGAGCATACCCTTTTATTACTTCTATATTTTTTAAGTTAAACTTTTTTATGTTTTTCTCTATAAGTTCTATAGCAACATCATTTTTCTCTATAGATATAACATTTAGATTAGGATAATTATATGCAGCTTCAATACTTACACTTCCTGTACCAGCACCTATATCTATAAAGTTTTTAGCCTTTACTAAACTCAACTTACTTATTGATATTGCTCTAACTTCTTCTTTAGTAATTGGAACTTTCCCTGTTATAAATTCACTATTCTTCATCTAAAATCACCACAACATTCATCTCGAAATTGTCCATTCTTATTATCTCTTCTGGTTTTGCTATTGTTATTTTTTCATTTTCATATGATAAATTTTCTCCTACTACAACAATCTTATTTAAATTTCTATCTATTATTTCTTTACTTATTTGTTTTGGACCTATCTTAGAATCTGTAACCATACATACTTTTTTATGTGATAGTATATAATCAAAATCTGGTACTTTTCCATGACTACTTGTGATATATACATCATTCATATCAACATATATTTTTGAAAATATATATTGTAATGAACTAATTCCAGAAACCATATTTATCATTTTGTTGTCAATATTCTTAGATAGATACCTACCTATACCATATATTAATGGGTCACCAGAAGCTATTACTGATATTTGCTTTTCTTTATTATTATTTATGTACTCTATAATTTCTCTCAAATTAGAATCTAAGATTATTTTTTCTCCTTTGAAGTTTTTTATAGATTCTAGATTCCTCTTACCACCAATTAATACATCAGAAGCGGAAATTAAGTTTTCACCTTTTTTTGTTATATAGTCCAAATTTCCAGGCCCTAGACCTATTATGTTTATCATATAAAGACCTCCACTAATGCATCTGTATTATCCGATTTACCTAACAATGACTTATCCATTGAAAATATCATCACTTCCACATCAATATCATCTGACTCTTCATTTAAGTATTCATTTACTCTATCTCTACATTTATTACTCAATATATTATACACCTGTTTATACTCACTATTGTTTATTATATCTACAGCTTCTTCAGATGTTAGGCACTGATTTATTTTATTTAAAAATTCGTATTTAGCTCCCATTAAGGCTAGATTTGCCACTAATATCTCACTTCTAGCATCTGCAACTTTACTATGAGTATTAAAGATACCAGCAGATAGTTTTATAAATTTGCCTATATGACCAGCCATTAATATTTTTTTATACCCTATTCTTTGAGCTTCTTTAATCATATAGCCTACAAAATTACTCGTTCTAACTACATACTTAATATCCAAGTTTAGTTTTTCTCTTATAAACTGTTCTCCATGATTTCCTGGAACCAGTATTATTTTATCTAAGCCTTGTTCTTTTTTCATTTGAAGTTCTATGGATAAGGATTTTTTCCATCCTTCATCACTCATAGGTTCAACAATACCTGTTGTACCTATTATAGATATTCCTCCAACTATACCTAATCTTGGATTAAATGTTTTCTTTGCTACTGTTTCTCCTTGTGGAGCAAAGATTGTTATTTTTAAAACTTTATTATCTCCAAGTATAGATTCAAAATTACTTCCTACAAGCTTTCTTATTTCCTCGTTTATCATTTTAAGTGGAGTAGGATTTATAGCTGGCTTACCAACATCTACACTTAGTCCTTTTTTGGTTACTACTCCAATACCAATTCCACCATAAACTCTAATATATTTATAAAGTTCATTTTGACTCTCACTATTAGTACTTACACCATCAATATCACATAAAGTAAGATAATCTTTATCATTATCGTTTTTGGACACAATTTCAGCTCTTGCATAAATATCCATGGTGTGAGTTGCATCTATGTCATCTCCACCATCTTTTTTTATGGAACATTCCACAAATGTATTAGAAATATTTATATTATCAACCTTTAATGATAATGGTATCCCTTTAGGAGTATCTATATTTATAGTATCAATTTTATTTTTTGTTATCAGCATATATACAGCAGCTTTGGATGCACCTGTTGCACATGAGCCTGTAGTATATCCTCTTCGATATTTTTTACCATCTATATATACATATTCTTCCATACATATACCTACATAGTATATAATATAGCATTTACTATTGCTGCTGCTAAATTACTACCACCTTTTCTACCTTTAGAAATTATATATGGTATGTCTGTTTTTTCAACCTCATCTTTTGATTCTTGCGCCCCTACAAAACCTACAGGAACTCCTATAACTGCATCTAAATCTAATTTACCTTCTGATTTCATCTCCATAACTTTATATAAAGCTGTTGGTGCATTTCCTAAAACAAATATCTTTCTGCCATCTTCTTTAGCTGCAATTTCTACTGCTGCCATAGAACGAGTAATTCCTTTCTCTTTAGCTAATTTTGCTGTTTCTTCGTCTGCTACTAAGCATTTATATTTACATCCTAATACTTCTAGCTTTCTTTTATTTATTCCACTAAGAGCCATATTTGTATCAGTATAAATACTAGCATTATTTTTTAATGCATCTATTATACTATCTACTGCTTCTTCTGATATTTTTAATATGTCTAAGTAATCGAAATCAGCAGTAGTATGTATAGCTCTTTTTATTATTTTTTCTTCGATATTATTCTTAAATCTATAATCTGGTCTAATCTCATCTATTATTTCTTGTATTAATTCAAAACTTTTTTCTTCTATTTTCATAGGATTCTTTATGTATTGCATTCTATTTCCCCCTTAATTCCTCCATTTATTATGTTCAATGTATAAATCTTATTATAAACAGAATCTATATTAGATTCACATAATACATCTATTATCTTTTTATCATCCATAAACTTATCAATTAAGATGCCTATTACTGTACCACTGTGAGCAATGTTTACTCCATATGCTCCACATTTTTTTGATATTTTTATTATTTCACTTAGGTACTCTTTTTTCTCTATATTTTCATTTGCTAAACTACTTAAAGTACAAGCCTCTCCAACTAGGGATAAGTTATCACTTTTTATTCCCTCTTCTAGAATAGCAAATGACCTTTTTATGATTTCTCTATTTTCTATTTTTAAGGTGTTGTAATCTTTCCTCAGCCTAATTTTCATAGTATCTAACATTTTGTTTGGTTCAAGTATTATAACTTTTGCATTGGTTAGATTCCCTAAATATTTTATAACAGTTCCACTTAAGGGATTAAATATGCTATTTTTATCTATAAATATAGAATCTGTTGGTTCTATTTCTGCTGCTAATTTACAAATCTCTTCACTACTTAAATCTTTATCTATCAATGACAATGTTGCCTTTATAGTAGCTCCTATATCAGCAGTCGAACTTGCCATTCCCTTTCCAACAGGTATCTTACTGTCTATATTCAGAGAAATATTTTTAGTATATTTTTTAGGTAGATTAAACTTTTCAAATACTTTCTCAATTGCTAGTCTTGACTTACGTCTACCTAAGTTTATATCTATTAATTTTTCTTCAATATACACCTTGGAATACATATCTATTGCATATGAGCATAGATATTCTTCATCATCAATTATTCCTTGTACAAACTCTCCACAAGATGCTGGGCACATTCCATAAGATTTCATTCTAATCACCCAATAAACCTTTTATATTTTCTATAAGAATTTTATTATCTTCATGAGATTTTATAGCTACTCTTATAAAACTATCATCTAGTCCTACAAAGTTAGATGCATCTCTAACCAATAAATTTCCTCGCTTAAATAAATCTTTTTTCAATTCTCTAGATGTTTTTTTATAAATTTTTATCAAAATAAAATTAGCATCTGTATCATAGACTTTTATATTTTTTACGTTTCTCAACTCTTGTAACATGTATTTTCTTTCTTTTATGTAATATTCTTTACTCTTTCTAATATACTCTTTATCTTCAAAAATAAAATCAGATAGTATGTCTGCAAAAGAATTTATAGTCCATGGCTCTTTGTATTCATAAATTTTGTCCATAATGTTAGTATTGCTTGTAATACCATATCCTAACCTTAAGCCAGGCATACCAAAAAACTTAGTCACAGCTTTAATTATGAATATGTTTTTGTTTGATTCTATATATTTGACTAAGCTATACTCATTTTCATCTTCAACAAACTCCATAAAAGTTTCATCAACTATTAACATCTTATTATACTGACCTAATAAATAAACAAGCTCCTTTAAGTCTTGAACATTTCCACTAGGATTATTAGGATTACATATAAATAAGCTATCGAATTTTTCAATGTTATTTTTTATTATATCTATATCAAATTTAAAATTATTTTCTGAATCTAAATCTAAATCTATAATATCTAGATTGTTTAACTTAGCACTTCTTCTATATTCTGAAAATGTAGGATTTATTATAGCTAATCTTTTTTTAAGACTCTTCATAAGCAAATAAATCACTTCTGTAGCACCATTTCCAGGTATTATAAAGTTCGGATTTATATCTATATATTTTGATATATTTTCTCTCAAATTTGTATAGTTTATGTCTGGATAATTCCTACACTCCTTTAATCCTTTTAAAATGTATTTTTCTAAATTTGGCAATACATTTGGATTTATATTTGAGCTAAAATCTATTATTTCTTTTGGGTCTTTCCCATACAATTCAGCCATCTCATCCACATTGGCACCATGCCCTAAATCCTTCATCTATGTCCCCCTTAAGTTCGCAAACCATCATTTATATAATTAATTTGATTAAAATCATTCTACACAACACATATAATAGTGTAAATACTAATATAGATACAAACGAAGATGCGTACATAATTTTATTCGTTTTAATTATATCCTCTTTATCTATCTCCCTAAGCTTATCCCCTATTGTTGGCTTATATACTTTTTCCCCAAAATAAACGTTAGTACCACCCAATTGGATTCCTAAAGCACCAGATACTGCACCCTCTGAAAAAGCACAATTGGGACTTTTATGATTCTTTCTATCTCTAATGGATATCTTAAAACAATTTCTATAATTGTAACGTAAAAAGAAACTCCCAATTGTCATAAGGACAACAGATATTCTAGCTGGTATATAATTGGCTACATCATCAATCTTAGCAGAAGCAAAGCCAATATCTTTATATTTTTCATTTTTATATCCAACAGTTGAATCTAATGTATTTATAGCTTTATACACCATAGCAAGTGGTGCTCCTCCAATAAATGCATAAAACATAGGTGCGATTATACCATCTACAGTATTTTCTGCAACAGTTTCTACAGTTGCTCTTATTATCTCAGACTCACTTAAAGTAGTAGTATCTCTACCTACTATATAAGACAACTGCGTTCTAGATTTCTCTATATCTCCAGTTTTTAATACATTATAAATTTTTAAAGCTTCCTCTTTCAAACATTTTGTAGCCAGTGTGGTATAAATTATAAAACCATTTACCACAACGCTCAATAATCCATTAAAGCTAAATAACTTCACTATAGAATAGGTTATTAAATACGTTATTCCCACAGTTATAAACCATAATATAAATCCACCAAATTTTAACTGTTTATCACTCTTAAAGACCTTCCTTATTATACCTTGAGTAAAATTTATAAGTTTACCAATAAACCTTACTGGATGAGGAAAAGAATACGGGTCTCCTACAATTAAATCTGCCACATATCCTATATAAATAGATAAAATATTCATTTACTTATTTCCTTTATTCAAAAAATTTTCTATACAATTTAAATTATTATAGAAATGAGTATGAAGATATGTAGCTAAAGTATTTCCTTTACTATAACCGCCATCCCATTCCTCAACTATATTTCCATCTCTTTCTTTTTTCATTGAATATGCACATTTTTCATCACTTTCAAATATTGAATGATGAAATTCATGACCTTTGATAGCTTCTCCTTTTTTAGATAAAAGAGTATTTTCTTTAGCTACACCAATACAGTATCCAAATCTTTTTAAAGAAGATGTCATCTTACTAATTCCACTGAATATACCAACCATATTAAATTCTTGTTCTTCTTGATTCAATAGTTTCTCACCTAGGTACATCAGCCCCCCACATTCTGCATAAATTGGTATGTTATTGTTATGTGCCTCTAATATAGAAGCTCTCATTGACTCATTTGCCTCCAATTCGTTTCCAAATATCTCTGGAAATCCGCCTCCAATATAAATATAATCTGAAGTTGGCACTGATGTATCTTCAAGAGGGCTAAAATAGTTTACCTCTAATCCAAGTTCTTCTAAAAGCTCTATATTCTCTCTATAATAAAAATTAAATGCCTTATCATATGCTATAGCTATTGATTTATTCTTAACATGCTTTTTTATTTCATTATTCTCTATTAAAGCTTGAAAATCAAAATCACTCTCAAACTCATCACTTTCTGAAATTTCTATTATCCTATCAATATCTATATAACTTTCAATTTCATCAGCTAAAGTATAAAATTTTTCTCTTAAAGATTTCATCTCCACACTAGGAACCAATCCTAAATGTCTAGATTCTAAAGAAAACTTATTATTTGGAGGAAAATATCCCAATACTTCAATATTACAATATTTCTCTATAGAACTTTTAATTATTTGATAATGGCTATTGGTCTTAACATTATTTACTATGACACCTTTTATATTTACATCTTTATCTAATTCCTTATATCCAAGTACCATAGCAGCACTAGATGCAGCCATAGATTTTCCATTTATAACTAATATAACAGGTGATTTTAACACCTTTGAAGTATGTGAGCTTGTACAGTTATCTAAATCTATTCCAAAACCATCATATAGCCCCATAACACCTTCTATTACTGAAATATCTGCATCTTTTGATGATTTATTCACTATATACTTTATTTTTTCATCATCTAACATATAAGAATCTAGATTTCTGGAATGTCTTCCAGTTATAAAAGTGTGATATGAAGGGTCTATATAGTCTGGCCCTACTTTATATGGCTGTACTTTCATATTCCTCTTGACTAAGGCTTGCATTATTCCTAATGAAATTGTTGTCTTGCCTACTCCACTACTGGTACCTGCAATTAAGATTTTTTTCATAATACACCTCCTACCTAAATTATAAATACAGAATCATTACTATTTCATAATCTCATATATTTTCTCTATATCTAAATGCTCTCTTAAAAAATCAGCCAATTTATCATATTCTTTATCTTTAAATTCACCAAAAGAATTTACCTTGCTTTCTAATTCTTGTAGACCTTTTTTCTTTCTTATATTATTTAAAATTTTCCTTGTGAAACTTATTTCATCAAAGATTCCATGAATATAAGTTCCAATTACAGTACCATCTTTATTTATGCTTCCTTCAGTATAATTCACTTCTTCATCCAGTTTTTTTGTTATCAAATCTAAGCTTCTTATACCATCACCTCGATTTGTAATACCCATATGGATTTCATAACCTTTTACTTTTATACCTTTAAGGTCATTCATATATTCACCATTACATTCAACAATAGTAGCTTCTACTTGTGTGGTAGTTTTTTCTTTCTCAAATATTGTTTCTGTATCTAAGAGACCTATACCATCAACTTCTTCAATTTCACTTTCAACATGATAAGGGTCTCTTAATTTCTTACCTAGCATTTGATACCCACCACATATACCAAATATCAATTTACCCTGACCATGCAAATTTTTAATTTGTGACTCAAGACCACTTTCTCTTATATACATTAAATCATTTATAGTACTTTTAGTTCCTGGTATTATTACCATATCTGGATTTCCTAAAGATTCTCCAAAATCTACATACCTGATGCTTACATCTTCTTGTGTCTCAAATATATTGAAATCTGTAAAATTTGACATGTGTGGAGTTCTAATTATTTCTATGTGTATATCACCTTTATTCATTTTTTTCTTAAATCTAGTAGTCACACTATCCTCATCTTCTATTTTTATATCTGTATAAGGAACTACTCCTATAACAGGTACTTTTATAATGTCTTCTAGCATCTTTACTCCATCTTGTAAAAGCTCTTTTTTTCCTCTAAATTTATTAATTATTACACCTTTTACTCTTTTTTTCTCATCTTCATTTAATAAAAGCATTGTTCCTACTAATGATGCAAATACTCCTCCTCTATCAATATCTCCAACTATTATTACAGGTGCATCTGCTATTTCTGCCATACCCATATTAGATATATCTCTATCTTTTAAATTTATCTCTGCATTACTACCAGCACCTTCCATAACTACAATATCATAAGTTGAATTCAAGCTATCAAAGGTATCTTTCAATATATCTACCAATTCTAGTTTGTAATCATGATATTGGGAAGAAGGCATTTCCCCTATAACTTTACCTCTTACAATAACTTGACTTTTGTTATTTCCAGAAGGTTTTAATAGAACTGGATTCATATCAGCTATAGGCTCTATTTTTGCTGCTTCAGCTTGAAATACTTGTGCTCTTCCCATTTCTAATCCTTCTTTAGTTATAAAGGAATTTAAAGCCATATTTTGAGACTTAAAAGGAGCAACAGTATAACCATCTTGTTTAAATATTCTACACAAACCTGCTACTAAGATACTTTTACCTACGTTTGATGCTGTTCCTTGTAGCATTATTTTTTTCCCCACTTTCTAACCCCTCCTTGCTAAAATTTACTAAAATGCCAATAAAAAAAGTCCTATTGCTTCTAAAGATAGGACTTTTATACGTATTAATTAAAAATCTTTCACCCCGAAGACCTCTTGTTTTAAATTAAATTAGGCAGGTATCCTGGCTTAACTTCATCCTACTTCTATAACCTTCCCATCAAATTGACAGTGGTATTTATAGTTTCGTTGGTTTCACAGTAGCGGGGGCTGCAAAGGCATCTAACCTTTTTCCCTTTTAACATATAATTAAGAACCTAATTTTAATCTAATATTCTATTTTCATTAATATTTTTACAGACATATATTGTAATACTTAATTTTAATTAAATTATATAAAGTCTGTAAAATTCATTTTATCTACTACAGTAAATCCACTATTAATTTCTAAAACTGTAATAGATGCATTATCAATTTTAAAGTTCCAATGATATTTATAACCACCAGAAATCAAATGTGTTATTATATTTCTTATTGTTCCTGCATGAGAACATATAAGTATTGTTTTTATATCTGAATGACTATCATTTTCTAAAAGTATATTATCAATTTCTTTTGCCACTCTTTTATAAGAGTCTATGAGACTTTCTCCATTTGGATATCTATAGTTGTTACCTTCTTCTATCATCTTTTCGAACTCTTTGGGATATTTGACTTTAATTTCTTCAAAAGTTATTCCTTCAAAGTCTCCAAAACTAATTTCTCTTAAAGCTTCTTTTTCTTCTATTTCTATTAATTTTAACCTTGATATCTTTTCTATTGTATCCTTTGTACGTGAAGATGGTGTCGTGTAAATTCGGTCTATATTTTCATTACTTAGGTATTCAGTAATTTTATTTATTTGAATTTTTCCTTCTTCACTGATACAACTATTTATGTGACCTGATAATCTTCCTTTTTCATTATCATTTGTCAATGCATGTCTTATTAGTATTAATCTTATCACATTATCACCACTTTTTAGTTTTAAAAAAACATAAAAATTAACAAATATATATAAATCAAATATACAAGCTCTGAAAGTTCTATTCCACAACCTAATATATCACCTGTTACTCCATCAATCTTTTTATAAATGTGTTTTTTGAATAATATTATAAATATAAAAATTACTATAGCTGAACCTAATATTTTAATCAACACTATATTAGGTAATAAGAATATAAATTTAGTAATAAGAATAACTATTAATGATGTATATACTATAGCTGTTATTAACATATTTGTAGTCAGTTTACCTATAAATAAATTTCCCATTCCTTTTTCTCTTGGTGTCACAGTTTTATATGTCAATAACATTACTCCTAATCTTGCAATCATTGGCATAAATATTATAACCCATAATGAATTATTACTTATTATATTGTATATGAATCCAACCTTTAATAAAAGCACAAACATAATTGCTAAAAGTGAATTTGTACCTAACCTTGAATCTTTCATTATTTCAAGCATTTTTTCTTTATCTCTATAGCTATATATTGCATCAAATGTATCTCCTAATCCGTCTATATGAAGACCTCCAGTAATTAATACCCCAGCTAGAGTTATTATTATAGAAGCTATAAATGGTTCAAATAAAAGCATAGAAATCCATCCTATTAAATAAGATAATACACCAATAACAAAGCCTACAAGTGGAAAATACACTATTGATTTATAAAATTCATCATCAAATCCTACATTTAATTTTATAGGTATCCTTGTTAAAAACTGTAGTATTAAAATAAATCTTTTCATAGTCACATACTACTCCTTTATTTTCATAGGTATGCCACTAACTACAAAATAAACTTCATTACTTTTTGATGCTATGTATTGATTTATGCGACCTACAATATCAGCATATATCCTACTAAGTTTATTCCCAGGAACAATTCCCATACCTAATTCATTTGTAACAAATACAAAGTATAGATTTGTTTTTTCTATTTCTTCAATAAGTCTTATAACTTGTTCTTTTATATATTCTTCCAATTTGTTTATCTCTTCTTGAGTAGACTCTTCTATATTTAGATTGTGTTTAAACATTAGATTATTTACTAATAAGGTTACACAGTCTAGTATAACAGTTTCATGTTCTTTGTATAGCTGTCTAATTATGGAATATATATCTTCATATATTTCATATGTATCCCAATTTCTAGGTCTATTTTCTTGATGCTTTTTTACCCTATCTTTCATTTCATCATCAAACGGAATAGAAGTTGCTATATAAGCTGTTTTATTATTCCTATTTAAACATAGCTTTTCTGCAAAGTTACTCTTCCCTGACCTAGCTCCTCCTGTTACCAGAACAATTTCACTCATCAAAACACTCCTACAAATTAAATTTTTATGCCTTATCTCCCCATGTCAATTTCATCAAAAGTTGCCATATTCTTATAAGTATAATTTGAAGCTTCTATTATGTTAAATGCTAAAGCAGCTCCACTTCCTTCACCCAACCTCATATCCATATTTAGTAAAGGGTCTAATTTCAATATATCTAAGGCTCTCTTAGTTCCTGATTCTGCTGACAGATGAGATGCTATCATATATTCTCTAGTTTTTGGATTTATCTTATAAGCAATTAGTGCTGCTGCATAAGAAATAAATCCATCGATTACTACTGGAATTCTATTAGCACTACATCCTAATATTACACCTGCCATTGAACCTATTTCAAATCCACCCACTTTAGATAAAATATCTACTCCATCAGTTGGATTTGGATTATTAATTTCAATAGCTCTTCTGATTACTTCAGCCTTATGTTTTAGTCTCTCTTTTTTAAGACCTGCGCCTATACCAGTAACTTCTAATGGGTCACAGCCTGAAATTACAGATATTATTGCTGTACTTGGAGTAGTATTTGCTATCCCCATCTCTCCAATACCAATAACCTTGTAATCTTTTTCTATACACTGTTCTGCTATTTCAATTCCTATCTCTAAGCATCTAATAGCTTCTTGTTTACTCATAGCTGGCCCTTTGGCCATGTTTGATGTTCCTTTTCTAATCTTATAATCCAATACTCCCTCTAGTTTTTCATCACAGTTTATTCCTACATCTACAGCTACAACATCTGCCCCTACAAATTTACTTATTACTCCAACTCCACATAATCCTTTCGAAAAATTTGGAAATTGTAGTTTTGTTATATTTTGAGGGTCAGGTGCTACACCTTCTTCATATACACCATGGTCTCCTGCAAAAGCTATTATAACTTTTTTACTTGTATCAAAATTTTCATTACCAAATATCCCTGATAATTGCATACAAATATCTTCTATTTTGCCTAAGCTTCCAGTTGGATGTATAAGCCTGTCCAATCTCTGCTTTGTTTTTTCAATAGAAGAATTATCTAAAGAATATATATTTTTTGATATACTTTCTAATAAACTCATTTTCTATCCTCCCAACATTTTTTTATTTTTTAAATTATCTTTTTAGATAAAAAATACTCTTATTTTCTAAAAATTTCAACTTTTTATTTTTATTTTTACATATATACAAAAATTATTCTACATTTTATCTCTATTTCCTTTATTTTCCATTATGAATTTGCATACAATCGCATGCTTTTTGTAAAAATATATTTAAAAGAACTTTAAGGAGATGATATTGTGGATGATTTTTCTAAATTAAAAAATTTATATGAAGATGGATATAGATGTATTTATCATGATTGTGTAGATAATAATTACACTATATATCTTAAGAATTTTTATACGGAAGGTTCAGAAACTATCGAGTTAAGTAGCGAATCAGATTTCTCGCAATTCAAAGATTATATAGATGGACTGAGAATGTCTTAAATATTATGAAACCCATTAAAATAGGGAGTTTAACAACTCCCTATTTTGAAGTCACAATTTTTTTTATAAGCTTTAAAAGTTCGTCTCTGTTTACTTCTCTTTCATTTTTTCTGTCCTTATACTCTTGAAAGTTAACAACTTTTGTATTTGGTTTTTCCATAAACTCACTTCCCATTTAACATTATTAACTTATCTTAATATATTTTATTCTATACAATTTATCTATTTCCTTCTATTTATAATACAAAATTTCTTAAATAATCCCAAATTTTCAAAACAAAATTTTCAAAATATACTAAAATCTACCTTTCAAATATAATATCAAATAAAATTTAATAATCCTTATACTTTATAGTATAATATACTCATAAAATATAATAAAGGAGATTTTAAATGAATATATTACAAAATGAAAAGTTAATTATAGAATCAAACAATTCTGGTGCTGAACTCACTAAAATATTTTCTAAAAGATATAATAAAGACATTCTTTGGAATGGTAATAAAAAATATTGGGGTAGACAATCACCTATATTATTTCCTATAGTAGGTAAACTTGTTGATAATGAAACTATAATAGAAGAAAATCTATATAGCATGACTCAGCATGGATTTGCCAGAGATATGGAATTTGAGATTATAGATAAAGGAGATACATTCATATCTTATAAATTAACAGACAATGAATCTACTTTAGAAAAGTATCCATATTCTTTTGAGCTAATCATAAATTATACATTAAAAGATAATAGTATAAATATAGAGTGGATTGTAAAAAATACTGACTCTAAAGATATATTCTTTTCTATAGGCGGACATCCTGCATTTAATCTTCCTCTTTTTGAGCAAAATGATTTTTCTAAATATCATCTTGAATTTAAAAAAAGAAGTGATGTAGAAAAAATCAATTTAAATACTTCTTTTATAGATGATATAACATTTATCGGAGATTTAAAAAACTTACAGTTAAGTCCAGAATTATTCAAGAATGATGCCTTAATATACACTAATATAGATGAAGTGTCTATATGTAATAATGATGGTGGCAAATATATAACTCTATCTATGCAAGATTTTCCTCTAGTTGGTATTTGGACTCCTTATTATAGTGAAACTAATTCTACTGCTCCATTTTTATGTATAGAACCTTGGTATGGTCTTGCTGATAGTATACATTCTAATAAAATTTATAAAGATAAGAAATTCATTAATAAACTTGGTAAAGGAAAAATTTTTACTGCTTCTTACAATATAAATATACATTAAATAAAAGTCAGTTACATGTACTACCAAAATGATAAAATATTTTAACATAAGCTAGTATAAGAATATGAGGTAGTATTATTTAATATTCCTTAATCAAAAAATATTACTGGAATGCAAAATTCCAGTAATATTTAATAACTAAACAATATGCTTTTATATAAACCTATAAATAGCTTATTTTTTCTAATTTAACAGTACATACTTATATACGTTTTTTTAATTCTATTTAGAGCTTCATTTAATGTCTCTTTAGGGCACCCTATATTAAGACGGATAAACCCTTCTCCATCTTTTACAAAATAACTTCCAACTACCATAGTTAAATTTGCATGTCTAAAAAACTCTTTAGCTTTTTCTTCATTTTCAAATACTTCTCTAACATCTATCCAAGCCAGAAAAGAAGAGTCTGACTTCATAACCTTTGCTTTTGGTATATGTCTTTCAAAGAAATCATAAACTATTTCAAAATTATTCTCTACATAATTGGTCATTTCATCTAGCCATTTTTCACTTTCATTGTATGCTGCAATAATCGCTGGTATTGCAAATACATTTGGAGAAGTTATTGAATTACTTTTTAATCTTTCTAACAAAATTTCTCTAACTTTTAAATCTCGTATTAATACATAAGATGTTTTTAATCCTCCTAAGTTGAATCCTTTATTAGGAGATACACAGATTATACTATTTTTATAAATTTCTGGATGAGCATTCCATAAAGACACAAATCTATGACCTTTAAATACTATATCCCTATGAATTTCATCACTTACCAAAAGTACATTATACTTTAAGCATAACTCTGATACTTTATACAGTTCTTCCTTTGTCCATATACGACCTGATGGATTTTGTGGACTACAGAATATAAATAATTTTATATTTTTGTATTTCATTTGAGCTTCTATATCTTCTAAGTCTAAATAATATCTATTATTCTCTAATTTTAATGAGCTACAACATAATTTTCTATTATTGTTTACTACAGCTTCTGCAAAAGGGTCATAGGCAGGTGTATTTATCAATACACACTCTCCTTGCTTAGTGTATGCTTGGACTATATAATGAAGTGTTGAAACAGTCCCAAAAGTTAACTTTATCCATTCTTTTTCTACATATATATCAAACCTTCTTTTATTCCAATTTATAATAGAATCATAGAAGTCATCTCCTATAAAAGTATAACTATAATCTCCTACTGATGCTCTTTTTAAGATAGATTCTTTTATAGCAGGAGCACATTCAAAATCAATATCAGCTAAATCCATAGGAATTGCATCTTCATTTAAGTCAAACTTTTCTTTAATTACATGGTTGCTCCACTTCCTACAATTCCCCTCTTTACGATTTAATACTTTGTCAAAATTATATTTCATAATTTTATTCTCCTAATATCATAAAATCTTTGGATGTCTTATTGAGTGGAACACCTTTTCCATCTATTATAACAATGTCATCTTCTATCCTAACTCCCCCTATATTTGGAATGTAGATTCCTGGCTCACAAGACATTACCATTCCCTCGGTTAATATATCATCACTATTTGGATTTAGAGTAGGAATCTCGCCATCTCCAAGACCTAGACCATGACCTAGACCATGATTAAAATACTCACCAAATCCATGTTTATCTATAATTTCTCTAGCTACTTTGTCAACATCACGGGCCTTAACTCCTTCTTTTATTGACTCTATTGCAGATAATTGTGCTTCTAATACTACATTATATATCTCTTGAATAATTTTAGGAGGTTTACCTATAGATATTGTACGAGTCATATCCGATTGATACCCTTGATAAACAACACCAAAATCTATCGTTATAGCTTCATTTACTTTCAACTTTTTATTTGTAGGTCTTCCATGTGGCATTGCTCCTCTTTCCCCTGATACCACTATTGTCTCAAAAGACATACCACTTGCACCTTTTTTCAATGCATGATACTGAATTAGAGCTGATACTTCTAGTTCGGTCATATCTTTTTTAATCTCAGAAATAACTTCATTAAACACTTCGTCTGTAATATCACAAGCATTTTTAATAAGTTCAATCTCTTCTTTAGATTTCACAGACCTTAACTTCCATAATTCATTGGTTATTAAATTGATTTCAAAGCCTGCATTTTTTAGCAAAATATACTCTTGTATACTCATAGATTGATTTTCTATTGCTAACTTTCCTATATTCAATTCTCTTAATAGCCCAATTATATTTGGTATATAAGTACCTTGAGATACAACTCTTTTTATGAAGCCAGTCGTTTTTTTATCTGCTTCATCAATATATCTACCATCTAGAATTTGATAGTTTTTATCTTTAGTAATAAGTACATACACACCACTACCTGATAATGCTCCTATGTATCTTTTAGTGTTCTTAGCTTTAATCAAAAGAGCGTCAACACCTCTTTTATAGATTAAATCTACTAGTCTCTCTATTGTATTATCCATATCAAAATATTAGAAATCCAGACCTAAGCCATCTAATAAGTCTTCTTCTTCTTTAGAGAATATGTTCTTTGTTTCTTCTTTTTGTTTTTTATTATTCTGTTGACGTTCCATTATTTTAAAGAATGGCCAATATAATAAGACTGCCAATACTAGCTGTAATGCATTTGCTAATATAGAATGCCAATCTCCATTAGTTAAAAAACCTTCTAAGAATACCCCCACATATGGAGGGTCAAATACTGGTTTTGCTAACCATCCCCAATGCATAAAAAACATTGGCAATGTCCCTATTATAGCCCCACCAAATACATGTGGTATAAACATTACTGGATTTAATATTATTGGTGCACCAAATAATATTGGTTCATTTATTCCAAATAATGCAGGGAATAATGATACACGTCCAATCTTTTTATAAGATGCGTTTTTTGATAACATACATGCAATTACACAACCTATACTAATTCCACAACCTGTAAATCCAAAGAATGCACTTGAAGCTCCTGCTGTAAAGAAATGAGGTATTGTTTCACCAGCTTGCATAGCTGCTATATTTTCAGCTATAAATGTAATCATTATAGGTCTAGTTATAGGGCTAAATACTGATGAATGTATTCCGAAAAAGAATATCGTACATATAGCAAAATTAAGAGCAAGAACTGACCATGGATTATCCATACTTCCTACTAATGGAGATAAAAATTGAGTAAGTATTTGTGGAGGTAATTCTCCAAACACTTTTAATGAAATAAAACGTGCAACTATAAAAGTACCACAAACTATTATAGTAGTTGGTATCAATTCAAAAGACCTAGATACAAAATCAGGTACATTTTCTGGCATTTTTATTGTAATATTCTTCTTAGCACAGAAATTATATAACTCTACAGAACCAAGTCCTGCTATCATCCCCGTAAATAGCCCTTTAGCTCCTAAGTTTCCTATTTCTAATGCTCCATCTGGTGTGAATGATGCTACTAGGAATAGAAAAGAAAAAGTTGATAGTGCAACACAACCTGGTATATATAACTTATAATAATTACCTAAATTAAAAGCAATACACATACAAGCATATAATCCTATCAAACCTATGGAAAGACTTACTGGTAAGTCTAGTATTGTTGCATTATTCAATATAAATTTGCTTATCGAGTTACTCTCTCCAAGCATGTTTGGAAGTGCTGGAAGTATTGCAAATATACTTCCTAATATAGTGAATGGTGTCATAGCCACCATACCAGCCTTTATAGAACCAAGGTGACGCTGATTGTCAACCTTGTGAGCTAAAGGCATAAATACTCTATTCATGAACGCTTCAAATTTTGAAAACATATTTAATCCCCCTTTCCCCTCAATATTCTTATTACCCTTGAGCTAATTGATGCTTTTTATATGTTATTAATGCTAACTTCATAACTGTAGCTCCATCCATTTTCCCATATACATCTTTATCTATTACTGCAAAGGGTTTGTTTTTTGGTTCTAATATCCCTTTTAAAAAATCTATTTTGTGAGCTATCTGAGGTCCTATAAGTACTATATCCCAATCATCAACTTCACTTTCTATTGAATCTGCTGGTATAGCTGTAAATTCAAAATCTTTTTCATCAAGTTTAGCACTTTCTTTTACTACCTTCTTCATATTTTGCATTAGCATATTAGTAGAAAATCCACCTGCACAACATAATAATATTTTCATAATAATTCCTCCTAAAATTTATATTTTTTATTATCTCTTGAAAGCATTTAAAACTTTCTAAAAGAAAATTTATGTAAATAATTTATTTATACACTACAACTACTTGTCAAGACAATCTATCAAAGCCTCTATCAAGTCTTTTGCTAGTTGAGAAGTCATATAGTGGTCTTGGGCATGTACCATTAAAAGACTCATTGCTGGACTTTCAACATCTTCATTTAAATCTTGAGTTATCAATTCTGTCTGTATTCTATGAGCTTCAATATCTATTTTACGAGCCTCCTCTATTAACAATTTTGCTCCTTTAAAATCTTTTACTTTCACTTTTTTTAAAGCTTCGAAAGCTTTTGATTTACTTTCCCCTGCAGTTGATATAAGCTCCATTATTTGTAACTCTGTTGACATTTTCCTATTCTCCTTTAAATAAAATTTCTTATATGTTTATATTTTTCTTCATCAAAATTTAAGATTAATTGTGTATATAACTTTATAATAGCATCCAAATCTTTATTACTTACTATCGAAAATGCACAATGACCATATCTGACTGGTACACAAGTTACTACACAAGGTTTCCCTTCATTTACAAGATGTGCTTCTCCCCCATCAGTACCACCTGATTCAAACATATCATGTTGAAGTTGTATATTGTTTTTATTAGCAATTTCCATTACATAATCTATTATTTTTCTACTAGGGACTAAAGTCCTATCTCTATGCATTAGCATTATACCTTTATCAATTTGTTTCTGATTTGTATAGTCTCTTACAAACTCGTTCTTAGCACATGCTACATCTATTACAAATACTATATCAGGATTTATTAGCTGTGTTGCTGTCTTTGCTCCTCTTATTCCAACTTCTTCACTACTTGTAGCTGCAAAGTGAATATTACAGTTTAGATTTTTATTCTCTAACTCTTTTAAAACCTCTCCCATCACAAAGCATCCTATCCTATCATCAAAAGCTTTTCCAACTAATCGGTCTTGAAGAGTGAATTCCTCAAAGTTTGTTGTATAGGTTACCATATCCCCAACATGAATCCCTAGATTGTATACTTCATCTTCTGTATATGCTCCAATATCTGCATATATATTTTCAACTTTACCATTATTATATGTGGCATTTATTATAGCAGGTATTTTTTTTCCTTCTCTTGTTGTAATTCTAATTTTTTGAACAAACTGTGCAAGAGGTTTTACTCCCCCTATTGTTATTAGGTGAATCATACCAAGTTTATCTATACTTCTCACCATAAATCCAACTTCATCCATATGAGCACAAATCATTACATTTGGTGCATTTTCATCTTTTATCTTAGAAAAGATTACACTCCCTAGCCCATCACATATAACTTTATCACTATAAGTTTTTAGCTCGTCTAATAAAACTTGTCTAACCTCCTCTTCATTAGATGCTATACCATCTGCTTCTGATAATCTCTTAAAAAACTCTATATTCATGCCTAACCTCCCAGATAGATTTTTAACTTATACATAAACTCTTCATAGGATTGTGACTTATTTAGCATATCTACCATATCCTTATCTGTCATAATCTTACTTAGATATTTAGATATCTGTTTATGAAGCTCTAAATTTCCCTTTATTAATGAAATCATGAAAATAATTTTTGGCACCCTATTTTCATAACTAATATCAGTTTGTATCAAAGCTACTGATATAATATTTTTATTACCTGTCATTTCAATTGGATGAGGTATTGCTACACCATTTGTGTAAATAGTGCTCAAATAACTTTCTCTTTCCCACACATCTCTAGGATAGGTTGGGGAACAAGCTCCTTCATCAACTATGCATTGTGACATGCTATCGAGGATATTCTTATATTTGATTTTGTCTTTTATACATCTAAAGTGATTCTTATCAAACAGACCTAATATATATTGTTTTGGGCTTGATATATTTCCTATATGGTCTGCAAATCTAACACTTTCTTTAATATCTAAATAATCCAGTTCATCTAAAATTTCATTTATAAGTATAACTGGAGCATTTATTTCAAATAAAAGAGTTGTTATTGAAAAAATCAAATCTGGTGCAAATTCTACTACAGGTTTTTCCTCTAGTAATGAAAAATTTTTTATATCAGCATTTGGAAAGATTTCTTTAAGCCTTAAATTTATTAAAAATGCACTACCTCCACCAGAAGAGCATATTATAGCTATCTTATACTTTTTATTAAAATTGGCCTCTTCTCTCTTTTCAAAGGGTACAGCAATATGAGTGGCTATAAAACCTATTTCATCTTGACTTATTTTTATATGATACTCATTTTCTATAATTTTTGAAAACTGAATAGATAAATTAAAAACAGTTGGATATTGTTGGCTTATCTTAACTGAAAAAGGATTTATTATCTTGTGATTCTTCTTTATACGTTCTATTAAACATGCAATATGTAAATAAAATAAATTAAGAAATTCTTTATCCTCTAAAAAATTAGAGTTATACTTTTTGTCTATATCTCTAAAAAATTCATATATTATATCTTGAAGTTTATTTTTGTCTATATTCTTTATAGTGGCTTTCTTATCTTTAGTCCTTAATTTTATAAGTTGTTTTAAATAATACTTTTCATCATGATTAAGATTATATTTTTTATCTTTAAAAATTTTATCTAATAAGTCATCTATAATTAAATCTTCCGTATATAAGTCTAAATCATTAACATCTCTTGCCACTCTCATACTAACTCTTATATACAATATAATAATTTGTGCTAATATTTCCTCAAGCTCTGTTAGGTTGACTTCTAAGTTATGTTCATTAAGAACATTTTTTATTGTACTTCTAATACTATCTAATTTAAATTTATCTATAAATCTATTTCTATACTCTGTTATATTTCTATTCCCTTTAAAATAACTATCCACTAATATACTTTGAATTTCTTTTACAGAGCCTTCTATTTTAATTCCATAATGAGCCTTTCTCTGTAATTTTAATTCTGTATCCTTTATCTTTTCATCTACCTTTTTTAAATCATTTTTTATTTGGGATGAACTTACTAAAAATTTTTTACTTAATTGTTCTATAGTTTTATAACCTTCATTTATTAAAAGTTCTACTATTATAGATTCTAACCGTTGTTCTGGATTTTCAACTAAATCTGAGGGTAAGCTTTTTAGGTAATGCTCGAATTTCTCTTGGTCTTTAATATTTAGAATATATCCTAATTTAGACTTATACTCTAATTTGAAGCCATTACATTCTTTTATAGTTTCTATCTTTTTTATTTCATTTCTGATAGTTCGAGTAGATACCCCCAATTTATCTGCAAAATAATCTATATTTAGATAACTACTACTATTTTTCAATGTCTCAAGAATAATGCGTTCTCTCATATGCCCACCTCCCTCAGTATTATTATCTTTTTCAAAGTAGTATTACAAACAAAAATATCTTCTTACTAAAAATTAAACTCTTAATTTTATTTATATTTACGAAGTTTATATCCTAGTATATTTTAGCATTAAAGTTTATGATACAGATTTCATAATAATAAAATATATAGTTCAATTTTTATTATATTTTAATTATATATGTAATACTTTACCAATAAAAGCTGATATTTTTCATCAATTAAATGAAAAAAATACACTATTATATATAAATGATATAAATTTTTCATATAACAAATATCCTAAACTTATCTAAAATAAATTTAGGATATTTTATTTTTTATGCTTTATTTACAGACCCACATACTTTAATTTTTTCTTTTACAAAGTCCTTTACTGATTGAATTCCTGCCAACCCATATTTTTTAGGGTCTATAACCTCAGAATCTTTACTTAAAACTTTTTTAACTCCATTACTATATGCAATTCTTAATTCAGTTGCGTAGTTAACTTTTCTAATCCCTCTTTTTATAGCCTCTTTTATAATATCATCACGTATTCCCGAACCTCCATGTAATACTAAAGGTATTGAAACTACTTTTTTAATTTCTGATAGTCTGTCTAAATCTATTTTAGGTTCACCTTTATACAATCCATGCGCTGTACCTATAGCTATGGCTAATGAAGATACTCCTGTTCTATCGACAAACTCTTTTGCCTCTTTTGGATTTGTATAATCATTACTATCTCCACCATCTAAATCATCTTCTTTTCCACCAACTTTTCCAAGTTCTGCTTCCACTGGTATAAGAGATGGGCTACATGCTTTTACTACTGATTTAGATAGATATATATTATTTTCAAAACTTTCATGAGAACCATCTATCATTATTGATGTATAACCATCCCTTAAAGCTTTCATTGCAAGTTCAAAACTTGAACCATGGTCTAAATGCATTGCTATAGGTATATTTACTCTCTTCGCTGCAACCTTTGCATTTGCTAGATAATAATCAAGCCCTGCATACTTCACAGTTGATGGAGTCGTTTGTAATATAACTGGAGAATTTAGCTCCTCAGCAGCTTCTATAACAGCAATTACCATTTCCATATTTTCCACATTAAATGCACCTACTGCATACCCTTCATCTTGTGCCTTTTTAAGCATCGATGTTGTTGTTACTAATGCCACATTGATACCCCCCCAAATTATTTAATTATAATATTTTAATAAATATTTTTAGTATTCATATATTGTTACACCTTTTACTACTCTATTTACTGTTCCTGTAACTGATGGTGTATCTGGCTTATTTTCAACTTTTATAGATGCAAATAATGCTATAGTTTGTGCAAATAATATGTATGGCATTGCAAGATACGCATCTGGCAATTTATTATATTTTCCTCCAAACTCAAACTTTGTTCCTGAAAAGTTACTTTCGCCTTCTACAGACACTGCACAAGTGAGTTTGGCAATCTTATCTCTTTTTATTTCTTCTAAAACATCTAAGTCATATTTTCTTGTATATGAACAATTGGATACAAATTCAAATACAAGTGTATTTTTATCAATAAATGATTTGGGACCATGTCTAAATCCCATAGGAGAATCATATACTGTAGCTATTTTCCCTGCTGTAAGTTCTAAAAGTTTTAGTTGTGCTTCTTGTGTAAGACCACCTAATCCTCCTGAACCTAAATATACAACTCTATCAAAATCTTTATTTATTAACTCATGTATTTCGTCTTTTCTATCTATAACATTTCTTCCCATTTCAATTATTGAATGTATATATGACTTTTCTACATCATCTTCTAAACTATCAAATATTAGCATAGCAGATAACATCATACATGAAAAACTTCCAGTCATAGCGAAACCTTTATCATTTGATTTTGATGGCATTAGTAACAAGTAATTGTTTTCATCATTTTTAGCCATTTTAGCCAGTTCGCCTTCTGGATTACAAGTTATAACTAAATGATAAAAATTATCTACAATTTGATTTCCTAAGTTTAGAGCAGCCAAGCTTTCAGGGCTATTTCCACTTCTTGCAAATGAAACTAATAACGTTGGTACATCTTTTTTTAAGTAATCATATGGATTAGAAACTATATCTGTAGTAGGTATTGTTTCAAATATATATTTTCTTATATCATTTTTATTTTTAAGATAAGGGAGTATTGAGTTTCCTACATAAGCTGAAGTCCCAGCACCTGTAAAGATAACTCTAAACTGCCCATGATTACTACTTATTGTATCTATAAACCTACTTAATTTTTCTTTATTAGATTTATATGTTTCATAAGTTTCTAACCATAATTCAGGTTGTTGTTTTATTTCGTTAGTCGTTATTATTGCACCTAAATCTTTTAATTTTTGTTCTTCTAGTTTAAACATTTTCATTCCCCTTTCATACTCATAACACTTAATTTTGGTAATGAGGTTATAACCACTTTTAAATGTAAAAAAAATACTCTTTTATATTTTTTACTTGGACTTTTTATTACTACTAAAACTAATTTTTAAATATACTCTATACATTTTGATTACTCTCATAGATTATTTATAGTTTATCTTAAAAAATTTAATAGAATTATATTATAGGCGTTTTGGCATTTTTATTTTATGATAAAAATTTATTTAAAAAAGTGGTAACTACCACTAATCCAAATATAAATTAATTTAAATTTTTTGTCAATACATAAAATATTTATATCAATCAATTTTATATATTTTTTTAAATTACTTTATCAATTATATTTATTGCACAGTTAATTTACCTTCATAAACTTCATATTTATTTTTTTAGCACAAAGTTTACAAATTTATGTGCCTGAATTATAATCATTTCTATAAATCTAAAAAACACTAGGAGAAACTATTATGAAAAATATAAAAGTCGGTATGATAGGTCTTGGCTCTATAGCTCAAAAAGCATATTTACCTGTATTAACAAAATCTGATAGATTTAAATTTGTAGGAGCCTTTACTCCAAATAAATCCAAAAGAGAAAAAATCTGTAGTGATTATAGGCTCACACCATTTGATTCTATTGAATCTTTAGCTAAAAAGTGTGATTGTATTTTTCTACATAGCTCTACAGAGACACACTACGAAATTATAAAGATACTATTAAATTTAGGTATTCATGTATATGTGGACAAACCACTTGCATCAACAGTAGAGCAGGGAGAAGAGCTTATCGAATTAAGTATGAAAAAAAACCTAAATTTAATGGTTGGATTTAACCGTAGATTCTGTCCTATGTACAAAGAAATCAAAAGGAATGCTACAGAAATTGTATCTATCAATATATGCAAACATGGATTAAATTCTATAAGAAATGTTGGATTTGACAGTACACTTATAGATGACTATATACATGTTATTGATACTGCCTTATGGTTAGCAGATAGTGATGTTAAAATTACTGGAGAGGATTTATTTTTAACAGACAATAAGAATCTAATATTTGTAAGTCATAAGCTTAAGGGTAAAAACTTCTCCATAAATACCTTTATGCATAGAGATTCTGGAACAAAATTAGAACAAGTTGAGATTATTTCAAAGGGTAAAATTCAAAGAGTTAAAAACCTTAATACACTGGAAATAGAAGAGTATGGAAATCTAACTTCAAAACAAAGTGGTGCATGGGTAAATATATTAAAACAAAAAGGTTTTGAGGACATAATAAATCATTTCATTGATTGCTTAGAAAATAGTATAAAACCAGCAATTAGTGGAGAAGAGTGTGTTAAAGCTCAAAGATTACTAGAGAAAATTATCGGTTCAGTAAAATAGATATTTATTATAAAAATAAGCTAGGGATAAGTGTCTCTAGCTTATTTTTATAATGAGACTTGCTTTTTATATATCAAATTCTATTACATACATATCAAACTCATTATATTCACATTAATTCTATTTAACTTAACTTTGTTACTTCAACTAAATTCTGATACTTATTAACTTCTTTTAAGCACACAAAACCTGTTTCCATATTTAGGGCATTACTTATTCCACAAGCATTTGCGAACTTAAGTAAATTTTCTATTTCGTAGCCCCTTAAAATACCCACACTAAATCCAGCTATCGTACTATCTCCACTGCCTACAGTATTTACACATTTTAAAGGTGGTACTTTTACATCATATACACTATCTCTATTTAAATAAACCATCCCATCCTTACCTAAAGATATACATACATTTTCTGCCCCCATTTCAAGAAGTTTTTTTCCTGATAAGATAACTTCCTCTCTTGATTCTATATTAGCTCCTAATAAATTTATTATTTCATCTATATTTGGCTTTATTAAATATGGTTGTGATTTTAAGGCTACTTTTAGCGCATCTCCTGATGTATCTAATATAAATTTTATATTATTTTCTCTACATAAATTACCTAGTTTCTCATAATAGTCTGTTGGCATATTTTCACAATAACTACCAGATGCCACTAATATTTTAGTATTTTTTATTACTTTATCTATGTCATTTTCAAACCTCTCTAAATCACTTTTTCCCACTCTTGGCCCCTTTTCTAGAAATTCTGTACTTATTTTGTTGTCTTCGATTATATTTAGACAATTTCTAGTTTCCTGCTCTATTTTTGTGAATTTATTTTGTATATCTAATTTTTTAAGTTCATTTTTTATAAATTCCCCATTAAATCCACCTAAAAATCCCATAGCTAAAGGTGTTTCTTTTAAAATTTTACATACCTTAGTAACATTTAATCCTTTACCTCCAGCAGTTGCATTTGTACTTACTACCCTTTGTACCTGACCTATGTTTATACTATTTACTCTATACATTCTATCTATAGATGGATTGAACGTTATTACTGTAATCATACTCGATTCTCCTTATTATTAATTTCTCACTTCCATAAAATAAATCAATATGTAAAATATAAAAACTTAGCCTATAATATATTCAAATTGGTAATTACCACTTTGAATATAAATTATTTTATTTATTTTGTCAATGCACCATAACTTCAAGCTAGTTAATAGTATCACTTATTAGATTTTGATTAAATTTTACTCATTGACATAAGTATTTGTATATTTTATAATCAAACTGTGGTAATAACCACTTAGAAAGGACTATTTTTTTATGATAAAAAGAAATGATAAAAGACCAATATATGACCAACTTGTTGAGATATTAAGGACTAAAATTGAAAACGAGATGGAGCCAAATGATAGAATGCTTTCTGAAAGAAAAATTTGTGATGAATATGGAGTAAGTAGGACTACAGTTAGACTAGCAATGGCTGAATTAGAACATATGGGATACATATACAAAAGACATGGAAAAGGTACTTTTGTTGCTGCACTAAGTCAAGATTCCCAAAACTTAATGGACAGTTATAGCTTTACAGATTATATGAGAACACAAGGAAAAAAACCAAGTACAAAAGTATTATCATTTGAGGTAGTAGAAAGTACAAAATATTTTTCTGAGAAATTAGGTATAACTCCTGGTGAAAAAATAATAAAAATAATGCGTCTAAGACTTGCTGATAATCTTCCTATGATGCTTGAAAGAACATATCTCCCTATGAAAGAGTTTACAGGATTGACACAAGAAAAAGTAGAACAAAAACCTCTGTACGAGATATTTAGAGAAGATTATGGGGAAATTATCAAAGTGGCTGATGAGGAATTTTCAGCAGGAATAATATCTGATAAGGAATCAAAGTTATTAGAAGTACCAGGTGATTCACCTTGTCTAAAGTTACTTCGTACGACATATAACGATGATAATATAGTTATTGAATTTACTTTGAGCGTTGCCAGAAGTGATAAATTTGTATATAAAATAAGGCATGTAAGATAGTAAATTTTAAATAGATTTCCAGAAAACTTAATATTTTATAAACTTCAAAACTACAAATGATAATGTAATTTATAAGGAGGTAGTTTTGAAAAATTTTATTTATGCAGATAAATTTTTTATGGAGTATGGTACCAAGGAAAAAGGTTACCTTAGCATAATTGATGGCAAATTTGGTAAATTTCAGAAAGAAAAACCACAAGCTATTGATAGTGTTATAGACTTTTCAGGTAAATATATTGCTCCTGGTTTAGTTGATACTCATATTCATGGCATTTTAGGTGCAGACATCATGGATAATACATTTGAAGCAATAAACACAATTTCAAAAGGGTTGTTAAAATATGGAGTGACTTCTTTCCTCCCCACAACTTTAACTGATTCTATAGATAAACTAAGTGATTCTATAGAAAATATAAGTAATAACTATGATAAAGTTGAAGGAGCAAAAATACAAGGTATTTATTTAGAAGGCCCTTTTTTTACAGAAAAACATAAAGGTGCTCAAAATGAAAAATATTTTAAAGACCCTAGTATTGACATTTTAAAATCATGGCAAAAAAAAGCAAAAAATTTAATAAGAAAAATAGCAATTGCCCCAGAACGTAAAAATTCAATAGAGTTCACAAAATATGCTACCAAAAATAATATATCAGTAGCACTTGGTCATAGTTCAGCTACATTTGAACAGGTTGAACAAGCTGTTAATTCTGGGGCTAAAGTGTTTGTACATATGTATAATGGAATGAGTCCTCTAAATCACAGAGAGCCTGGAATGGTTGGAGCAGCTATGGCACTAAAAAACACTTATGCTGAACTAATATGTGATGGTCATCATGTAAGTCCCATAGCTGCTAAAATAATAATGGATATTAAGTCCAGAAACAATATTGCTTTAATTACAGATTGTATGAGAGCAGGTGCTATGGATGATGGCCAGTATACTCTTGGTAAGTTTAATGTCAATGTAAAAAATGGTGTTGCAAGATTGAGCAATGGAAGTTTAGCTGGGAGTGTATTAACAATGGACAATGCTGTTAAAAATATAGTTAATTGGAATATATCAACTTTAGAGGATGCAATAAAAATGGCTACATATATACCTGCTTTAAGTTGTAATATTGATAATATCTGTGGCTCTATATGCCAAGGTATGGACGCAGATTTTATAGTAATAGATAATGACTTTAATATACATGAAACTTATATAAATGGTATCTGTAAGTATAGAGCTAATAAATAAATTTTATATAAAAATAAAGAGTGGATATTTTCAATTATCCACTCTTTTATAGTACACTTTATTTTATAGTATAAGTTTACAAAAATTAAATCCTATTTATCAATCTGTTCTCTAAGCCACTTAGTTGCTACATCCAGTTGCTTATTTTCATCTTTTTCTTCAATTGTAGGCTTTATTCCTTTTTCATTGATATAATCTCCATTAGGTGTAAAATATTGAGCAGTAGTTAGTTTGTACCCTGTTCCATCTTTTAATCTTACAACTGATTGTACCAACCCTTTACCAAAGGTTGTAGTACCTACAGAAATACCTTCTTTATTATCAACGATTGCAGCTGTTAATATTTCAGCAGCAGAAGCACTTTCTCCATTAGTTAAGACTACTATTGGAAGTCCTAATTTTTCTTTATCAGATTTCAAGTACTCAGTGTTTCCTTTATTATCTTTTGTATATACTATAGTTCCTTCGCCAATTAGCTCATCAGCAACTTCTTTACATATATCCAGCATTCCACCAGGATTATTTCTAAGGTCTATTACTAATCCCTTAATATTCTTTGCTTTTAATTCTTTTAAAGCTTTGTCAAAGTCAGTATATGTACTTGATATAAATTGAGTGATTTCTATATATCCTAAATCATTATCAATTACTTTACTTTCTATACTTTTCTCAACTATTTGTTCTGTCTTTACTTTAAAGTTTAGATGTTTGTCTTCTCTTAATATAGTCAATTCGACTATTTTTCCTTTTTTACCTTTCATCATACGCACAGCTTCATCTGAATTCTTATATGACACAGATTTTCCATTTACTTTTACTAATTTATCCCCTGCTCTTACACCTGCTTTTTCTGCTGGAGAATCTTTCATAGGAACTACCACTAGCCCTCCATCTTTCGATGCACCTATATACATACCTACACCAACATAGGAGCCTTCACTATCATTTATTAAGTCTTCCATTTCATCTTTAGTGTAATAACCAGAGTACTTATCATTTGTACCTAAGAACAAACCTTTTGATGCTCCATCTACTAAGTCAGCATCAGATACCTTTTTATAAAAATCTTGTTTTATAATAGTTTCTAATCCTAACAACTTATCATATTTTTTATAGTCCTCATAGAGTTCCTTCGATATTACAACCTTATTCCCCAATGTTAACTGAAAGGCTGATGTAGTCATCGCCGTTATAATTACTAAAATCACCCCTAAAAAAATAGCTTTCTTCTTTGAAATCACAAGATACATCTCCTTTTACATAAACTATTATTATTATATGACTAGCTGTTATTTTTATTACATTTACCCAAATATATTGCTTTATTATAATAAACTATACTAAAATTTATATTAAATACAATTGCTTTACACATTATAACACATTAAGGGAGGAATATTTTATGAAAAAAGAATTTAGGAAAAAAGTTATTGAATCCAGAAAAAGTAAGAGTGCAGATTTTGTATTTAATAATTCAAATTTAATAACAGAAAAATTACTTCAAATGAAAGATATAAGAAATGCAACTAATATAATGCTTTATCTAGACTTCAATAACGAAGTTCAAACAGATAGTTTAATTCAAAAACTTTTATCCCTAAAGAAAATAGTCTCAAGCCCCATTACAATAAAAGAAAATCATACATTAATCCCTACTCAAATAACAGACTTAAAAGAAGGATTGAAAATTGGAACATATGGAATAAGAGAACCTAAAGAAAAATCACCTACAATCGATATCAAGGCCTTAGATGTTGTAATTGTACCAGCTGTAGCATATGATATAAATTGCTATAGACTAGGATATGGTGGAGGATTTTATGATAGGTTTTTAGAAAACTTAAGAAAAGATGCTATAACTATAGGAATAGCATTTGATTTCCAAATATTCAATTTTATCCCAAAAGAAACTCATGATGCACAATTAAATTATATAGTTACTGAAACTAGAATTATCACACCAGACAATTAGAATAGCAAATATTGTTAATATCATATAGCAAACATCTTAAGTCATGGCTTTTAAAATAATAATAAACACATATCATTTACTTATAATAAAAACCATGACTTTATTATATAAACTACTTAGTTATTTAGTTGAATTTAATTCTATCCTATCTGGAAGCTCACTCATATTTGTTTCAACAACTATGTACGGATAAGAGTCCTCCTTATCTTTATACTTTATCTTGACTCTTAAAACATCTTTTCCTTCTTCACTTACACTTTCTATTTTGTTCATTTCTATACCATATTTATTATTTCCTCTAGTTACTATGATGTATATTTTGTTATCAATTTTAGCTGCCAAAGCTCTTTCTTCATTTGTATACTTATCCATGACATCAAGTATTTTTTCTGGTATTGAATTTCTTTGTAATATCGTATAATCTACAGGCTTAGATTTCTCTACAAACATACTTGGTATGAATATAAATCCCCCTATAACGAATACCAGAGCTATAACTCCATAAATTATACCTTTAATATTAAATTTTACATTCAATCTTATCACTCCTCCCATCTATTCTAAATATATGATTTACAACCTTATCTTAGACTCTAAATTATTGATTAGAATACGTTTATCCATAATTATAAATATATGTAATACTATTAAAAAACATATTCTAAACATTTTATAACACATAAAATAAAAAGAGCTATATTAAAACAATTTAATTGTTTTAATATAGCTCTTTGATTTACAATCTTAAAATATTTATTTATCGCTAACGCCTTCTTGATATCCAGATGTCTTTGTAATCTGTCTATAAAGAACACAGACCAGTATTATGACGCCCATATATCCAGTGTATGGATATAAAATACCAACCAGCTTGTCAAATGGTAGGAATCCACCTATAAGACCTAATATAGCTGTTATTATTGTTATTATCTTAAACTTAGGATGATTATCATCAACAAATCTATTAGTTACTGACCATAATAGAGGCACAGCTGTTGTATATATACCTAATATAAGAATTATTGAGAATAAAACTCCAACTATTGGTGAAATCTTATCAGCTAAGAATAATGAAGGTATTGCTTTTGAATATAGATTTCCTATATCAGAAAGAATAGCTAAGTGCATCATTATAGCTGCTGCCATAAGTGCTACCCCACCTAATATACCACCACAAACAGCTTCTTTTTTATTAGCAGCACTTGCTCCTAATCCTGTTAAGAATGCCATGACAACGATTGTATTATAAGTAGTGTATATTACACCAGATAGGTATGCGTTTGGAACTGGTTTAGTTATCTCTACAGTTCTAAGAACTTCTGCCGCTTGACCTATATTACCTATATTATTAGCTAAACTTATACCACCAACTAAAAGTGTAAAGATTATTATTATAGGTCCTATTCCACCTAGTATCTTTGATAATTTATCAAGACCTAGTGAAACAGTTAATAATGCTACTACTGCCATACCAACTCTACCTACAAATGGATTTAATCCATAGTACTCAGTTAAAGTTGCTCCTGCTCCTGAAATCATTACTACGAAAACACCAAATAAGAATAATGGTCCAAACCACTCAAAGAATATTCCTAAATACTTACCACAATAAACACGATAAATTTTGATAGGTTCTTTAAGTTGAAGTTCTTTACCTTTTGACATAACTGAAGCACCCATCCATGAGAATAATACCATTGAAATTATCCCACCAATAACTCCTGCGAAACCATAAAAAGTGAAAAATTGCATTATTTCCTGTCCTGTTGCAAATCCAGAACCTATTACTGTTGCTACATAAGCTCCTGCGAAACTTATGACTGTTTTAACGTTTACCTTTTCTGACATATCTCAGTTACCTCCCCACGTGAAATTTTTCATCTGCTTAAACAATTCGATAAACTACCTATAATTTCCTTTAACATAAAATACATGATAACTGTTTTAGAGCTTTTTAGTATAATAACTTAAAACTTATAATATATCTTTTATACAGTATACCTCCCTCCATAAGATTTATTAAATTCTTTTTGTCTAAGTAGCTTTTATATATAAAATTAATTTCCCTATAAACTATATATTAGTCATATTTTTCTGAATAGTCAATATATATTTGAATATTTTCTCTATTTTTGTAAAAATTTGAATATTTTATTACATTTTTGATATATTGATATCATGTATAAAAAAGAGAGATATAAATTAATACAGACCTTTATATCTCTCCTTCAAATATATTATATTATTAACAAATATGAATAATTTATATGTCTTAAATTCTTTTTGCAAGAATAGCTTCTTTGACAGCTTTTATTATATCATCACAAGTTAATTCATATTTTTTTAACAAGTCATTTGGAGCACCAGATTCTCCAAATGAATCTTTAACTCCAACTTTTTTTACTATAGTTGGATAAGACTCTCCAACTACTTCACTTACAGCAGAACCTAATCCTCCAATTACACTGTGTTCTTCTACAGTTACTATAGCATTTGTTTCTTTTGCTGTTTTTAATATTAAATCCTTATCTATAGGTTTTATTGTAGACATATTTATGACCCTAGCACTTATACCTTCTTCTTGCAACTTTTCTTGTGCCAGTATAGCCTCATTTACCATAATTCCACAAGCTATAATAGACACATCATTTCCATCTCTTAAAACTGTACCTTTTCCTATTTCAAACTCATAGTTTTCATCAAATAAAATTGGTACTGAGCTTCTTCCTAATCTAACATAAACAGGACCATTATACTTAGCTACTTCAAAAATCATTTTTTCTGTTTCAACACCATCAGCTGGAACAAGAACTGTCATATTTGGTATAGCTCTCATTATAGCAATATCCTCTACACTTTCATGAGATGCTCCATCTTCTCCAACAGTAAGACCTGCATGAGTAGCACAAATTTTTACATTTAGTTTTGGATAGCAAACTGAATTTCTTATAATCTCAAAAGCTCTTCCTGTAGCAAACATAGCAAAAGTACTTGCAAAAGGTATTTTGCCAGCAGTTGATAATCCACAAGCAGCACCTATTAGGTTTTGTTCTGCTATACCCATATTAAAAAATCTATCTGGAAATGATTTATAGAAGTCGTGTGTCTTTGTAGATTTTGATAAGTCTGCATCTAACACAACAACATTGTCATTTATTTGACCTAGCTTTACTAATGCTTTACCATATGCCTCTCTCGTCGCCATTTTACTCATTGTCAGCACCTCCTAGTTCAAGCAAGGCTTTTTCTAACTCTTCATCACTTGGAGCTGTTCCGTGCCATCCTGCTTGATTTTCCATAAAAGATATTCCTTTGCCTTTTATAGTTTTTGCAATTATCATTGTAGGTTTTTTAACTGTTGACTTAGCTATGTCAAGAGCAGCAAATATTTGGTCAAAATCATGTCCATCTATTTCAATTACATTCCATCCAAAAGCTTTAAATTTATCAACTATTGAACCTAAATTCATTACACTTTCTGTATCTCCGTCTATTTGAAGCCCATTATTATCTAAAAAAGCAATTAAATTATCAAGCTTATAGTGTGCAGCACTCATAGCAGCTTCCCAAACAATACCCTCTTGAACTTCTCCATCACCAAGTAAAGTATATACGTTCCATGGTGCATTATCAAGTTTTGATGCCATCGCCATACCACACGCAACTGAAAAACCTTGCCCTAGAGAACCTGTAGATATCTCTATACCAGGCGTACCTTTCATATCTGGATGACCTTGTAACATTCTTCCAATTTTCCTTAGACCATCAAGTTCTTCCTTATCAAAATAGCCTTTTTCAGCCAATGTAGCATATAATGCTGGTGCAGCATGTCCTTTTGATAATACAAATCTATCTCTATCCTCCATTTTAGGATTTGAATAATCCACATTCATTTCATCAAAGTATAACGCAGTAAGTATTTCAACTACTGATAATGACCCTCCTGGATGTCCAGATTTGGCTCTATGTATCATGGAAACTATATCTCTTCTTATGATACGCGCAATCTCATTTAATCCTTTATGGTCTCTCATGCAATTACCTCCCTTGAGTTCGTAATTTTATATCAATTCCATATTATTATATCACTTTTATGCTATTTTTTTGCGTTATTTTTGATTTTCTTAATACACGCTACCAAAATTAAATACTAAAAGATATTTCCAAAGAAAAAAGGGATTGTCTAATAAAAGACAAACCCCTCTTTAAAAAGTAAACAATCCTAAACTTATTTGAAGTCCATCGTCTACTTTTATCATCATATTTTCATCTAGACAACCAATTTTCTCCCTCAGTCTCTTTTTATCAATAGTTCTAATTTGCTCTAAAAGAATTACTGAGTCTTTATTAAGCCCATATTCATTGGAACTTATCTCTACATGAGTAGGTAGTTTGGCTTTATTAATCTGAGATGTTATAGCTGATACTATAACTGTAGGACTATATTTATTACCTACATCATTTTGTATTATCAGAACAGGTCTAACGCCTCCCTGCTCTGAGCCAACAACTGGACTTAAATCAGCGTAATATAAATCACCACGCTTTATTTCACAATTAGTACTCACCTTGGGCAATCTTCCCTTCATTTTTATCATCAGAAGATACTTCTTCAACTGTCATACCTAACTCAGCCAATGACAGATTAATTTGACCCATTTCTCTATAACCCGTTTTCATAGATTCTTTAATATGAATTCTCTTTTTCTGAGTTATATAGAACTGAAAAGCAGCTTTTGCAAAATCTTCTCTGTTACTGTTCTCCATCTGAACTATACTATCAACTTCAGAAATCAGAGAGTCTGGTAAAGTAACTTCTATTTTTTCTTTACTTTTATCGTACACAAAATCGCCTCCCAGATTATAATATCATGGTTTTATTTTAGCAAATAACTGTTTATTTGTACAAGCTCATTATTTTCCATATAAACACGGTCAACTCTTCTTGATATCATACATAACACTTCATAGTTTATAGTTCCTAAGTCTTGGGCTATACGTTCAGCTGTAACTTCACCTTCTCCAAATAGTATAACCTCATCTCCAACTTTTATGTCTATATCTTTGTCAATTCTAACCATTATTTGATCCATACAAATTCTACCAACTACATCAAACACTTCTCCTTTAATAAGAACCTTTGGATTTTTTTGAATTCTAGTAAATCCATCTGCATATCCTATTGGAACTGTAGCGATTGTTTCTTTACCAGTAGTTGTATACTTTAGTCCATAACTTATTCCTACACCTGGTTCAACTTGTTTTATATGTCCGATTTTTGATTTTAATTTCATTGCTGGTCTTAATTCTAATCTTTCTTTAAATACATCCTCAGATGGATAATGACCATATAATATTATTCCTGCTCTTACCATATTTAATCTTAAATCAGGGCAATCCATAATAGCTGCACTGTTTGATACATGTTTTATAGCTATTTTTACACCAGCTTCGTCCAACTTATCAGACATAAATTTATAATTATTAGCTTGTTTATAAGTGTACTCTTTACTTACTTCATCAGCTGTAGCGAAATGAGTAAACATACCTTCTAAATTTATATATTCTAATTTATTTAATTTTATTATTTCCTGTACTGACTCTTCATTAGGTTGGAAACCTATTCTAGTCATTCCTGAGTCTATTTTAATGTGAACACAGGCTTTTTCTCCTAAAGATTTTGCAACCTCGTTTATCTTTTGTGCTGTTTCTAAAGAATAAACTGTCATAGTTATTTTATTTTTTATAGAATCTTCGAAAGCTTCGTCTGGAGTATATCCTAAGTTCAAAATAGGAAGTGTTATGCCATTTTGTCTAAGTTCGATTCCTTCAGCAGTTCTTGCTACTGCTAAATAATCTACTTTTTCTTTTTCTAGCAATTTTGCAACTTCTACTGCACCATGTCCATATGCATCAGCTTTTATTACTCCACAAACCTTAATATCTTCTTCTAATAAATTTTTAATATTATTTAAGTTAAATCTTAAGTTATCTAGATTTATCTCTGCCCATGTAGGCACTGTTATTTTTTGCATTTCTTTAGTCCCCCTTAGTTTCTGTATTCAAAATCATTGTATTTTACTGTAAATCTCGGCACGCCTTCTTTATCCAATACTTCCATTTTTTCAGGGTTCTTTGTGTCAGCATTTACATATAATACTTGCTTATTAAAATATTTATTATCCCCAGGAATAAAAGTTTCTAGAACCAAATGTCCTTTGGATAACTTTATTTTCATCTCTTCGTTTTGAAGATAGTTTTTTATAAAGTCTCCTATAAAAAGATATTGATTGTTCTTTCCTGTATTAGGCAATTCCACTATATCACTGATATTTGGATTTTTAACTAATATTTTATCACCTTGATACTCTATACTCTTCCCTTTTAAATGTTTTGGGGAAATTACTTCTAATTTATAGTTATCAGTTTTTTTATAAGTATGAATTAAAACATAATTGTGTGGGCTTTTATTTCCAAATACTTCTACTTCAGCTTTACAACTGTAAGAATTCATATCAGAAATCTGCTTTTGAAAGTCTTTGTATACTTCTTCTTTAGTGGACTGTCGCTTTTGGCATCCTATTACAATTATAACCAGTGCCAAAAACATAATACATACTATGGTCCACTTTTTTCTCACATCACACCTCCTACTCTAGTTTATTCATTGTATAAAGCTTTTATTATATCATATCTACAAATTATACCTTTAAGTTTATTGTCATCATCTACCACAGGAACTCTGTTTATTGATTTTTTAATCATTACATTAGCTACATCATCAAACTTATCATCTTCATGAACCTTTATTATATCTTTAGACATAAGTTCTCCAACCTTATAAGCAGCCACCTGTTTTATATCTTTTTCTACTTTTTTTAAATCATCTAAGAAAATCAATCCTTGTAATAGATTTATATAGAGAGGTGCTTCTATATATTTTTCCTTTTTAAGAATATCTGTTTCAGAAATCACTCCAACCACTCTGTTTTCTGAATCTACAACTGGCAGACCTCCTATTTTTTCTGCAATTAGCATATTAGCTACATCTGCTATACTATCATCTTGTTTTGCTACTATTACATCTGTTGTCATTATTTCTTTTGCTGTTTTATCCATCATAATGTAATCACTCCTTAGTCCTTAATTATGGTTATCGCATTTGCTATAGCATAATCTTTTGAATGTGATATTGAAACTTTTATTTCTAAAACATTATAATCTATGCACATTTTTGCGAGATTATTATAAGTTTTTACTATTGGTTTTCCCATTTCATTTCTGAGAACTTCTATGTCTTTAAAGTTAAATACTCTAATTCCTGTACCCATAGATTTACTTATAGCTTCTTTAGCTGCGAAATTACCTGCTATACTTTCTGCTTTAAAATTCTTAGAATTAAAATATTCAATTTCTTTATCAGTAAATATTTTTTCCAAAAACCTGTTATTTTTTTCTACAGCTTTTCTTATTCTGTCAATTTCAATTATGTCTACACCAATATCAAATATATTCATTGTTCCTCCAGAAAATTTATAATGCTTCTTTAAATATTAATAATGAATTTATAAATTTACTATTGATAATACATATTATTATTTAGTTTATGTTACTTATCTTAATTTAATAATCATTATAATAAAATTGTAACTTTTAAAATTATTTGTAATGAATATTATATACAAATCTATTATATTATTTATTATACTACACAACTAAGCAAATTTTTTAAATTTTATAAAAATTTTATATATATTTATTATATGAAGATGTTTTCATTTACATAAAACCTAGCTAAACCTTCTTTATATTCTGAATTACAACATAATTTTGCAGTAAATTTAAACTTTTTGTGAATTTATTATCACTAAAAATTTACAATTTTTTTGTTATTTTATTAACACCAAAAAACAAAAAAGTCATTTTATCCAAAATATTTTTTTGGTCAAAATGACTTTTCAGATTATAAATTAATTTATTAAATCCATTCAGCAGATTCTGTTAATATAACAGTTTTATTCTGAGCTACGTTAACAAATCCTTCTGCTATTTTTGCTTCTTTAAAACTTCCATCTTTTTTTATCTTTAAAGTTCCTACAGGTATACCTGAAACAAATGGTATATGACCTTTCAATACTCCTTTGTCTCCTTTTGTAGTTCTAACTACTATCATTTCAACGTCTCCATCATAAAAAGTATTATCTGGAGTTACAACTTTCAATGAAAATTCACTGGCCATGACTACATACTTCCCTTCGCTTTTTTAACAGCATCTTCTATTGTTCCTACAAACAAGAATGCTGACTCTGGTAAGTCATCATGTTTACCTTCAAGAATCTCTTTAAATCCTCTTACAGTCTCTTTAACAGGAACATATTGACCTGGATTTCCTGTAAATTGCTCAGCAACTGTAAATGATTGAGATAAGAATCTTTGTATCTTTCTAGCACGTGCAACTATTAACTTATCTTCATCGGATAATTCATCCATACCAAGTATAGCGATTATATCTTGAAGTTCTTTATATCTTTGAAGTATTGATTGTACACCTCTAGCTACTTCATAATGTTCTTTTCCTACTATATTAGGGTCAAGAATTCTTGATGTAGATTCAAGAGGGTCAACTGCTGGATATATACCCAATGATGATATTTGTCTAGATAAAACTGTTTTTGCATCTAAGTGAGAGAATGTTGTAGCTGGCGCTGGGTCAGTTAAGTCATCCGCTGGTACATATACTGCTTGAACAGATGTTATTGAACCTTTTTTAGTTGATGTTATTCTCTCTTGAAGCGCACCCATTTCAGTAGCTAATGTTGGCTGATAACCAACAGCTGATGGCATACGTCCTAGAAGTGCTGAAACTTCTGAACCAGCTTGTGTGAAACGGAATATATTATCAACGAAAAGTAAAACGTCTTGTCCTTGCTCATCTCTAAAATGCTCCGCCATTGTAAGTCCAGTTAAAGCAACTCTCATTCTTGCTCCTGGTGGCTCATTCATCTGACCAAATACTAGAGCAGTTTTATTTATAACTCCAGATTCACTCATCTCTCCATAAAGGTCATTACCTTCTCTTGTTCTTTCTCCTACTCCTGAGAATACAGAAATACCACCATGTTGCTTAGCGATATTGTTTATAAGTTCTTGTATTAAAACTGTTTTTCCTACTCCTGCTCCTCCAAATAGACCTATTTTTCCACCTTTTAGATATGGTGCTAGTAAGTCAACTACTTTAATACCTGTTTCCAGTATTTCAGCTGTAGTTTCTAGTTCATCATATGCTGGTGCTGGTCTATGTATAGGTAATTTAGGTGCAGATTTTGGAGCTGGTTTTCCATCAACTGGTTTTCCAAGAACATTAAATATTCTACCTAAAGTCTCGTCTCCAACAGGAACACTTATTGGTCCACCTGTATCTACAACTTCCATACCTCTTACAAGTCCATCTGTCGCACTCATAGATATACATCTTACAGTATCATCACCTATATGTTGAGCAACTTCTGCAACTATTTCTTTATCTCCTAACTTTATTACTAACGCATTTAATAAGTTAGGTAGGCTTTGTTCACTATCAAACTTAACATCTAGTACAGCTCCTACAATCTGTACTACTTTACCTACATTTGCCATTTCCTAACCTCCCTATTTTAGAGCTTCAACTCCACCAACTATCTCTGTTATTTCTTGAGTTACAGCTGACTGTCTTGCTCTGTTATAACTTAACTCTAAATTAGATAGCATTTCATTCGCATTGTCTGTGGCTGATTCCATCGCAGTTCTTCTAGCACCTTGCTCTGACGCAAAAGATTCCAAAATTCCACCATATACTGTACCTGATATAAATTGAGGTACTATATAACTCAAAACTGCCTCTGCTGATGGTATATATTGTACTTTTGATTTACTTTGCTTTTCTTCTTTTATTACAATTCCTTGCTCATCTGTACCTTTCTCGAAAACTAATGGAAGCAATTTTAAAATTTCAACTTCTTGCGATAAAGCTGATTTAAATTTTGTATAAGAAATATAAACTTCATCTACTTCACCTTTTTTATACAGGTCGATAATAGTTTGTGAAATTTCTATCGCATCTTCATATCCACAAGCTTCCACACTATTTATATCTTTTGCTATATTGTAATCTCTTTTAGAAAAGAATTCATGAGCTTTCTTTCCTACAGTTATAACTGTTTCCTTTTTACCTTGCATATGAGATACAGATTCCTTTAACACATTGGAATTGTATCCACCAGCAAGACCTCTGTCTCCAGCTACTACTATATAGCACTTATTCTTTACTTCTCTTTCTTTTAAAAATTCATTTCTAACTCCACGTGTTGTTTGGGCAATATCTTTTACTGTATCGTACAAAGTATTAAAGTATTCTCTTGAATCTTCAGCTTTTTCTTTTGCCTTTCTAAGCTTAGAAGATGCAACTAGTTCCATAGCTTTAGTTATTTGTTTTGTACTTTCAACAGTTCCCATACGTATTTTGATTGCTTTAATTCCAGCTCCTGCCAATTAATTTACCTCCTTTTTTAAAAAGGATTATACTTCAACAACAAACTTTTCTTTAAATTCATTTATTGCATCTGTTAAATCATGAGTGAAGTCATCTCCACCTAATATTTTTCTTGATATTTCTGGATAATTATTATCTACAAATGCATACAATTCTGATTCAAATCTAGCTATATTATCTATTGGAATATCCTCTAGATGATTATTTATAACAGCGTATATTATCATAACCTGATTTTCAACTTTTATTGGTTGATGCTCACCTTGTTTTAATATCTCAACTATTCTTTCACCTTGAGCAAGTCTCTTTTTAGTATCTTCATCCAAGTCAGAACCAAATTGTGAGAATGCTGCAAGTTCTCTATATTGTGAATATGCAAGTTTTAATGTACCTGCAACTTTTTTCATTGCTTTAATTTGCGCAGAACCACCAACCCTCGATACTGATATACCAGGGTCAACTGCTGGTCTTACACCTGAATAGAACAATTCTGGTTGTAAGTATATTTGACCATCTGTTATAGATATAACGTTTGTTGGTATATACGCAGAAACGTCACCAGCTTGAGTTTCTATTATAGGTAAAGCAGTCATTGAGCCTCCACCTAATTCATCTGATAACTTAGCTGCTCTTTCAAGTAATCTTGAATGTAAATAGAATACATCTCCAGGATATGCCTCACGTCCTGGTGGTCTTCTAAGTAATAATGACATTTCTCTATATGCAACGGCTTGTTTACTTAAATCATCATATACTATAAGTACATGTTTTCCATTGTACATAAACTCTTCACCCATTGCTGCTCCAGCATATGGCGCTATATATTGAAGTGGCGCTGATTCAGATGCTGTTGCTGAAACTACTATTGTATAGTCTAAAGCTCCACCTTTTTCTAGTGAATTAACCAATTGAGCTACAGTAGAACGTTTTTGCCCAATTGCTACATATATACATATAACATCTTTTCCTTTTTGATTTAATATAGTGTCAATAACTATAGATGTTTTACCAGTTTGTCTGTCACCTATTATTAACTCTCTTTGACCTCTACCAATTGGTATCATTGAATCTATTGATTTGATTCCTGTTTGTAATGGTTCATAAACAGACCTTCTATCTATTATACCAGGTGCTTCAGATTCAACTGGTCTAGTTTTTGTATATGCTATAGGTCCTTTTCCATCTATTGGTTGACCTAGAGAATTTACAACTCTACCCATTAAAGCTTCTCCAACTGGAACTTCAACTATTCTTCCAGTTCTCTTAACTATATCGCCTTCTTTTATTTCACTGTCATCACCAAGTATAACAGCTCCAACTACTTCTTCTTCTAAGTTAAGTGCCATACCATATATTTCACCTGGGAACTCTAGTAACTCACCAGACATAGCTTTCTCTAATCCATATACACTCGCTATACCATCCCCAACTGTTAAAACACTCCCTGTATCTGTTAACTCAACTTTATTCTCATAATTTTTTATTTGCTGCTTAATTATAGAACTTATTTCTTCAGGTTTTAAGTTCATGGGTTCACCGCCATTCTTAAGATATTACTTCAGATAGCTTTTCTTTCATCTTATCTAGACGAGTTTTTACAGTGCCATCTATCTGTTCATTTCCAAGTCTAACTAGAACTCCCCCTAGTATAGTCTTGTCAACTACATTTTCTATAGTAACATTTTTATTGTATTTACTTGAAAGTTTAACTTCAAGTTCTTTAATATCTGTTTCACTCATTGGAATAGCACTTATTGCTACACCAGCAATCACATTGTTTTTCTTATTTAATAACTCTTTATAAGCTAATTCTATATCTTCTAAATATGATATCCTATCTTTGTCTACCAAAACTTTCAAGAAGTTTTTTATGTTGGAACTTACTTCCTTACTAAAAATAATTTCTACCAAGTTTTTCTTTTCTGATTTTGAAACTAATGGTGATTTTAAAACTTTGTAGAAATCTTTACTAACTTTAGTCATCATATCTACTACTTTTTCTAATTCTTTGAACAATAAATCAGTTGAATTTTCTTCTTCTCCTAATTGAAATAGGGCTTCAGCATATCTGTTGGCTATTACATTTATCATTTAGCTTCCCCTACCTCTTTTATAAAGTTTTCTATCAATTCTTCATGTTTAGATTTATCTAAATCTTTTTCAATGACCTTAGATGCTGCAAGTAGTGCTATATTAGATATATCACTCTTAATTTCATTTATAACCTTTTGTCTTTCTTGTTCTACATCTTTACTTGCTTTCTCTTTTATATCAAGAGCATCTTTCTTTGCAGTATTTACTATATCATCTGATTTCTGTTCTGCTCTTATAGTTGCTTGTTTTATGATTTCTTGACCTTCATCTTTAGCAAAATTGATTTTTGACTCATATTCTTTTTTCAGAGCTAAACCTTCATTTTTTGCTTTTTCGCCTTCTGCCAGATCGTTTTTAATATCATTTTCTCTTGATTCAATTATATTTAATACTGGCTTAAATAAAAGCTTTCTCAGAAGTAAAAATATTATAAAAGTATTAACAATTTGGAACACAAATTCCCATGTTATACCTACTAGTGCTTTCTCCATAATTATCCTCCTTTCCATAAATCATAACTACTTATAATCACGAGAAGAAAAAACTCTTCTCATGATTATAAGTTTGAGATGATTTACCTATAAACCTATCTCAAAATATTTAAGGACTAAATCTACATTCCTAAGTATTTAAAGAATGGATTTACGAATAGAAGTATTATTGATACAACCAAACCATATATTGCTGAAGACTCTGCTATAGCAACACCTAGTAATAAAGTTGAAGTTATATCACCTTTAGCTTCTGGTTGGTTCCCTACTGCTTCTGCTGCTTTACCTGCTGCTACACCTTGACCTATTCCTGCACCTATACCTGTTGCAACTGCTATTCCTGCACCTATTGCTGATGCTGCCGCTACTATTGCTGTTTCCATAATTATTTCCTCCTTAAAACTTTAATTTTTTAAATTATTTTATTTTTATCTTAATATAAGTTGATTTCTTAATCTAATTCTCCTGCACTTGATATAAACACCATTGTTAACATTATGAATATATATGCTTGTAACAATCCTGCAAATAAGTCAAAATACAAGTGCAATGGTACTGGTATTAGTATCTGTCCAATTGGTATTGATAATCCTGGTATTAAACTAGATACAAAACCTAAAAGTTGATAAAATAGACCCATTATAATTGTTCCACCTAAAATATTCCCAAATGGACGGAAACTTAATGATATTGGTCTGGCTAACTCACCTATAATATTGATTGGTAACATTACAGGAAGTGGTTGAGCCAATTCTTTAAAGTACGATAATCCCTTAAATTTAACTCCTGCAAAATAAATCATAAAAAATGTAATCATTGCCCATGCAGCAGTTGTATCTAAGTCGGTTGTTGGTGATCTTAATCCAAGTAATGGGCTTAAATTTGAGCATGCGAAAAATAAAAACAAACTTCCTATGTATGGTATCATATATGGCATTCTTTTTATTGTGTTTTTACCCATAACATTTGTAACCATTTTAGCAAGACCACCTATTGCAAACTCCAAAAATATTTGGATTTTACTAGTTGGAACTTTTTTTAAGTTTCTAGTCAAGAAATAAGATGCTATCGCTAAAAAGGCCATTATTCCCCAACTCACTAGTATTGTTTCACTAATTTTAAAGTTTCCTATGAGATAATAATGCGCTTGACTCATACTTATGCCTCCTTCCTCTTTAATTTATTTATAAAGTTTTTTGATAATATGACAAACTTTGTACTCAATAATCCTAATGCTGTTCCGATTATATTTAAATGTGGTACTTTAGCTGAAGCAATTAGAACAACTGCCATTATAAATAACCTAATGGTATATTGTGCTGATGCATAAGCTTGTGCCTTTCCAGCAGGAAATGTCACTGATTTTTCCAGTGATATTGCCAATAATCTAAAATTTAACATAGCTATTATAGAGCCAAATATAAGTCCTAATAATAATGGCTTACTTAATGTTGATGTTATCAACATTAGCACAATTAAAATTACATCAAATATTACTATACCCTTTGTTACTGACCTTACTTGGTTAAGTAATTTTATATCCAATATATCACTTCCTTCGTGTATATACTATTAGAGTTTTATAAACACCACTGAAAGCTCCTCCAACGCCTAACAATAAAAATATTATTGTCAGAACTGGACTAGTATTTAATTTACTATCTAAAAATTTTCCTAAGAAAGTACATCCTAATATTGATATTACAATCATCAATCCTATTTGGCTTATTAAACTAAACAACTTTGCAATTTCCATATGTGTATTTCTTTTACTCATAAATAGTATCCCTCATTATTACAAAATAAATAACAATTAATTAATCTATATCATAAATTTATTTAATTATAAAATATATCTTACTACTAATCTGATGATTTTTCAAACACTTTCTTTTAACCATATCATTCCATTGTCATAATTTGGCTTTTATTGTCATGTCATTACTATTTACTAAAATTTTATAAGCTCTATTCCTGCTTCTTTTAGCAATTCTGTAGACATGTCATCTGGATAATCACCTTCATAAACAATTTTTAATATACCTGCATTTATGCACATTTTTGCACACAAAACACAAGGCCTTGTAGTAACATACAAAGTTGCTCCATCTACACTAATACCATTATGAGCTGCTTGTATTATGGCATTTTGTTCAGCATGTAATGCTCTACACAATTCATGTCTTTCTCCTGAAGGAATATTCAATTCCTGCCTTTTACATCCAATATTTTCACAGTGTTCAAGATTTCTTGGAGAGCCATTATATCCAGTTGTTAATATTTGTTTGTCCCTTACAATGACAGCACCTACTTGTCTTCTAATACAAGTTGAACGCTTTTTCACTACTTCTGCAATTTCCATGAAGTATTCATCCCATGATGGTCTCATAATTTACTTTTCTCCTCTTTGCTTATGTACTGGTCTTATATATTTATTAGATTTCAAGCTAAATAAATACTTATTTTTATATTATATACACATGTTAATTGAATGTCCAATAAAAAAAGAGCATTTTTACCATTTAAATTTTAAATACCCGTTATATGCTCTCTTTAATCTATTAAATTTATTATATCATCTTAACAAAATATTAATAGCCCTATCTAATATAAATTAATTTTTTGGATAGATTCCATTGTTTAATATGGCTTCTAAAACCCCTCCAGCTATGCATCTAGCTTTATCTGATATTGTAAAAGCATTCTTAACTTCTTCTTTTCTAGGGTCTATGTCTAGTATTTTTAAACTTTTATTTACCTTTGCTCCATCTTTTAATAATCCTCTAAGCACTCCAGGTATTGTTGCTCTAACTTCATGCTTTTTTTCATAATCATTAATATAACAAAGTAAGTCTCCTTTTTCAACTATATCGCCTATCTTACATACATTTTCCATTATACCAGCATGCTGTGAATGCATTACCCTCTCTTTAGCGAAACCTTTTATTGCACCTGGTATTCCAGTATTTTTTTCTGCTCTTCCATCAGTTATTACTCTTCCTAGATTATGACCTCTCATTGTTTCTATAACAATGTCTACATCTTCACCTGCGCAAAATCCAGGTCCTAAAGCTATTGTAAGTGGCGCCATATCTTTAGTTGTACCTAAGTTTTTCTTAGCTAATATCCCATCAACCAAAACAATTGGATTTATTTTTGATAGCATTTCTCCTTTTGGGTCTATAATCAATGCTACTTTATCTTGAGACAAGGTCTCTTCTATTTCTTTTTCAGTATTACAAAGTATGCACTCTACACCTTCAACAATCACCTTTTTTTCATAAACAGCTTCACAAAAAGAAATTTGTCTTCTTATGGCTAATGGTTCTTCTATTTCTAGAGCAATCACTTTAAAACCACTATTGTGTAATTTATGAATAACTGCTGTCGCTAAATCTCCTGCTCCTCTTACCACTATACAATTTTTCATGTATTATCACTCCTAATAATATCCTTCATACTTTATTTCTAATTTAATACACATCAATTTAATTGTAAGCAACTAACATGCCATATTGAAAAACATTAATATTTTGTAGATTCCTGTAAAATAGCCATTCTTTTTTAATTGGTAAAAACTTTTTATTCTCAATTCGAGAAATTTATCAATTCAAGAATTACTATTTTGAGAAAAATATATAAAAAGGAACCTTCTTACATAAAATTATACATTACATAAGAAGGCCCCCAGAAATATTTATGGTTATTTATTTTTATTTAGTTCCAAATAATCTATCTCCAGCATCACCAAGACCAGGAATTATATATCCATGTTCATTCAATTTTTCATCAATTGATGCAACATATATATCAACATCATCATGATATTTTTGTACTTCTGCTATACCTTCTGGTGCAGCTACTAAATTAGCTAATTTTATACTTTTAGCTCCTTTAGATTTAAGTAAATCTATGGCTGCTACAGCAGACCCTCCTGTTGCAAGCATAGGGTCAACTACTATTATATCTCTTTCTCCTATATCTTGAGGAAGTTTACAATAGTATTCAACTGGTTTTAATGTTTCTGGGTCTCTATATAGTCCCACATGCCCAACTTTTGCTGCTGGCATTAAACTTACTAATCCATCTACCATCCCAAGACCTGCTCTTAAGATTGGAATTATTGCTAATTTTTTACCCGCAACTACTTTAGATGATGTTTTTTGAATAGGAGTTTCTATTTCTACATCTTTTAATGGTATATCTTTTGTTATTTCATATCCCATTAACATTGCAATTTCAGTTAAAAGTTCTCTAAAATCCTTAGAACCAGTATTTTTGTCTCTCATTAAAGTTAATTTATGTTGTATTAATGGATGGTTTGTCTCTACCACTTTACTCATTTTGATAATTCCTCCTGATAAAACTGTAATTTTTATTATTTATTATGTTTTTCTTCTATTGATTTAATCATATTTACTCTTCTAGCATGTCTATCACCTTCAAAATCTGTGTTAATCCATGCCTCAACTATTTCAAGTGCTAGACCTTTTCCTAAAACTCTTTCACCTAATGACAACATGTTTGCATCATTATGTGCTTTTGACATTTTTGCAGAAAATACATCTGATACAACTGCACATCTTATTCCAGGAACCTTATTTGCAGCTAAAGATATTCCTATACCTGTACCACAACATAATATTCCATAATCTACTTCTTTATCCACAACTGCATTTGCAACTACTTCTCCATAAACAGGATAATCAACAGAATCTGTAGCATTATTAGTTCCATAATCCACACATTCTATCCCTTTACCTTCTAAATAGCTTATTATTTCTTTTTTTAAATTATATCCTCCATGGTCACAACCTAATCCTATCTTCATTTGTTTATCCTCCACTTCATATTTTTTTTACTATTTCGTTGACAGAATATATTATTTCTTTCATAGTATCTTTATAAGTATCTAAATTTCCACCAAATGGGTCAGATATATCTAACTCACTCTTATTTACAAACCCTTTAAAAGTATACACTTTTTCTTTGCATTTTGGAACTGCTTGTACTAAAATTTCTTTATGAGATTTAGTCATTGTTAGTATTATATCTGAGCTATCAATTAATTCCTTAGTAATTACCTTACTTCTATGATTTGACAAGTCTATACCTAATTCTTTTACTGCTTCTATAGAATGTTTAGAAGCATTCATACCATCTACTGTTGATATACCTGCTGATGATATACAATATTCTTCAATATTTCTTCCAGATTCTTCAATTGCCTTCTTTAATATAGCTTCAGCCATAGGGCTTCTACAAGTATTCCCTGTACATACAATAAGTATATTCATATTTTACAACTCCCTTTTAAGCCTTTATTACTTTGTATCCTGCTGACTTAAGTAATCTATTCATAATGGCTTGTCCAACGCCAGTTTTAGGGAACTCCTCTGAATATATGACATCAATACCCTTTTTATCCATTTCTATAAGAGCATCAAACAGATTACTTGCAACTTCTTCAAGAGTGCTTCCTAAATCTATTACTTCTCCATCATAAAACTCTCTATTTCTACTAATACACATTACGCCTGTTTTTAGGCCTTTCTCTTTATTAGATTTTATCATATCATTAATCTTTGTTGCTACATTTTCTCTTTTTCCAGATATAATATATACATCTGCATTTGGAGAATAGTGTTTATACTTCATTCCAGGAGCTTTAGCTTTTTGATTGTCTTCTTTTTTACTTAATGATGGGTCAAGCTTTACTTCACCAAGAAGTTCTTCCAAAACTTCTTTAGTGATACTTCCAGGTCTCAATATCATTGGAGTTTCTTCTGTCAAATCTAATACAGTTGACTCTAATCCAAAGTTACTATCTCCACCCAAAACTATCCCATCTACTCTTCCATTCATTTCTTCATATACATGTTTTGCTTTTGTTGGAGATGGTCTACCAGATATGTTTGCAGAAGGAGCTGCAATAGGTACGCCAGCTTCTTTTATTATTGCCCTGGCAATAACATTAGAAGGCATTCTTATTGCAACTGTATCAAGCCCCCCACTAGTTCTATATGGAATTATATCTTTCTTATTTAATATTATTGTTATAGGTCCTGGCCAAAGCTTTTCTATAACAAGTTTAGCTTTATCACTTACATCTTTAGCTAAATCATATACTTCTTCTTTTTCATATATATGAACTATTAGTGGATTATCACTAGGTCTTCCTTTAGCTTCATAAATCTTTTTTACTGCATTCTCATCTAATGCATTTGCACCTAGCCCATATACTGTCTCAGTTGGAAAGATAACTGTTTTACCTTCTCTAAGAAGTTTTGCTTGTATTTTTATTTCTTCATAATCAATATTATTTATATCAATACTACTTATAATAGTTTTCATCTTTTGTATGCCTGCTTTCATTTTAATTTTATATATAGTTTACAATTATTGTACCTACCAAAAAACCAATTATACAATACACACTTTTTGAATGCGGGAAAATTTCTTCCAATACAACATACATCATTGTACCTCCTGCTGTAGCAAGAAATACACCTATAAGGGACGTAAATGCCCCTCCGAAATAAGCACCTAAAAAACTTCCTAGACCCATAGGTAGTCCAGCTATCAAAGTAAATAAAATGACCTTGCCTAGTTTCATTTTATTGCAAACTAAACCCAATGCCATAGCTAATCCTTCTGGTATATTGTGTAGACCTATAACTATAGCAAGAGTTATACCTAAGCTTTCAGTTGACATGAAAGAAGAACCTATTGCTAACCCCTCTGGTAAATTATGTAGTAATATACTTATGAATATAAGATACCCAGATGTCATACTTCCAGACACATCTAATTTTGTTTTTATGTACATAGTTATGAGAGCTCCAACAAATGTAAATATAACTGTATTGAGTATACCCATTTTGTCCATTGATTCTTTCATCAAGTCAAATACCACTACAGCTAACATTATTCCGCCAGATAATCCCATAAAGAAATTTAGATATTTATCAACCTCTCTTTTAAAAATAGCCGATATTACTCCTCCTAATCCTGTCCCTATAACACCTGCCAAAAGCCCAATCATTGTTACCTTTAGTATCATATAACCCTCCTATACTTGTATATAACAATTATATACAGTAGAATATGATAACATGACCTAAAATGCAAAATAGCTGTTTCAAAATAGAAAATAATTTCTAGAAAGAAACAGCTTCTTTAAAACATTACTTATATTGCAGTCATTTTCTCTGTTTGGTCAACAGTAATTAAAGCATCTATCATTTCATCTATATCTCCATCTAAGAACGCATCTAGCTTATATAAAGTTAAATTTATTCTATGGTCACTTATTCTACCTTGAGGGAAATTATATGTTCTTATTCTTTCTGACCTATCTCCTGTTCCAACCTGGCTCTTTCTTTCCGCTGCTATATCTTTGTGTTGTTCTGCCAATGCTTTATCGTAAAGTCTAGCTTTTAATATTTTTAAAGCTTGCTCTTTATTTTTTAATTGTGATTTTCCATCCTGACAAGATACTACTTCACCTGTAGGTATATGAGTTACCCTAACTGCAGAGTCAGTAGTGTTGACACTTTGCCCTCCATTACCTGAAGAACGGAAAACATCTATTCTTAAATCATTTGGATTTATTTCAACTTCTACATCTTCAACTTCTGGTAATACAGCAACAGTAGAAGTTGATGTGTGTATTCTTCCACCAGATTCAGTTGATGGTATTCTTTGAACTCTATGAACTCCAGACTCATACTTTAATCTTGAGTATGCTCCTTTACCTTTTATCATAAAAGATACTTCTTTATATCCACCAACTCCAGTATCACTTGCACTTAATAATTCTATTTTCCATCTTCTTCTCTCAGCATATCTTGAGTACATTCTAAATAAATCACCTGCAAATAGAGCTGCTTCATCTCCTCCAGCTCCACCTCTAATTTCAACTATAACGTTCTTGTCGTCATTAGGGTCTTTAGGTAATAATAATATTTTTATTTCGTCCTCTAGAGGTTCTACTTTTTCTTCCATCTCAGCTAACTCCATTTTAGCTAATTCTCTTAATTCTTCATCTGACTCTTCTTGTAAAATTTCTTTTGATTCTTTTATACTATCTAAAACATTTTTATACTCTCTGTATTTCATAACAATAGGCTCTAAGTCAGCGTGTTCTTTTATATACTTTTGCCAAACTTTTTGATCATTTATTATATCAGGGTCACCTATTTTTTCACTTAAGTCTTTATATGTATCTTCCAATACCTCTAATTTTTTTAACATACTTTCACCTCGATTAAATGTAACATATCAATTGTTGATTATATCATATATTGTAACCTATAACAACTCTATCAATGCCTTGAATATCCTTCTTTGTATATATTTTTTTATATCCATTACTTTTCATAATATTAATAACATCTTCAGCTTGATTATGACCAACTTCGTATGCTAATATTCCACATGTATTTAGATATTTCTTACCTTGCTCTGTTATTTTTCTATAGAAATCTAATCCGTCATCTCCACCTTCAAGAGCATTATATGGCTCATAATCCTTTACTTGTGTATGTAAAGTTTCTATATCTTGTTTTTTAATATATGGTGGATTTGAAACTATGATATCAAATTTTATATCACTATCACTTATTGCTGTAAATAAGTCAGAATTAATGAACTCTGTCTTTTCATCAACTCCATTTATAATAGAATTTTTTTTAGCTATTTCTAAAGCTATTTCTGATACATCAAAAGACATGACTTTAGAATTTTCAATATATTTTGCTAAACTGATTGTAATAGCACCAGAACCAGTACCTATATCTAGTATACTTACATCTCTTTTTCCTTTACACATTTCGATTATTTCTTCTACCAATGTTTCTGTATCTGGTCTTGGAATTAATACACCTTCCTTAACAAAAAAATCTAATCCCATAAATTCTCTATTTTCAACTATATAGGCTATTGGTCTCCCATTTAATCTTTCTTGTGCAAAGCCCATAAATTTTGTTTCTTGTTCTTGAGCTAACTCTTTATTTAGATTTAAGTGAATATACAGCCTGTCAACATCACCTAAAACTTTTTGCAATAATAACTCTGTATCTAATCTTGGAGTATCGCTTATATCTTTAAATGTATCTGAATATTTAATAATTATATCTCTTATCGTCATAATAAATATCCTTTTCTTTAATCTACTACTGCCTTTAATGCTTCTAAGGCTACCTCTAGCTGCTCATCATCAGGCTCTTTTGTTGTAAAATATTGCAACATCATCCCTGGATATGCAATAATTTTAGTGAATCTATTATCATATTTTCCAAGAATCCTGATTACCTCATAAGATAAACCTGCTACTATTGGCACACATATGATTCTCATAAATATTCTAAGAATTGGATTTGGCCAACCAAAAAATGCAAATAATATTATTGATACAGCCATAACTATAAATAAAAAATTTGTACCACATCTAGGATGTAACCTTTTAAATTTTCTAGCGTTTTCTACTGTAAGTTCTAAATCATTTTCATAGCAATATATAGATTTATGTTCTGCACCATGATATTGAAATACTCTTTCTATATCCTTGCTTCGTGAGATTAGTACTATATATGCAAATAATATAACTATTCTTATAATACCTTCTATTAAATTGAGCATAAAGTCATTAGGCATTACTTTAGAAAAAGCTCCTCCTACTAATGTAGGTATGAAAATAAATAATCCAGCAGAAAGTAGCATTGCTATGACCAATGAAAATATTATAATGATATCATTCGCTTTATCTTTAAAGATTTTCTTTATAAATAAATCAAATTTATCTTCTTCAGCTTCTTCCATAAAAAACTCTGAAGAAAAATTCAAGCTTTTTATACCTTGAATCATTGTATCTATCATAACAAAAGAACCTCTAACAAAAGGTATCTTATCTATATTCTTATCTCTTACCCAACTTTTTATTCTATCTTCTTTTAGTGCTATTTCTCCGTCACTTTTTCTAACAGCTACTGCTCTTTTGTCTTTTGACTGCATCATTACACCTTCAATAACAGCTTGCCCACCTACAGCTTGTTTTGCCATCCACTCACCTCATTTTATTGTATTTAGAATACTCAATTTTACATATTTATTATTATAATACAAAAAGACAATTTAAAGTAGAATATGAATGTTTTTTTGTAATAAAATAGGAGTTGGCTTCCTCCAACTCCATTTTTATAAAAATTAATCCATTTTGAATCTTTTTTTGAATTTGTCGATTCTTCCACCTTTTTCTATGTTCTTTTGTTTTCCTGTATAGAATGGATGGCACTCTGAACATATTTCAACTTTTATTTCGTCCTTAGTTGAACCAGCAGCAAATGTGTTCCCACAAGCACAACGCACTTCAACTGGATTGTATTTTGGTTGTATTTCCTTTTGCATTATAGTCACCTCTTCTCTTTATTTAAAAAAATTAATTATATTAACTTTCTTTTTACATTATCAACTACATTATTATAGCACAACTTATTATGCCATTCAAGTGATTTTTCCATTACTTTATATAATCTATATTTACATTTATATTACTAACTTTACAAATTCTTTATTGATTTTACAAACTCTTTATTGTCTTTAGTTCTTTTGATAAGCTCAATAACTTTATCTGTAATTTCCATTACTGAATTATTACTCATTTCTCTTCTTAATCTCCAAAGAGCTGTCTTTTCTTCATCATCAAGCAATAAGTCATCTCTTCTTGTCCCAGATTTGTAAATATCTATTGCAGGGAATATTCTTTTTTCAGCTAATTTTCTATCTAGGTGTAATTCCATATTTCCTGTACCTTTAAATTCCTCAAATATTACATCGTCCATCCTAGAACCAGTTTCGACTAATGCTGTTCCTAGTATTGTCAAAGAACCACCTTGTCTAATGTTTCTAGCTGCTCCAAAGAACTTTTTAGGTCCATGAAGTGCACCAGGGTCAATACCTCCAGACAAAGTTCTACCTGTAGGAGATATTGTAAGGTTATATGCTCTTGCTAATCTAGTTATACTATCTAGCAAGATTACCACATCTTTCCCATGTTCAACTAATCTTTGAGCTCTATTTAGTACCATCTCTGCAACTTTAACATGATGGCTTGATACTTGGTCAAAGGTAGAGTATATAACATCTCCTTCAATAGATTCTTTCATGTCAGTAACTTCTTCTGGTCTTTCATCTATAAGAAGTACTATAAGTTCAACATTTGGATGATTTTTAGCTATGCTATTTGCAACACTTTTTAGAAGAACTGTTTTCCCAGCTTTTGGAGGTGCTACTATTAATCCCCTTTGTCCTTTTCCTATAGGAGAAATTAAATCTATAATTCTTGTAGCTATTTCATTTCTATTAGTTTCCAGTGTAAGTCGCTCTTCTGGGAATATTGGTGTTAATGTCTCAAATGCATTTCTTTGTATAGCTGTATCAGGGTTTTCATCATTTATTTTTTGAACGTATAAAAGCGCTCTAAATTTCTCTCCACTTTTTGGATGTCTAGTTATCCCTTTAATTTTATCTCCTGTTTTCATATTAAATCTTCTTATTTGAGATGGCGAAACGTAAACATCTCCTTCAGTAGATAAATAATTTGAACCTCTTAAAAAACCAAAGCCATCTGGCAAAATTTCAAGTACACCTACTACTTCATCTTCTTTTGATGTGTTAAATTCATCGACTATTTTAGATTCATCGACTTGTTTAGGCATATAATAGTTTTTATTATTATTTCTGACCATTCTATTAGATATATTTGATGCCTTATTACAATCATTTACATTCGTTGTCTTATTATAATCGTTTCTTTGGTTTCTGTTTTCTTGGTTTTGGGAAATATTTTGAGTATCTATTTCTTTCTTGTTGTATGATTTGGTAGGGCTCTTATATTCAACTTCTTTTTCTATACTCTCACGCTCTATATTTTCTTTTCTATTTTTTATGTCTTCTTTAATCTCTTCATTTTTTTCTTTAATCTCTTCGTTTATTTTTTCCTCATTTTTACTTTTAGAATTTATAATCTCAATTAACTCATTTTTCTTATATGTAGTAATTGATTTTATTTTTAATTCTTTCGCTATCTCTCGTAGCTCAACTAAGGTTTTACTACCTAATCCTTCTAATACTTTATCATCTAAAATCAAAAAAATCCTCCTCATCTATATATTCATTTATATACATACTTATTTTGGAAATTGAAGGCATGAAAAAGAAAAGTTTTATTTAAACAGTTAAGTCTAATAATATCACTATTTATACATTATGGTCAATAAATAAAATTTAAAACACTATCATCTATTATATTATTGTATTTCAAGTCCAATCTTAGCACATTTTTATAAATTTATCACTATATTTATATCTTATAATAATATTTTCCCTTAAAATATGCAACTATTATAAAAATTTTTTTTTACATTTATAAATTCTAAAAACCATATATAACTAAAATATTGTAAGTTTTTAACTACATTAAGTTATATATGGTTTTTATATTTATGTATATTCATTGTAGTTATTTATCCTATTACATGGTTGCAATCATGCTTAAAACAGCTGTTATGCTTGTTAACACAAGAATCCCCACAATCCCAACAGCTATTATTCTATTAATTTTTTTCTGACTTGATTTTGCCACAGCACATCACCTTTCACTAATTATTTTTGAATTTCAAGTTCTCTAACATCAGAGACCTCAGATAAACTTAATTCTTTATCTGTACTATTGTATAACACATTTTTATCTTTATCAAATTCGTCACATACATGTTTTAGATACTTTATAAAATCTTTCTTAAGGTCCTCTTTCTTTAGAGCAAAATCAACAGTAGCTTCTAAAAATCCTAACTTATCACCAACATCATATCTCTTTCCTTCAAAATCGTATGCATACATAGCTTCTTTTTTAGACAATATTTTTAGAGCATCTGTTAGTTGCACCTCTCCACCTTTACCTGGTGGTAAATCCTTAAGAATATCAAATATTTCAGGAGTTATTATATATCTACCTAAGATAGCAATATTTGAAGGAGCTTTTCCTGGCTCTGGCTTTTCTACCATATCTTTTACCTTATAAACTCTACCTTCTATATTTTTTGCCTCTATTATACCATATTTATTAGTATCTTCTGAATTCACTTTTTGAACTCCTAATATTGTAGTTCTATATTCTTCATATGCATCTGTTAATTGCTTTAAACAAGGTACATCATTATCTACAATATCATCACCTAACATTACTGCAAAAGGCTCATCACCTATAAAGTGTCTAGCACAGTAAATCGCATCTCCTAATCCTTTTGGCTCTTTCTGTCTTATATAATGTATGTTAATCATGTTAGATATATTTTGGACTATCTCTAACAATTCCTTTTTACCTTTTTTCTCCAAGTCAAGTTCCAATTCTACGGATTTATCAAAGTGGTCTTCAATAGATTTTTTATTTCTACCAGTTATTATTAGTATTTCCTCTATTCCTGAGGCCACAGCTTCTTCTATTATGTATTGTAGCGTTGGCTTATCAACTATTGGTAACATTTCTTTTGGTTGCGCCTTAGTAGCTGGCAAAAACCTAGTCCCTAAACCTGCTGCTGGTATTACAGCTTTTTTAACTTTAATTTGCATAGAATCATCTCCCACTAATTAATAAATAAAAAGTCCTATCTTCAATAGGACTTTAAACTTTTAGTATATTTTAACATTAATTCGATATATTTACCATGTGGATTATAATAATCTTTTATAATAGCTTTTCAAGTTCTGCTACTAAACTGTCAAATTTTTTAATTGTATTTTCTATAGGTTTTGTATTAGTTAAGTTTATCCCACTTGATTTTAACAAGTTTATTGGATAATCTGAGCTTCCTTTTTTAAGAAAATTTATATAGTTGTCTGAGCCATTTTTTAATATGTCTTGGGCAAAACTTACTCCTGCACTACAACCTGTTGCATATTTATAGACATAGAAACTATTGTAAAAGTGTGGGATTCTAGCCCATCCGACCTTAGATAATTGGTCTAATTCATAGCTTTGTCCATAATATTTTTTAAGAAGTTGTCCCCAAACATCATTTAGTACTAGTGCATTTACACTTTTCTCTTTTTCGACTAACTCATGTATAGTCTTTTCAAATTCAGCATACATTGTTTGTGTATAAAGAGTATCTTTTATCAAGTCTAAATATTGTGTTATATAATAAGCTTTTTCATCATTACCTTTGGCTTCTCTTATAAGCATTTCATAAAGTAAAGCTTCATTAGTTGTAGATGCAACCTCATGAGTAAATATAGATGGATTTGAATTAAAATAATTTTGATTCTTAGAACTTAAATATTCGTATACAGCATGACCAAGTTCATGAGATAATGTTGAAACTGAACTTAATGAATTATTATAATTCAAAAGTATATATGGATGATTTTCATAAACAGATAAGCAATATCCACCACTCACTTTATTTTCATGCGAATAAACATCTACCCATTTTTCATTGAAAGCTTTATAGACTACATCATTATATTCTTTTCCTAGAGGTGATAACGCTGAATATACTATACTCTGCGCTTTCTCATAGTTAATATTATTATCAACAGCCTTAACTATAGGCACAAACATATCATATGAATGGACCTTATCTAATTTTAAGACTTTTTTTCTTAAATCTATATATTTGTGTAAACTGTCCATGTTCCCATTTACAGTTCTTATTAGATTATTGTATACTTTTTCATCTACATTATCAGATTCCAAATACATTTCTAGCGAAGACTCATATCCTCTCTCTTGAGAATAAAAAATGTTCTTTTTAACTTGACCAGTAATCAAGCCTGCAATTGTATTTAGATTATCATTGTAAGTTATAAGTTCATCTTGATAAGCTTTTTTTCTATTTTCTCTATCTGATGATTCTAGCTCACTAGCATATTGAGCTGGTGTTAAATTAGTTTTTCTATCCATATTTCTAAACAATTCATAAACTTGACTTGGAAGACTACTTATAGAAGACACTTTGCTTAGGATGTCTTCTGACTTATCATCTAAATAATGTACTTTGTTTCTTCTTATATCTCTTAAATATGCACCATATTTTCTATTTATATTTTTATTTGAAATAATTTTCTTATAATCTTTGTTTGATAATTTTAATATCTCTAATTCTAAATCTGAACAAATTCCCATATAGTTTCCATAAGATTTACTCATAATATCATTCATATCTAAGTATTTATATGAATTTTTATTAGTATCTTGTTTTAATTTTACATAGGCAGATAGTCTATTTAATCTTATATCAAGTTTTTCCTTGATATTTAAGGCAAAAGACAAATGTGTTGGCGATTTTGTTACTTTACCTATGTAATTTTTTAACTCTTTCGTATCTTTATCAAAACTCTTAAGTTCTTTTTTCCACTGGTCATCACTTTTAAACAAGGATTGTAAGTTCCAACATGTTTTTTCATAATCTATTTCTTGTTTTTTTTCAGCATCATCTTCAGTATCATTATTCATGACAGTAACTGCTCTATCATTATTCTTTTGATATCCTTGGTCAGCTTTTATACTTATTATTAACATGCAAAAAATAGAAATAAATAAAGGTATTATTGCTTTGCACAATTTTCTATTCATAAAAAGCCATCCTTTCAATAAATTTACTTAATAATAGGATGGCTTTTTTTAGATATATTATTCAATTATTCATACTATATAAATAAATATCGAATTAATAGTTATCCACATAATAATCAACATATTCACAGGCTTTGTTTACCTAGAAATTTAGTTATTTCAACATGAATCTCTTTTGATAATAGCTTTTGTTTTTTCTTTTTTTACATTTTATTAACATTTATGCCATACTTATCAACAAATTTTGTTGATTTATATGTTTTTTTTGTTAATAACTATACTTTTTTCAAAAGTCTATTAACATATTATACACAAGTTATCCACATATTATACACAGAATTTTATAAACTTTATTTTGTACATATCTTCGTAACTAAAGCAGTCATATCATCTTCGATTTGTAACGCTTGTAACTCTAATGCTCTATCTAATATTAAATTTGAAATTTCTTTTGGATTTGTAGTCTCTATATTCTTTAAGAAGTATATTAACCAATTATCTCCCAAATTGTTATTTCTTCCTGCATCTACAATTCCATCAGAAACCATTATGACATAGTCTCCCTCCTTAACTTTTACATTTTTTCTATCAATTTTTACATCAGATAATATACCCACAGGTAATGATGATGATGATATTAAATCGACTTCTCCATCACCTCTTTTTATATAGGTAGAACACGCTCCCATCTTTATAGTTTCTAAACAACCTCGTTTTAAATCTAAAATTCCTAAATCTAAGGTTGAAAACATCTCCTCTGAAGACTTTAATAGCAACATATTATTTATAGTATCTATAACTATTTCGTCTTTAATTTTTGCATCTATCATTTTTTCTAATATATCAATAGTGGCAGAGGATTCTTCATATGCTTTTTTACCTTTTCCCATACCATCACTTATAGCCATCATATATTTACCATCATTTATCTCCATATATGTGTAATTGTCTCCACAAAGAATATGCCCATCCCTTGACATGGCTGAAACTTCTGTAACAGCCTTATATTTCTGAGATTTAACGAATGTTGCCTTACATTTACCTCCTAAACAATGGCACCCTATTTTTCTAACAGACATATTTTCACCTACTAGGTCTGAAATTATGTTTACAATTTTATCTTCACACATACAACCATCATGACAAGTTTTCTTTTCTATAGATATTTCAAATTCACTGTTACTTTTCGTTAAGTAACTTACTTTATCAACGGTTATGTCATATCTCTCTAATTGCTCATATATATTTTTTTCTTTTTCTATATCCAGCATTATATCGCTCTCTAAATCTTGAGACAATGATTTAATTGATTTTGAAATACTTCTTATTTGATTTGCTATTAATTTTCTACTTTCTGAAAACTTCACACTCCAATCATAATCTAATACAAACATTTTGTAATAGTGATTTGATATTTTCACTATTGACTCTGGTTTCATACATTCCTTTCTAAAGTTTTTAGGTATATCGTTTAGATTTAACTCCCCTTTCTCTTCAATTTTTTCAAGAATGTTATATATCATAGTGTATGTATGATTAAATCTTGATTCCCAACACATTCTTCTCATACTACAACTTTTACATTCATCATTATGAATCATATCTATTACATTTGCTATATCTCTTTGGTCTAGTACCTTATCTTTTTCTCTTATCTTATCAAATGTATCTGCAAGGTCATCGTAAGTTTTATAAATACTATTTAATCGACTATTAGTTAAGTTCTTACTTCTCATAATATAATCGTATACGATTTCATTTGAAGCTACATTACTTTTTATTAATTTTTCAATCTTACTAAACAACTTCTCTGGTAACACTATAACTATTAAACAGCCTAACAATATATCTCTTAATTGCATCATATTAGAAGTAATACCAGAAGTATATAGGTATATTATTGTCCAACTTAGAATATATCCTAATATACAGAAATATTTATTTATTTTATTAAATGCGCCACTTATTAATCCTGAAAAAGAATATATACCCATATAAATGGCTGATGTTATGTTATTTAAAATGGATGCTACGCCAATAATTACACCACTAGATGCTCCCATCGTAGCTCCTCCTACTATTGAGGTCAGTAATATCAATACGGTGGACAAAATGGTCCTTATCGATATTCCAAACAAGGATATATCACCTATTCCCATTATGCTAAAGGTTAGCAGTAAACTTATTGATATAGCTTCTTCTGTCCGTACGGACATCCTATTGTTGACATTGGCCATCAAACCTATCCCATAAGAAAATACATATACAGATATAAACATTATTATTGCTTCTACACCTGCTATAAGAAGATTATACATATACCTATTTGAAAAGAAAGCTTGTCCCATGGAAATTGGAAGTAATATCATTGCACTTATAAATGCCACCTTAGCAATTGAATCTGATAATTTTAATTTTTTATTCACTGCCATAAATATTGTAAGGCACACAGCATATTTTGCTACATTTCCAAAATCATTAGATGATAACAATATTCCTAATAATGTTGATATGAATACAGGTATCTTGTACTTGTCAATCTTTGATGCACATATAAAAAAGGCAATTCCTAAAGGAGCTACAGAGTCTACTATAATAGACCTACTAAGTAAAAATCCCATTACGGCGAATGCCACCGTAGTAAAATCAATATATCCGCTTATTAATTTTATGACATTTGGTTTTACAGTCTTACTCTCCACAACTGCTACACTTCTTTGCATAAAAAAACCTCCTCTTTTGTTTATATTAAGAATTGTAACAAAGAGGAGTAATTTTTTTTGTCATAATCGGTTTTAAAAATCAAAAAATATTAATACATTTTTTTTGACTTTTGACATATTAAGCCTTCCAAATTATCGTATTCACTTACGGTTATTTCTTCTATTTCTAATTTTTCCATTATTATATTCAATATTTTTACACCAGCAGTTATAATATCCGCACGTTTTTCTTGTAGGCCTTTTAAGTTCTTTTTATCACTTAATGTCATGTTTATTAATTTTTGTAGAATTTCTTCTATTTCTTTTTTGTGTATTTTACTATTATGTATTTTTTCCATAGAGTAGACCTCTAATTCTTGATTCATTGCTGATAATGATGTAATCGTTCCACCTATGCCTATAAGAGTTTTTAATCCTCTTCCTTTTATATAATTTAAAGTTTCATTAATCTCGTTATATATAAATGAACTCATATTTTCAAACTCTTCATCTTCAATAATATCATGCTTTAAAAATCTCTCTGTCATTCTAAGAGCACCTACATTTTCGCTTTTATTAAATTTAATTCCATCTAAGTCGCCTATAATAAATTCTGTTGAACCTCCTCCAATATCTATAACAATAATATTGTCATCACCTTGTATGCCTTCTAAGACACCCTTAAATCCTAGATTTGATTCTTCTATTCCTGTAACTATATCAACATCTATCCCAGTTTCTTCTTTTGCTAGTTTAACAAAGTAATCTCCATTTTTACTATCTCTAAGGGCAGATGTTCCCATACAGTATACTTTTTCACACTTTTCATCATTACACTTATCAGAAAATTTTTTTAAGGCATCTATGTTTCTTTGAATAGCATCTTCTTTTATATATCCTTTACTATCTACACCATGACCAATTCTAGTTGTGTTAACAAATTTTTTTCTGTTTGTGAGATTTCCATCTCTATAATCTGCTATCAATAATCTCATTGAGTTTGTCCCAATATCTATAGCTCCTACTTTCATTATAAAATACCTCCTCAATAAAAATAAAAAGCCATTCTTAAACTGAATGACTTTTTTATTGAATCTTAAATTTTAAAATCAATACATCTGTAAACTTATTAGCAAGTTTTAGTCAACGGTTTATATCAACATAAACGGTTTCATTAGGCTTTACCATATTTAATCTTTTTCTTGCTATCTCTTCTAAGTCTCCTTCATATGATTTTTCATCTTTCTTTAAGCTGTTTATTTGTATTTCAGTCTTTTTTAATTGTTTATTTAGACTTGCTATTTCTTTTTTATACTCTTTGGCTTTTGTGTACTCAAATACAAACCCTGTCATCATACTAAAAAGTGATATTCCTAAAAATAAACTGACAACAATAATTTGTCCTGAAAATTTTTTTCTTAAGTTCATTTTCCCTACACCCTTTTTTTGGTTTTATTTTTTTTCTTCTTATGTTTTGATTTTTTCTTGCTCTTTAACTTTTTATTTGATTTTCTTTTTATACTTTTCTTTGTTGCTATAAATATATTAGGTATATAAAATATAATATCAAATAGTAGGTGTAGTGAATAGATTATAACGTAATACAAATTATTTAAAAAACTGACTATGTATTGTACAACTTTTTTTAAAAAATTCCTCACAAAACAGATTATTTTATTGATAATTGATAAAACAATTTTACTTATGGTGTTATAGTATAAAATAAAACCAATAAACAAAGCCACAAAATGGTAATATCTTAAATCAAAAAATTCTGTAAGGTTTATTGTTACAAATATTATAGCTGTTGCTAGAAACCAAAATAATACATCAAAGATTATCGCGAAATAATTGATAAATTTAAAGTTTCCTCTTAGACCTCTATAAAAATCAAACAATACCCCTATAAGTATTCCACCATAAATAGTAGCATAAAAAATGCTTACATCTTGAGTGAAAGGTATCATTTATCTAAATACCTTTTTCAAGAAACTCTCTTGTGGCTTTTTAGGCTTTGCATACACCATAGAATTTATAGTTCCATCTATGCTAATTATATTTTCGTCTATACTTAGCTTGCTCATATCTAGGTTCTCGCCTTCAATTACCATCTCACCTACAGAAGTTTTAAGCTCAACTCTTTTGTCATTAAAAGAATATATGTGCTCGACTCCTGAAATAACCAGCTTTGATCTATCTTTCAAAGTTATGTTCTGTTCCATAATATCCCCCCAGTAAATATTTCACTAATACTACTATTAATATACTAGAGGACTATCAATTTTATTCTAAAATTTCGTACATTTCTTTTGCATCATTTTTTAGCACATGCTCTTTTACTTCATTTATCTTAAGCCTCATCTTTTTCTCTCCAAATTGTATTTCTAAGGTGTCTCCAATATTCACTTCTGAAGAGGATTTAGCAACTTTTCCATTTATAGTGACAATTCCCTTATCACATGCATCCTTAGCAACAGTTCTTCTCTTTATAATCCTAGATACTTTTAAAAACTTATCTAATCTCATAATTATCACCTTCCTTAGTTCTATAGAAAAAGTGTGGCAAATTTATCCACACTTTTTCACAAGATTTCTAATTATCCATTTATTATATCCTTTAATCCTTTTCCAGCTTTGAAAACTGGTGCTTTAGAAGCTGGTATATCTATAACTTGCTCTGGATCTCTTGGATTTCTTCCTTGTCTAGCAGCTCTTTCTCTTGTCTCAAATGTTCCAAATCCAACTAATTGAACTTTTTCGTTATTTACTAGTGCATCTTGAACAGAACTCATAAATGCGTTTAATGCAGCCTCTGCTTCCTTCTTTGTTAATCCACTTTTTTCTGCCATCTTTGATACTAATTCAGCTTTATTCACGATATTTACCTCCTAAAAATGTTTATAATATAGACTTCTATCTTTGTGATAAAAGTTCTAGATTTTTGACAAATTTCCTTCCACAATTTTATTGTTTTTTAGCCTGATTCCAAAATTCATCCATCTCTTCAAGTGTCATGTCTTCTAATTTTTTATTTAAATTCATTGCACTTTTCTCCACAAACTCAAATCTATTTATGAATTTATCGGTAGTACAGTTCAAGGCTTCTCCTGAGTCTATGTCTAAAAATCTAGCTAGATTTACTATCGAAAATAATAAATCGCCTAGTTCTTCCTTTATGTATTTTATATTCCCGACCCTGTGTTCGTCAAGTAATTCCTGATATTCTTCTTCAATTTTTTTAAATACATCTTCTACATTGTCCCAATCAAAGCCAACAAGGGCTGCTTTATGTTGAACTTTACTAGCCTTCATAAGAGCTGGTAAATGCTTTGGTATCCTTCTAAGGCTATCTGTTATAGTGCTTTCGCCCTTCTCTTCTTTCTTTAATTCTTCCCAAGTTTTTTCAAACTTAGACATATCTAGTTTTACACCACTAAATATATGAGGATGTCTATTAATTAATTTTTTACATATTCCATTTACTACTTCTTTTAAATCAAAGTAGCCTTCCTCATTTCCTATCTGGCAATGGAATATAACTTGTAAAAGAACATCTCCTAGTTCTTCTACCATTTCATCTATATCATTATTATCGATTGCATTACAAAGTTCATATGATTCCTCTATAACAGAATTTTTTAATGATTGATGTGTCTGTTTTTTATCCCATTCACATCCAGATGGACTTCTAAGTGTATTAACTATTATTTCTAAGTCATGTACTGTATTATACATCTTTTTAGAACTTTTGGGTATATATAAGCTAGTTAAATAGTCAAAAAAGTTTTCATTTCTGTCCAATTCGCACAGTTTTATAAACTTTTTACTTTCTAAATCTTTGACACCTGCTCCATTTACTATACATACTTCTTGATTATAGTCATAATATTCCATAAGCTTTAACTTTACATTAGATGCTATAAATTTATCATATACTTGGGTTATTATCATACTAGTATCCAAATCTATATATGAATTTTCTATTTCAAAAGCATCTATCAATTTAAATCCCTCAGATGGGTCTATAGCCAAATAGTTAAACATAGCGTCTACAAAGCTCATAGAAGGCAATATTTCTACTGTTATGTGCTTTTCATTGGCTATTCTTTCTATTATACTTACAGTCTTTTCTGCGACTCTTGGATGACCAGGAACAGCATATATTAAATCACCCTTTGTAGATTCTTCTATGATAAACTCAGATATTTTTAAATAAACATTTTCAAAATTTTCTTCATTTTCATAAAAATAGTCTAATGAAGTGTATTGTATAGTTTCTTTAAGTTTATCAATTATTGGATGTTTCTCTGTTCTAAAAAAAACTCTTGGGCTATTTCTTAAAGATTCTAACGCACCTTGGCTTATAAGAGAATAATCTCCTGGTCCAAGACCTACAATACTTATCTTACCCATAACATCACTCCTATTAGCAAATTTCACTTTATTTTTATATTATTATACAAATAAGGAGCTTTACTATTTGTATAGTATTTCCTTTATTTGCATATATATTCCTATATTATCTTATAAGCTTAACTTTTTTTAACAATTTATATAATTTATCACCTTTTGGCATAGTCAAAATCTCTTCTTTTTTAATTCCACCTATTCCAAGTATAACTACTACATATACAATTCCACCAACACATATTGCAATTATTGTAGATATACTATTTCCCAAGAATCCAACTAAAGCTCCATAACTCAATTTAACCATTATAAACATTGTCAAAACTGTTATAAATGGCTTTATTATAAATTCTTTTTTAGGGAAGCTTACATTCATATGCTTTTTAACGTATAACAAGTTAATCATAGCTGCAACAAAGTATGCTGTAACTGTACCAAATGCAGAGCCTAATACATTAATATCTGGTATTCCTGTTAAAGTATAACTTATCACAATCTTACATAACATACCAGCACATAAGGCAATTACAGGTACTATTGGTTTTCCCATACCTTGAATTATACCAGTTAATGTTTGTATTAATCCTAAAAATAATACACATGGAGTAAGAGTAAATAAAATAGTTCCTACAGAAGATGGTTCATGTGGAAACAAAAGACCCATTATTGGTATTGCTAAAGAAGCCATACCAAACGCACAAGGTAATACTATAAGTAGAGTTACCTTAACTGCACTCTTAGTATCTTTTCTAGCTTTTGTCTTGTTTCCTAATGCATATGCTTTAGAAATTGCTGGAACTAAACTCATACTCATTGCAGTTGTTATAACTGCTGGTAAATTTATTGTGGCCATTGCCATACCTGTTAACTGACCAAACATTGAGTTCGCTACTTTGTATGTATAGCCTGCTTCCATAAGTCTTCTTATCACGATAACATTATCTATCATATTCACAAGTGGCATTACTGATGCTCCTATTGTTATAGGAATAGCAACAGTTAAAAGCTTTTTAAAAATATAAGAAACTCTCTCATCTTTAAATCTTTGACTTGCATCTATCTCTGCTCTACGCTCTTTTCTCCCTAGCATATAAGCAAACATCAAATAAACCATAGATGCTACTGAACCTATTGTAGCTCCTGATATAGCACCAGCCGCCCCAAAAGTTTGACCTAGACTTTTCATAAGTAAATAAGCCAAAGTAAGACCTAATACAACTCTAAAAAATTGCTCTGCAACTTGAGACACAGCAATCTTAGTCATATCCTGTCTCCCTTGAAAATATCCTCTATATGCAGACATTGCAGGAACAAATAATAATGCTGGAGCAATAGCTTTCATAGAGTATAATGCACCTGGATTTTTCATTACGTTTGTTACTATGTAGTCAGCACCAAAAAATAATATACAAAATGATATTATTCCAGTAATAAATAAAACTGTATGTGATACTTTAAATATCTTATTTGCACCTTTAAAATTTCCAACAGCAACTTTTTCTGAAACCAACTTTGCCACAGCTGTTGGGAATCCAGCAGTAGCTAATGTTAAAAATAGAGTATACACAGGATAAGCAGCCTGATAGTATCCCATTCCTTCTGAACCAATCATGTTACCAAGAGGAATTCTAAAAAATCCTCCCATTATCTTTACGATTACACCCGCTAGTCCAAGTATAAGGGCTCCTTTTAAAAAAGAGTCTTTATTTTTGTTATTGTTCATAACATAACCTCCATACTGTTTATATAACAAACTTTAATATACCATATTTTTAATGCTATATTCAATATTTTACACAAAAACTTCAAAAGACCTTCATTTAAAAGGTCTTTATGATAAAATTATTGAACTTGTTTTCCTAAAAAGTTAGCAGCTATTTTTAAAGATTTTTCTTCACTCTCTGCAATTGTATCTTTATCTTTTGAAACAACTACAATTGAACCTATACAGTCTCCAGATGCACTAATTATAGGCATTATAACTTGACTAGTGTATTCTTTTTGGTCTTCTTTAAATAAAGGTAAAATATTTTTATCTTTTGAATATTTTACTGTTCTTTCACTTATTATTGCTTCTAACTCATCACTTATACTTTTGTCTTTATAATCTTTTTTAGGAAGTTTAGATACAGCTATTATAGAATCTAAGTCTGTTATCAATACACCATATCCTAGTACTTCAGCTAATGTTTCAGCATATTCTTGAGAGAATTCATTTAATTCCCCTATTGGAGAGTATTTTTTAAGTATGACTTCTCCATCTTTTGCTGTGAATATCTCTAAAGGGTCTCCTTCTCTAATTCTTAATGTCTTTCTTATCTCTTTTGGTATAACTACCCTTCCAAGATCATCTATTCTTCTAACTATGCCTGTTGCTTTCATATTTTTTAATCCCTCCATAAATTACTTTAAGTTTATTTTTACCATTGTTAAGAAAAATATACAAAAAAAGCTATATCTTATCTAGATATAGCTTTTTTAAGCATATTACTCTTTTTTTAGTTTTTAGATTGTGATTTTATCTATTACTTTTTCATCTTTTTCTACTTTAGCTTCTTTAGTTAATTTTTCTATTTGCTCTTGATACTTATTTTTTAATAATTGGTCTTTTATAGTTTCTTTTGCATCTTCAAATGAAGTTTGCTCATTTACTCTATCTGTTACTTTAATTATATGATATCCATATTGAGTTTCAACTAAATTAGATACTTCACCCTTTTTCATAGAAAAAGCAGCTTCTTCAAACTCAGCAACCATTTGACCTCTTGAGAAGAAACCTAATTTACCACCATCACTTGCTGTAGAGTCTTGTGAATATTTTTTTGCTACTTTGGCAAAATCTTCACCTGATTTAACTTCTTTAAGAGCTTCTTCAGCCTTTTTCTTAGCTTCTGCTTTTTTATCATCTGAAAGTGGTTTGTTATTATCATCTACTGTTTTCAATAAAATATGAGAAGCTTCTACTTCATCTTTTTTAAATTCATCTTTATGTGAATCATAATATTTTTTCAGTTCTTCATCTGATATCTTAGTCTTTTTAGTAAAACTACTTTGATAATTTTGCATAGCTAAATCTTTCTCTTGTTGGTCTCTTAAAAATTCGTCATCTATTCCTAGTTTTTTAAGTTGTTCTTTATATTTTTCGTCTTTGCTCATAGCATCTTTTAAATCTTTAAAACTTTTCTCAACATCTTCTTTTTTAGGAAGTAAGTTATCTTTTTTAGCTTGAGAATATATTACTTCTGTAGTTATAAGTTGGTCAAGAATTAAATCCTTAAACTTGTCCTTATATTTTACACCTTTTTCAACTTCCTTATCCCATATATCTTTTCCATAAGTTTGTTCCATAGAATCTTTATAAAGAGCTATAGTCTTTTTAAATTCATCTGATGATATCTTTGACCCTTCAACTGTCGCCACAGTTTCTCCTTTACTAGAACTACAGGCAGTCATAGATACTACCAAAATCATAGCTATTACCAACGTTATTACTTTTTTCAAATTTAAAACATCCCTTCTTAAATTTACAAGTTATTTTGCCTTGCACATTTTTTCTAATAATTCTTCTAATTCTGTAACTATATTATAACCTATTTTCTGTTTAGTTCTATACTTTGTTATTGGAACTAATAATATTTCATCTTTTAATTGTCTTATTTTTTCTATTTTCAATATTTTACACAATGATTTTATATAAGCTATTGTAAGTAATGTCTGAACTGGTTTAGGTATATCAGAGAATCTGTCCTCAAGTTCTTCTTGTATATCCAGCATATCCTCTTTGTTTTCAATAGAAGCAATTTTTTTGTACATTTCAATTTTAATCAATTCATCTTTTATATAATTATCTGGAATGTATGCATTTACGCTTAAGTCTATTTCAACATCAATTTCTTCAACAATAGGCTCACCTTTAACCTTTTTAATTGCATCATTAAGCATTTTAACATACAAATCATAACCTATAACCGCCATATGACCATGTTGTTGAGAACCTAAAATATTTCCAGCTCCTCTTATTTCAAGGTCTCTCATTGCTATTTTAAAACCTGAACCAAACTCTGTAAACTCTCTGACAGCTTTTAATCGTTTCTCAGCTATTTCACTCAGAGTTTTGTCTTTTTCATATAAGAGATATGCATATCCTTGTCTTGAGCTTCTGCCTACCCTACCTCTTAATTGGTAAAGTTGAGCTAATCCCATTTTATCTGCATCATATATAATCATTGTATTTGCATTGGATATGTCCATACCTGTTTCGATTATTGTAGTACAAACTAGTACATCATAATCTTTATTTAAAAATCCTAGGATTATATTTTCTAATGATTTAGAAGTCATTCTTCCATGTGCAACAGCTACTCTAGCATCTGGTACGAGCTTTTGAATCATGCTTGCCATCTCTTCAATATGCTCAACTCTATTGTATACGAAAAATACCTGTCCACCTCTACTTAATTCTCTCTCTATTTCATCTTGAATTACACTTTCCTTACTCTCTGTAACATATGTTATTACAGGATGTCTTTCTTGTGGAGGTTCTTCTATAACACTCATATCTCTTATTCCACTTAGAGACATATGTAAGGTTCTTGGTATAGGAGTTGCTGAAAGTGTAAGTACATCTACTGTAGATTTAATTTTCTTTAAAGCTTCCTTATGTTTTACCCCAAATCTTTGCTCCTCATCAATAACTACAAGACCTAAGTTTGGTAAATTTATATCTTTTGATATTATTCTATGTGTCCCAATCAAAATATCTACTAATCCTTTTTTAGCATCTTCAATAATTTGTTTTTGTTGTTTTGGAGTTTTAAATCTGCTTAAAACTTCAACTCTTAAAGGATAATTTTCAAATCTTTCTTTAAATGTATTATAATGCTGTTGAGCTAATATGGTTGTTGGAACTAGCACAGCAACTTGCTTTTGGTCCATACAAGCTTTGAAAATACTTCTAATAGCTACCTCTGTTTTTCCATAACCAACATCTCCACATACAAGTCTGTCCATTACCTTACTTGATTCCATATCTTTTTTAGTTTCTTCTATTGCTTTTAATTGGTCTTCTGTTTCTTGATATGGAAACAACGATTCAAACTCTGCCTGCCAAGGTGTATCTTTTGAGAACTTATATCCTTGTATTTTTTCACGTTTTGCATAAAGTTCAATTAAATCCTTTGTCATGTCCTCAATTTCTTTTTTGACTTTTGCTTTTGCCTTTGTCCATTCATTGGTTCCAAGCTTATTTAACTTAACTTTTTCTACCTCTGCACCGATATATTTCTGTACTTTATCCATCTGGTCTATTGGTACATATAGATTATCTCCACCTTGATAAACTATTTTCATGTAATCTTTTTTAATAGCATTGACTGTAATCTGTTCAATCCCTGTGTATCTACCTACACCACTATTTTCATGTACTACATAATCACCAACACTTAAATCTAAAAAGGATTCGATTTTTTTCCCTTTTTTAGCTTTTTTATTACTCGCTTTAGATGCTCTTTTATAAACGCCTATCATTTCATTATCTGTTATAACAGCAAACTTTATGGATTTATACTGGAAACCGCTGTTTATATGTGCAGGTACAATTATAATTTGAGAGGATTTAATTTCAAGGTCTCTATCTTTAGAAACAGTTGTTTCTAAGCCTTTATCCAACAAATCTTTACTCAACTTAGTTGCTCTTTCCAATGTATTTGTTGCTAAAATTATTTTGTATCCATTGTATTTCAGACGATTTAATTCTTCAATTAGCAAATCTACTTTTCCATTGAATGTAGGAACTTCTCTACTTTCAAAGTTGATTATAGATTTTATAGAAAAATTATTTATAGACTTTGGCAATAGTGAGTTTAAAACTACAGACTTGTCTTTTACTAGATATTCTAAGTCTGTATAATGATATAATAATTTTCCTTGGTTTTTAATAGCCAAGCCTCTTTCAAGATTAAGTTTATAATTTTCTCTAAACTCATTTATATAATTTTCACATCTCTCTTTAAGTCTTGTTATATCATTTATAAATACTATTGCATCATCTGCTAGATAAGTAAATATACTTTTGTTTTCTTCTGGATAAATATAATCTATATAGTTTTCTACTCCTTCAAAATAAGTCTTGCTTGATATATAGTCTATATTTTGAAATGTACCTTCATCAGTAATCTTAGTTGTTTCTTTTTTTAGTTTAACTAATGCATCTGTAGTTTTCTCTGGATAAATAAATTCTCTGGATGGGGTAATAGAAAACTGTTGTAATTTATCAATTGATTTTTGCGAATATACGTCAAAAGTTCGTATGGAATCTATCTCATCATCAAATAATTCCATACGAATTGGATTTGTATATTCAAGTGAAAATACATCTATAATTCCACCTCTTATACTAAATTGACCAAACCCCTCTATTTTTGAAACTCTTTCATATCCTAATGAAACTAGTTTTTCAGTTAATTTTTCTAAATCTAAGCTGTCTCCCACCTTATAATGAGATACACTATCAAGTAAAACTTGTTTTGGTATGTATTTTCTTAAAACCGCTTCAATAGAAGTTACTAAGATTATTTTTTCTTTATTTGCCAGTTTTAATAATACCTTTAATTTTTTTGCCTCTTCGTTTCTGTCCTTTGCATCTAAGTGATAAAAATAAATATCTTGAAAGCCTAAATATTCAACTTTATCTTCAATATAAAAACTTAAATCTTCATATACTTTCTTAGCTTCTAAATCACTACTAGTTATAAAAATCATTTGTCGTGATAAATCATTAAATATAGAATAAGATATATGAGGTTTTTGTACTGGTAAAAGTCCATTAACTAATAATGAACCTTTTGTATTTTTTATACAGTTTATTATATCTTTATACTCTTTTGAATTTTGCAAAGGATATAAAAAAACATCATTCATTTAAATCTCCCTCTCACTATCCATTGTATTTGTTCATAGACATATCTATATTTTCTCTTATTATTGAGTCAATAGCACATGCTGCTTTTTCTAGTGCTTCATTTATATTATCAGATTCTTCTTTTCTAAATCTAGAAAGCACAAAGTCGGCTAAATCTTGCCCAATTGCTGGCTTAGATACACCTACTCTTACTCTTGGAAAATCATTTGAACCTAGGCATTTAGTTATAGACTTCATACCATTATGTGTTCCCCCACTTCCCTTTTTTCTTATACGTATTTTTCCAACCTCTAAGTCTATATCATCGTATACTACTACTATATTACTTAAATCAACCTTATAATATTTATATATATCTATTAATGTTTCTCCACTTAAATTCATATAAGTTTGTGGTTTTACTAATAATACTTTTTCAGTACCTACTCTACCTTCACCAATTAAAGCTTTATGCTTTATTTTAGTGACACTAATGTTGTATTCTTTTGCAAGAATATCTATAACATCAAATCCAACGTTATGTCTAGTCTTCTCATATTTCTTTCCTGGATTACCTAACCCTACTACTACGTACATTTCTTACCTCCTGTTATATAAATTTGTATAACAAACTATAATAAAAATCAAATATATTATACTCTGTAAATATTATTATAATTGTTGATAAGGAAATAAAAGGTGTAAAAGGAATCTGCCTTTTTATGCTTATACCTTTAAATATTTTAGGTATGTATAAAACAACAAAAAACAAAAACGCTAAAATAAATGATAAAACTATCACATAAAAACCATAATTATTTCCCAATGCAAAGCAACATAAGCTATAGAGACCTACATCTCCATAGCCTAATCCTTTTGTTAATTTAGCAATAATATAAGGTATAACAAAGCCTATTGCTAGTCCAATTATATGATTTATATAGTCAAACTTAACAATATTGCAAAATACCAAAAAAATTATACCTTGAACTATTATACCACTAACTATTGTTATATCATATACATATATTGTGTAGTAATCTATAATGGATATAATTATTAGAAATGGAATTAATACCATATATTGTACACATTCTACACTAATTCCAAACTTTAGATATATTAATACAGATAAGACTACAGTTATTATGTAAATAAAAAACATATTATATAGATTTTTCTTTCCTCTAGCACAAAAAATATCTAGAGATTTATTTATCAAATGCGCAAAAAATAAGGAAATTATTATTATATACTCCATAGTCTATAGCACGTTAGTAATAGGGTTAATAATAATATTGTCCTTATTGAATACTTTAATTCATTTTTATAAAAATTAAAACTTGATTAAGTTTAACTATTTTCTACATAATCATAGAAAAATAAAGTTCAAGTAACTGTTTCCCACATAAGATTGTTATTAATGCTCCAATTGATATAAATGGACCATAAGGTATAACAGAATTGTATTTCTTTCTCTTTATCTTACTTAAGATTATCACACAAATTCCATATACTGCACCTACATAAACGCTTAGTAGGGCAGTCAAAAGACCATTTTTAACACCCATATAAAGACCTATCATTGCAAATAGTTTAATATCTCCTCCACCCATACACTCTTTTTTTACTATAAATTCAATAAGAAGCACAATAAGCCAAACGCTTCCTCCACAGATAAAAGCTCCTATAATGGAATTCTTAATTGGTATTTCTTTAAAAATGAGATTAAAAATTATAGCAAATATAGCTCCAAAAATCAGTATTCTATCTGGTATTATAAAGTGGTCAATATCTATAAATGTTATTATAATCAGTAAAGACACAAGAACTAAATAATAAATGGTTGTTGTAGATATTCCATATATCATAAACACTGTTAAAAATAAAATTCCTGTAATTAATTCTACTAGAGCATATCTACTAGAGATTTTCTCACAACAATATCTACATTTTCTACCACTTATTAAATAGCTTAGTACTGGTATCAAGTCTATAGGCTTTAATCTAGTGTTACAACTCATACAATGGGATGGAGGTCTAGAAATAGATATACCTTCTGGAATCCTAAAAATGCAAACATTAAAGAAACTTCCAAATACTAGTCCAACTATAAATACGTATAAATTAACGATTATAATGTCCATTATAATTTACTCCACCTATCATCCTTGTCATAAACTCTTGGTCAGTACATCTACTAAGTGCCATATCTTTTGTAATCTTTCCGTTTTTATAAAGTTCCATTAAATCTTGGTCCATAGTCTTCATACCTGCTTTAACCCCAGTCTGTATCATGTTTGGAATCTGATATGTTTTTCCTTCTCTTATTAAGTTTTTTATTGCTGGAGTAGCAAACATCAATTCAATAGCAGCTATTCTACCTTTTCCATCAGCTGTAGGAAGTAATTGTTGTGACACTACCCCTTCACAAACTGTAGATAACTGAGTCTTTATTTGTTGCTGTTGAGATGGTTGGAACATATCAACTATTCTATCTATTGTCTTAGCTGCTCCAACTGTATGTAGTGTTGAAAATACCAAATGCCCTGTTTCTGCTGCTGTTAATGCTATTGACACAGTCTCAGGGTCTCTCATCTCTCCTATTAGTATTACATCTGGGTCTTGACGCAAGATAGCTCTAAGAGCTGAGTGAAAACTTTCTGTATCAGTTCCTACTTCTCTTTGATTTACCAAGCTTTGTTTATGATGATGTACATATTCTATTGGGTCCTCAAGTGTAATTATATGTTTTTGCTGTGTTTCATTTATTATATTTATCATACTTGCAAGTGTTGTACTTTTACCACTTCCTGTTGGACCTGTAACTAAAACTAATCCTTTATGCCTTTCAGTAAATGACCTTATATTTTCTGGAAGACCTAATTTCTCAAAAGTTGGTATCTCTGCTGTTATAGTTCTTATTGCTATTGCGTAATCGCCTTTTTGTCTATATGAGTTTACCCTAAATCTTTCACCTGTTTTTAGAGAAGCTGAAAAATCAGCTTCTCCATGTTCTTCTATTACTTTAAACATAGATTCCCCTGCTATGTCTTTTGCCATTTGCATTGTTATTTCTGGTGTAAGTATCTGCTCACTTAGCTTTACAAATCCACCTTTTACTCTAGCTACAGGATTCGTTCCAACCGTTATGTGTATGTCTGATGCGTTCAGTCTTATACCTTGCTCCAATAAATCATAAATATACATAATATTTAATCTCCATATCTTTTATTAGTTTACTTATTTTTTAGTAATAAATATACAAAGTTAATTTATTACTTATTCGTTTATACTAAGTTGTATTTTTGTGTTTAGTTTACCTTTTTGTATGAACTTATGTCATGGCTAATTGAAATTTTGTCTTTTATATCATAATTATCTAATATATTTGAATCTACATTTATATTAAATTTAACTTTAGCCTCAACTTCATATTTTGAATTTGAGTTTTCTTCAACACCTAATCCGAGAATTTTTTCTTGTCCTTCTTTAATTTCTACCTCTTTTATTCCGTCTTCATCCCCAGTTACTATTAAACTCAATTCTGACCCTGAGCCATTTTCTTTTAATTCTGGCCAACCTTCTTTTGTCATATCATAGTCAGCTTTGTAAAAAGGTATTTTTATAGTAGTGTCTTCTGTTTTATCAACTTCTTGAGGTTTTAATTCTTTCAGTCTGCACTTTATTTCTGCTAAAAGATCATTTTGTATATAATTGAAGTTTGTTATCAAAGCCATATTGTCATATCTAACTGGTATCTTCTCATAAGACATACTTTTTAACTGATTGCATTGTTCTGATATCTCATATAATAAATCTTTATATTCTAAAAAAGCTTCTGCCGTATTTTTATTACCATTAGATATATTATCACTTAACTGTTCAAATTTTCTTACATTATTTCTCAAATGAACTCTTAAGGAATTAAATCCTTCAGTTTGATTTGGTAAATCTTTCAATAATACTTCTAATTTCTCCCATGTATCCTTCCAATTATATTTCTTACTATTCATTATAGAACTTTGTATTAAGTCATAATATTGTTGAGAATTTGGAATTCCATCAGATACGTCTACTTTTGGGTCATCAATATGAAATGTATGTCTATACTCAATCATATTTTGCATTGCCAAGGAAATATTATCTAGTGCTTTATAAGTGTATGAAAATGTAGGATTTAATTGTTCTTTTTCAACTTTACCTTCATCTAAGAACATTTTTAAAATAATATCATTATTTATTAACTTTGTTTCAGTAATCGTAGTTGAATTTATATCTCCATCCAAAACACTTTCACTTATTTTATTTATATCTCCAGAAGTATAATTCTTCAAGATTGCTAATATAGAATCTCTATGTGATAGAATATTTATATTTACTTCTTCAAAATCTCTATCATCAAGTATATTTAAATCCTGTAATTTTTTTAACTCTATACTAGCTTTTTCTAAATCTGAAGAAGCCTTACTTAAATAAGACTTTACATTATTCATATAACCTAATCTTTCTTCTGGAAGATTTTCATCATCTTGATTATTAATATCTGTCTCTGATATATTCCTTAATGTTGACCTAGATATAGATTTTTCTTTATTTTCATTTTTAAACTCATTATCTATTTTTTCAAGCTCATCATATAATTTTGTATATGTTTTATCAATACTATTTTCCACACATGTTTCTGCCAAATACTTTGCTTGTATACCCTCATTAGTAGTCTTTGTAGATTTTATTCTATTAGCTATCTGATTTGAAAATGTCAATCCCACAATAGAAAGCAATGCCACCACTACCAAAACTAAAACTAAAGCTGCCCCTCTTTCACTTTTAGATTTATTCCACTTCCTCAAAATCTCACCCCCAAGTAAAATTATTTATCTTTAAATATTTCAGTTACAATTTTAACTTCTTTTTTACTTGAATAGTCATTCATACTTTTTCCAATTGCAATTATTTTATATATTTGACCATTTTTATCTTCTACAGTAATCTTTATCTTATTTGCAATACTTTCTTTGTCAATTAAATCTCCATTTTTATCTTTTATAGTTGTAATCTTTTCGTATGGAGTATCATATAGACTCACATCATCCTTACTAAGTACTTTATCATACACTACTTTTTTTGACTTATCTATTAGTTTTTCATACACAACATTCCCATCTTCTTGTTTATCTAAACTATCAAAATCAAATTCTCCACTCTTTATTTTTCCCCTCAGATTTTCTATTTCACTTTGAACATAGTTTAAGGAACTTATATCTGTGTCATTTTTAGTATTAGCTTTGTTATTAGTATTGATAATGTTAAAAAATGCAAATAGTATAATTCCCATAATAGCCAGGGCTACCAGCACTTCAATTAAGGAAAATCCTTTTTCATTACTCTTTTTACCCATATTTTATCAACCTACTTATTTTTAAATAAATTCTTATTACCCAATTCTAGACATAACATCAAATGTATAAGTCTTATTGTTTAAATCACTGTCTTTCTGACTTTCTTGTGTTGATTCATTATAGTATATACTTACAGTATAAATAGATTTATCAGTTTGCTTCTCTATTTTAAATGGTGTTTCCTTCATTTCTTTATTATTTTGAACTAGTGGTTGATTAGAGATTATTTCTTCTCTAACTGCATTATCAGCATCAGAAGTATTTTCTTGAATTCTCGTTACAGAATATACTCCTGTATTATTTTTGGTTTCTATAGAAACTTCATACCTTACAATATTATCTGGTGTCTCTATATTATATTCATAATTATCACCTGAGCTAGCTTTGGTTACCTCTTTACAGTTTTCTAAATCCCTATTTAGATACTTATTAATCAAATTAACATTTACTTGAGCATCTGTAATGATTTGTTGTTTCTTTACTGCTAATGTTATACCATTAAACACTTTATAAGAAATACTTAAAACTATAGTCAATATAAATACAGCTACGATTATTTCTAATAAGGTAAGACCTTTTTCATTATTTTTGTACAAGTTTATCACCTATCTTTAAAGCCCATTTAGCTTTATTTTGCACTAGACTTAAATGGATTATATTTTCCTGGTCTCCATGAAGATGGATTATCTGTATCAAGTATCATAGTAGTATTATCCTTAGTGTACATTATAAATTTGAATGTAGCATCCACTACACCTTCTGCTTCTGGAGCTACAACTTCTTTTTGTATTTCTTTCTCTGTAGCTGCTCTAAGTACACAAGTATTACATAGATAACTAGTAGACCTATCTAAAAGCTTATCATTTTTTAGAATTTCTCCTTCTTTTATCAATGGACAATCATTATATAAGTGCCATCTATCTTCGCCTTCTACCCAATATATTTTTGTATCTTTATTTATGTTCACATTTTTAATTAAATCCTTACTAGTTGTCGTTTCTTTTTCTTCTTTTTCTGGCTCTATATATGAAGTCATTGTATAATCTAATATCTGAGTAACATTTTTTTGTTCTTCTAAGTAAGCCATTAATTTCTTGACGTTTCTATAATCACCTCTGACACTTATTGTTGTTGATATACCATAAAAATGTTCATATTCTCTAACGTTTCCAACATCGTAACTAGTTAAGTCTATATTGTATGCTTTCATTTTTTTGTCTAGACCTATTAAAAAAAGACCGTCTTGCATATCATATAAAAGGTTTTTACTTTTTTCTTTAAGTTCACTTTCAATTTCCTTAAGTTGTTTTTCATATTTTGGCATAAGAGCTGTTTTCTCTTTATACGTATTTAATTTTTCTGTAGATTGTTTTACAGAATTTTTTGTAGCAACATATTTTTGGTATTGAGGATAAAGTCCAAAGTAGCCATATGATAAAATAGCTAATAAAATTATGACTTTTATAAGAATTCCTTTTAGAGTAACCTCCACTTTGAATATGTCTTTTATATCTTTTTTAAATATATCTTTATTCATTAGTTAATACACCTTCTTTCAGGTATAATGTCATGTTAAATGTATAATTAGAATCTTCTTCATTATTTTTTATGCTATGTAATTTAACATCCTCAAAATAATACAATCCCTTTAGTTTATATAAAAATTGACCTACATAAGAAGAATCTTTAGCATTTCCTTCTATGTTTATGATATTTGGTATCTTGTCATATAATGGTGTCTTATCATCCTTCTCTGTATCTGTATCATTAGTTTCACTATCCCCAGTTAATGCTTCTGATATATTTGTAGTCTTCTCTTCACTTAAATCACTACTAGTTTTATTTCCATCACTATTGCTTTTTGTGTTTGATTTTGTTTCATTATTACTTGATTTATTTGTAGTAGCTTTATCATTATTTGAGTTTTCAGTTTTATTAGTAGTTCCAAGATTTTGGTAAGTAGTTGATAAACTTGTTAGCTCAACTCTACTTGGAGTATTTTTATCTATATCATCCAATAAATTTTCCCACTTCACCTTTTTCCCAATTAACATATCATATACTTTTATTTCTTCAGTTTTGCTTTGTATCATCTTTTCTATATTTCCAATCTGATAATATGCAGATTCAATACTTCTTATTTCATCATTAACATTTTCAAGCTCTTTATTAGCTAAGCTATTTGAAAAAATCAAACATAAATATGGAATAGCAAGAACTAAAATAACTATTGGTGCTATTTTTAGTATGTTTTTCACTTGCTTGGCTTTCATCTGTTTTTTGAGTATATCCATTGGTAAAAAATTTATATTTTCAAAATCCTTTTTACCTTTAGGTTCTATCATACTTCCTAGAAGCTCTACAATTGAATTTATATCATCTTCGTCTATATCTCCAGTTATCATATCAGATATATCCATTATTTCAGTAAGACCTTGAGAAACATAATTTGAAAATGCAGAACTAAAAGCCTCATAAATCAATTTATTTGAATATCTTTTTCCTAATATTAATATGGTATCTGTAACCTTACCAAAGTTTCTTGACGAATAGTAATTCATAAGACCTTTTGATTCTTCTACTACATTTAATAATTGCATTTCCATATCTTTTGCAGTTATTCTTATCGGTATATTATCACTAATAAATAAAGTATCTTTCTTATATATATTTATAATTGTACTATTGTCACTTATGTTAGTTACCATTATATCGTTGTAATCCAAATTTTTAAGAATTCTTAAATAAGCTGTTGATAATGTGTCTATTCTATCCAATATTAAATCGAACTCATGCATTATCTCTACAATTGCATTTATTTCTTCCTTTTTTATAGCTCCAATGATAAGATTTAGACTTGACTCCTCACCAGTTGAACTATCTGATGTTTCACTAGATACTTCATATGAAAACACATATTCATCTGATTCCAAAGCCATCATCTCATCCATTTCTAGCTTCATAAATCCATCTAAATCCTTTTTATCCATCTTAGGGAGTTTTTGGGGTTTTAGAATTACATCTCTTGTATTTAAACAAAAAACTACATGTCTTGATTTTAACTTAATATTTTCTAATGCGTATCTCAATAGAGCATACTTTTCCTTAGAAAAATCTTGTGCAATATCCTCTATTGAAAACGCATTAAAATTTTTTATATAAAACTTATCTTTATCATGTTTATATCTGCCCTCAACTATGGAAATAGAATCGCCATAATATGATACATAAACCTTGTTCATTTGTCCTTTCCCTCCTACATAGCATCATATATACTAAGCATTGGCATAAATATTGATACAACCAGTACCGCAACTATAATACCAACTGCAATTATTAAAACAGGTTCTATCATTGATGCCATCCTATTTAAATAAATTTCGGATTCATACTCATAGAATTCGGCCATCTGTCTGCTTATATTCTCTAACTCCCCTGTCTGCTCTCCTATAGCTATCATCTGCACTAATACAGAATCAAAATAGGTATATCTCTCTAAGTTTTCTGCTAAGCCCTCACCTCTTGTTATTCCATCTTTAGCTGATGACAAAATCTTTTCTGCCATGGTATTATTTACACTATCTATAATATAATCAAGTCCCTGAACTAATGGGTACCCTGTTGATACAAATAGATACAATGCTCTTGAAAAACGTGTAGCTACCATACAGTTTATTCCTTTTCCTAAAATAGGTATCTTATTTATGACTCTATCTTTATGTGCTCTACCAATTGGTGTTTTTAAATATTTCTTAAATTGGTAAATGGACAGTATAATAGCTAGAAGTACTATTATCCAAAACTTCTTCATAAACATACCAAACCCCATAACAATTCTTGTTATAAGGGGAAGGGTTGCACCTACTGTTGTAATTGAATTAACCATCTTAGGCACCATAAATGCTGTAAATATAAAAATCATTATAAATGAAGAAATTAAAACTATTAGTGGATATGTTGCTGCATTTCTAAGCTTTTGCTTAATTCTATGTTCACTTGAGTAAAATGAAGCCATACTTTTTAATACTTCATCTAATTTACCTGTGGCCTCACCTGTAGCTACCATAGCTCCAAGTAATTTTGGAAACTTTGATTTTGATGAAAGCATTGAATCTGCAATAGTAGAACCTATTTTTATTTCTGCCACTATACGATTAATTTCTTCTCTCAAGGTAACATTAGTTGACCTTCTGGCTAATGTTTCTAGTCCTGAAATACTATTTATACCTGAAGATACTATAATAGCAAACTGTCTACAAAAGTGGCTTATCTGGTCAGCTCCTAAGTCTTTTTTTCTCTTTCTACTAAAGACATTTATATTTTTACTTTTACTTTCTTTAATTTCGAGAACTCTAAGATTTCTTTTTCTAAGTAGATTTCTAGCTTCATTAAAATCATTAGCTTCAATCACATCAGTTTGCTTTTTTCCATCCTCTTTTATCACTGTATACTTAAAACTTTTCATAATATCATCCTTTAATCAGTCATCAAAATTATTCTAATCATTTCTTCTACTGTTGTCTTTCCATTTAAAACCTTTTTAACTATATCCTCTTTTAGACTAATCATACCTTGTTGTCTAGCTACCTTTAAAATTTCTCTTTGATTGGCAGATGAATCTATTAACTCTTTTATTTCTGGTGTTATTTCAAGCATTTCAAATATACCTAGACGCCCCTTATATCCTGTATTATTGCATCTTTCACATCCTTCTCCTTTATAAATAGTTACTGATTCATTTATATCAATACCAAGAGCCTTTTTTTCTCCGATATCTGCTTCATATGAAACCCTACAATGCTCACAAATTTTTCTTGTAAGTCTTTGAGATATTACCCCTAAAACAGATGAAGTTATCAAAAAACTTTCTACATCCATATCTAAAAGACGAGAAATTGCTCCAACTGCTGTATTTGCATGTAATGTGCTTAAAACTAAATGTCCTGTAAGAGAAGCTCTTATTGCTATTTCCGCAGTTTCAGTATCCCTTATCTCCCCAACCATTATTATATCTGGGTCTTGACGCATAAAAGCTCTAAGTCCACTGGCAAAGGTAAGACCTGCTTTTTCATTTATTTGAGATTGATTTACGCCAGGTAATTCATACTCTATAGGGTCTTCTATAGTTAGGAGGTTCCTATTTTCTGTATTTAATTGATTTAACATTGAATATAATGTAGTTGTCTTTCCACTTCCAGTAGGACCAACTACCAATATAAGCCCATAAGGAGTGTTTATCAACTCGTCATATATCTTAGAGCCATGTTCATCTATTCCTAGTACTTCTTTACTAACCATAAAATTACTCTTATCAAGAACCCTCATGGCTATCTTTTCATCCCTATTAGTTGGCATTGTAGAAACCCTAAAATCTATAGGTTTGTTATCTACTTTTAAATAGATTCTGCCATCTTGTGGGATTCTCTTTTCAGATATATTTATATCTGACATTATTTTGATACGACTTACTACTGCTTTGTATGGCGCTGAGTTCATTCTCATATATTCCCTTAGCATACCATCTATTCTAAATCTAACACGCATGTAATTTTCGCTTTGTTCTATATGTATATCACTTGCTTCCATTCTCACAGCATTTTCTAGTATGTTGTTTACTAATCTTACTATTGGAGCTGCGTTTACATCTTCTTCAAGTATTACTGTTTCTCTTACTCCACCAGTTCTATTCTTGTTGTACTCAGTCATTGCCTTATTTATTTCTGAATGAGCATAAGCATGACCTATTGCTTTGTTTATATCTTCTGCACTCGATATAAATATTTCTACATCTTTCCCTGACATACGTCTTACATCTTGAACTGCTTCTCTATCTTGTGGGTCTGACATGGCTAGACATATCTTGTCTCCATCGATTTTGAATGGAAATATCGCATATCTTTTGCATATATTTTCTGGAACCATTTTTGTAGCTAATGTGTCTATTTCTGTTCCTTCTAAAAATACACTTTCTATATCCAAAAGTTCTTTTAATACACTTATTAATAAGTTACTATCTATAAGACCTTCTTGTACTAGAAATTCTCCTAGTCTTTTTCCACTGTTTTTTTGTTCTGATAATGCCCATTTAAGCTGGTCTTCTGTTATGTATCCTTTTTCAACCAGTTTGTCTCCTATTCTAACTTTTTTAGCCACAGATTTCACTCCTTTACTATCTCAATTATATCATCATTTGTGATTGGATATAAAAGAAAATAGTATAAAAAGACAGGAAGATTCTTCTTCCTGTCTTTTTCATTAAATTTATAATATCTTACTTAATAAATATGAGTATTACTTAGCATCTGAATCCATATCAGTATTGTCTATAAGTACTATATATAGAGCTTTATTATCCACTGTGTCAGTATCTTTTAATTTATTTGCACTACCTAAACTAGCATTTGTATATATTTTATTTTCACCTAAATCACTCAATAATTTTGCTGATTGTGCTTTTGTTAATGTAACTCCATTATCACTATCACCTATTTGTAGTGCTAGTTTCTTTCCAACTAAAAGTAAGTTATAATTGCCTCCTATATCTGCTTTATCTGGAAGAGATTCCATATAAGTCTCCAAGATAGTTAAATCAGCTTTATTATCTGTTGAAACTGGCATCTTATTAGTATCTGAATAATAAGACAAAGCTGCACTCTTAACTGAACTATAATCAGACTCAACACTTGCTACCTTAGCCTTATTTATATTACTAAATAAAGCTGGAACTGCTACTACTGCTAATATACCTATAATTGCAATTACTACCAATAATTCCACCAAAGTGAAACCTTTTTTATTCTTTCTTAACTTCATTTTTATTCCCCCTCAATTTTTTTAATTAATACTTACTTATAATATACCTGGTTAAAATCTAAGTAAAGTTATTTACACGTACTAACCAGATTTATTTCTAGCATATAACCATTTTAAAACAAAAAATGCTATGAAAATAAAAGTATCCATAAATAAATACAATTCCATAGCCGGTTGCACCACTAACTCCATATGTCCCAAGGTGCCCACATCACAGAACATATATCAGCGTTTCTATTTTTATTAAATTCAGGGTAATGCATAATTATATATACATATCCACTTATATTATATAATAGTTACCAAATTTTATCAACTAAGTTTATATTATTTATATATACCAATTTTTTACATATTGAAACACAACTTCTAGAAATATTTAGACTATACAAAAAAAGAAACATCTCCCTACAATTATCATATATCGTAAGGAGATATTTATAAATTATCATTTAGTTTTATCATCGTCATTTCCATCCTTTGCTAATATTTATTTGAAAGCTAGAAGCTATTACAATATAGTATTTTATTAAAATCATCTATTATAAACATTCTATCTCTTTTAATTATGATTCAGCCACAATCACTATATAAACGAAATTCTTCATTTACAGATATGCTTATTGTGCAAAATTACTTTCTTTACAGTAACTTTATATAATCCAGAACCCTCTCACAAACATTAAAGATATAGAATAGATACTATTTTCAATTCTTATAAATAAACTTTCAATAGATTTTTTTATTCCTTATAGATTGTGACTGAATCATTTAATTATTAAGGGTTCATCTTCTGACCTTCCCATTGGAAACACCTCTTTCTTTATTTATATTTACATAATACTACATAATCTGAAATTTTTCAATACTTTTTCCAAATATTTTTTATATTCATAATATTCATAATTTTATTTACTTCTTATACTTATTTTTACTTAAATTCACCAAAGTTTCAAACTATAATCCTTTTCTAAAATTACATATACACATCTAAAATATTCCTATAAATTAAAATAACAAAAAAGAGTTGTCCAAAAGTTTTATATCCTTTTAAACAACTCTTATAAATCTAATAAATTAGAATAATTTACTTACTGATTCGTTAGAGAATATCATTCTTATAGCATCACCAAATAAAGGAGCTACAGTTTTTATCTTTATCTTATCAATTCTTTTCTCTTCAGGAAGTTGTATAGTATCAAGAACTATTAACTCACTTATCTCTGAATTAGAAATTCTTTCAATAGCTGGTCCTGATAATACACCATGAGTACAACAAGCATAAACATCTTTTGCACCAAATTCTTTAAGTGCATTTGCTGCATTAACTATTGTTCCTGCTGTATCTATCATGTCATCTAATAGTATAACATTTTTACCTTTAACGTCACCTATTAAGTTCATAACTTCACATACATTAGCTTTTGGTCTTCTCTTATCTATTATAGCTATTGGCACTTCTCCATTTAAAGTATTGGCAAATTTTCTTGATCTAGTAACACTTCCTAAATCAGGAGATACTACTACTAAATCTTCTATTTTCTTTTCATTGAAGTAATCTGCTAATATTGTTCCACCTAATAAGTGGTCTAGTGGTATATCAAAGTATCCTTGTATTTGAGCTGCATGTAAATCCATTGTTAATACTCTGTCTGCTCCAGCAGCAGTTATTAAGTTTGCAACTAATTTAGCAGTGATTGGATCTCTTGCCTTAGCTTTTCTGTCTTGTCTTGCATATCCATAGTAAGGAATAACTGCTGTTATTCTTCCTGCTGATGCTCTCTTTAATGCATCAATTAAGATTAATAACTCCATTAAGTTATCATTTACTGGACTGTTAGTAGATTGTACTACAAACACATCACAACCTCTTACTGTCTCATTCATGTTTACACATATTTCACCATCACTGAATGTACCTACTTCACAGTCTAGCACTGATACACCTATATAGTCAGCTATCTTCTGCGCTAACTCTTTCGATGAATTACCTGCAATAATTTTAATCTCGCTTCCGCTAGTATTCATTTATGTAACCCTCCTGAAAATTTTAAAATCCTAGTGAATATAATTTATAATAATTTCGAGCTAAATTTATTAGCCAAAATAATAAACTAATGATTACTTACCTTCTGCATCTTTTTGATTCTTCTTTTCTACCCAGCCTTCTTTAATAACTTGTCTTTCTCTAGCTATTGCCAAGGCTCCATCTGGAACATCGTGTGTTATTGTTGAACCAGTTGCTATATATCCTTTTTCTTCTACAACTACTGGTGCAACTAGGTTAGAATTTGAACCTATAAATGCATTATCTTTTACTATTGATTTAAATTTGTTTTTACCATCATAGTTTACAAAGACTACTCCACATCCAATGTTTACATTTTTACCAACATGTGCGTCTCCTATGTAAGAAAGATGAGATGCCTTTGAACCATCTTCTATAACAGCATTTTTTACTTCAACAAAATCGCCTATTTTTACATTGTTTCCTAAGTTACTCTTTGGTCTTAGATATGCATATGGACCAATAGTAGTATTTTCTCCAACTTTACTATCAATTATAGTTGAATTTTTTACTTCTGTACCATCACCTATTTCTGAATTTGTTATAGATGAATTTGTCCCAATTATACAATCTGAACCTATCTTTGTTTTCCCTTGTAACATAACTCCTGGATATATTATAGTATCATTACCTATCTCAACATCAGATTCTATATAGGTAGAGTTAGTGTTTATTATAGTCACTCCATTTACCATATGAGATTCATTTATTCTTCTTCTCATAATCTCTTCTGCTTTTGATAATTCTACTCTTGAATTAACACCCATAAGCTCTTCAATAGTTGAACCTGCAAATGCACCAACTTTAAGACCTTTATCTCTCATTATTTTAGCAGTATCAGTTAAATAATATTCGCCTTGTGCATTGTTATTATTTAACAAATCTAATGCTTCTCTAAGACTCTTACCATTAAAACAATAAATTCCAGAGTTTATCTCACTTATCATTTTTTCTTCTGAATTTGCATCTTTTTGTTCCACTATTCTGAGAAGGTCACCCTTCTTATCTCTTATTATTCTACCATAACCTGTTGGGTTTCCAACTCTTGTTGTAAGAACTGTGGCATGATATTTATTTTCTATATGATATTCAAATAATTTTTTTAATGTCTCTTCCTTTATAAGTGGAGTATCTCCACAAAGTACAACTATTATATCTTCATCATTAATATATTCTTTAGCCATCTTTACAGCATGTCCTGTTCCAAGCTGTTCTGTTTGCATAGCTATTATAGTTTCTTCTGCTAGTTTTTCTTTTACTACCTCAGCTTCATGTCCCAAAATCACAACAGTATCTTTTACACCAGATTTTTTTGAAACATCTATAATATGGTTGACCATTTCTTTTCCACATACTTTATGAATAACTTTTGGGTATTTAGACTTCATTCTTGTTCCTTTGCCTGCGGCAAGGATTATAGCTTTAAAGTTCATTGATACACTCCATTCAATCAATTTAATTTTATTCGTATTATTCTCTCAATCAATATACATTATAATACATTTATTTGACAATTTGTATACAACATATACATTATCACTAATAATATAGCACTTTTTTACTAAAAAGTACATATTTTAATACAAATTCTCCATTTAAAAAGAGCCTAAATGTTCGGGCTCTCTCCATTTTATATATTTATTATTATTCAGCAGCTACTTCCCATTGAACTAATGCTTCATGATAAGCTTGTAAAACTGCATCTTCTAAAACTTGTCTCATTTCTGCATTTATTGGATGAGCTATATCTCTGAAATTTCCTTCGCCTACTTTTCTGCTAGGCATTGCTATAAATAGGCCATTATGGCCTTCTATAACTTTTATATCATGTACTACAAACAAATTATCGAAAGTTATTGAAACTATACATTTCATCTTACCTTCTTCTGTTAATTTTCTTACTCTTACGTCAGTTATCTTCATACCAAAATATCCCCCTTTGATTTTGACAGAAATTAATTTATATTAAAATTATTATCGCTGGAATAAATTAATATAAACTGTTTTTTAAGTAATTCTATGAACAACTAGGGATATCCTCTTTTTATTTTTACATATTTTTCTAAATATTTTTTTTATTAATCTTCATCTATCTCAAATTCAAATTCTGAATCTTCTTCCTCATCTAAATCTTCATTTCTATATTCATCTTTAAAAGTCTTTAAGTTTGGCTCTACTACTATTTTATCTCCATCGACATCCAACTGAATTAATGAGATATAATCTTTTACCATCTTTTCTGAAGGGTTTGTTGTAGATATGAATACTCCAGTACCTATAACTTCTGCACCAAATTCATTCATAAGGTCTACCATTCCTTTTATAGTACCTCCACCCCTCATGAAATCATCTATAATTATAACCTTACTGTCTGGCTTAAGGGCTTTTCTTGGTAAACTCATACTCTCAACCTTAGAGCTTCTATTACCACTCACATATGTCATACTAAGAGTAGGACCTTCTGATACCTTTATATCTTTTCTTATTATTACTAGAGGCAAATTCATAGCTTTAGCAGTCATAAGTGCCATAGGTATACCTTTTGTCTCCATTGTTACAACATAATCTGCATCTACATAATCAATATTTGAGGCAAATATCTTTCCTATTTTAGCAGCTATTGTAGGGTCATAAATTAAATCAATCAAGTATAAAAAACCACCAGATAATATTCTAGACTTGTCGCATATTTTTTCACATAATTCCATTAAGAACTCTGCATTTTCTGCTATAGAAGTTTTAGGTATATATTTTACTCCTCCTGCTGCTCCTGAGATAGTTATAACTTTACCTAAATGAAGTTTTTCAAATACATTCTTTACAACTAATAAATCTTCACTTATTGTTGATTTTGCTGCATTAAATTGATTTGTAAAATAACTTAATGTATATATTTTATTTGGATTGTCAGATAGTATTTTAACTATCGCTCCAATTCTCTCTGTTCTTTTAAATTTCATTGCTATTTCCTCCTACAAGTACCTTTATATAACGTTAAACTAACTAATGCATAACAATTCTTATTGTGGTATAATATTACTTATGTTTTATTATATTCAAAAATAAAATACATATAATATTATATGCATATTAATTATAAAATATTGAACATTATATTATTATACCACAAAAATAGTTCATATTGTAGGACTTAATTAAAAAGAAAGGTGGTTTTATTATGAATATACACTTTATAGGAATTGGCGGTATCAGCATGAGTGCATTAGCTGAAATATGTATCAATAAAGGTTACCAAGTTTCAGGTTCGGATTCAAACGAATCATACCTATTAGACAAACTTAGAGACCAAGGGGCAACTATCTATATCGGTCAGAAAAAAGAGAACATATCAGATAATGTAAATATGGTTGTTTATACAGCAGCAGTTCATCCAGACAATGAAGAACTTATAGCTGCTAAAGAAAAAAATAAATTAGTAATGAACAGGGCTACTTTTTTAGGCCAAATCATGAGGGAATATAAGAACTCTATAGCAGTTTCTGGAACACATGGAAAGACTTCTACAACATCTATGTTATCTACAATCTTTGAATATGCAGATTTAGACCCAACTATACTAGTTGGTGGTAACTTAAGTATGATAGGTGGTAATGTTAAGATAGGTAATTCTGACCACTTTATAACTGAAGCATGTGAATATGTAGATAGCTTCCTTAATTTTAACCCTAAAATATCTATAGTCTTAAATGTTGAGGAAGACCATCTTGATTATTTCTCTGGTATAGATGAAATCAAGGCTTCTTTTAACAAATTTGGTAAGCTATTACCTCCAGATGGCTATTTCATAATAAATGGTGATGATGAGAATGTTGATGACATATTGTACGATGTTAAGGCTACTATTATAAAATACGGTAGAGACTCTGATAATGATGCTGTAATAAAAGATATTCACTTTGACAATGGTGGTCATGGAATATTCAAAATAGAATATCAAGGAAGAGACCTAGGAGAATTTGAACTTTCTGTATATGGTCTTCATAATATATACAACGCATCTTCTGCTATAATGGCAGCTCTTGTTTCTGGTATTGATTTAGAGACTATAAGAAAAAATATAAAGATTTATAAAGGCGTAGGAAGAAGATTTGAGGCTAAAGGATATTATAAAAATGCTTTAGTAATAGATGATTATGCACATCATCCAACTGAATTAAAAGCTACTTTAGCTGCTGCTAAAAAATTAAAAAAATCCACTTTATGGTGTATCTTCCAGCCACATACTTATACTAGAACAAAATCTCTTTTAGCTGAATTCTCAGAAGCATTCTATGCAGCTGATAAAGTTATAATAACAGATATATATGCTGCTAGAGAAAATGACCCAGGAGACATACATTCTAAAGACTTAGTTGAAAAGTTATATCAAAACAATGTAGATGCTATCTACATAAAAGAATTTGAAGATATAGTAAAATATTTACGTGAAAATGTTAATGATAATGATTTAGTAATAACTGCTGGTGCTGGTCCAATTTATAAAGTTGCAGACTTGTTGGTTGAAAAATAATATATAAAAAGTAATTTAGGCTATCAAATATCTCATTTGATAGCCTTCTTAAAATCTTATTTCTTTCCAATTTCAAATATCTCGTTTTTAAGGTAATCGAACAAACTTGTATGAACCTCATAGTAAGATACAGTTTTTTTAGAAGTGACTTTCACATAATCTTTTCCCATTGTTTCAACTTTTACAGCAAAATCATCACCTTTTATGTCTATAGTAAAGTTATATTCACTTCTTTCCTTACTTTTCTCAGGCTGAACTTTCCCTACAACCCTCTTTGAAATCATCTTATGTGCTAAATCATCGAATTTCCATCTATGAACTTTTTTAATTTCTTTTCCATGAGATATAGTCACTTCTTTCCAATCTTTATAGTGACTTAAGAGGTCAAATGAAGTATATATACTTTCATCTAAAAGCTTCTTAAAAGCACTCTTAGAATCAACTGGAACTTTATAATACTCTTCTTTGTTTACAGTATATACTCTAAAAAAGTTAAGGTCTGTAGAAAACTTAACACCATCATCAGAATAACCTTCGTAAACTGCTTCATAAGAAGATGTGGTATTTCTTACTTTCTTAAAATCTGAGAAAAAGAACTTTATCTCATCCCACATATCTTCTTCAATTTTTATGTTTTCTATATTCTTATCTGATATATAAATCTTCTTCTTCTCTTTTATTTGAGTCATTAAAGACCGAGTATCTTCTTCTTCTCTTTCTACTTTTTTTGGAACTTCACTTTTATCCTTTTCCATATTCAATCCTATTTTGAAGGATATAAAGTATATTATAAAGAAAACAACCACTCCTATTAATATCGCAGCTTTTTTCTTTAGTTTTCTTTTCTTACTCATTTAACCACCCCTAGAGTTTATAATCATAAAACAATTATATAACTTTTTACACTTTTTTTTAAGGTTTAATTATTTATTACACTTATTTCCTTGACAATTAGTACATGGTTCAACGTGAACCGTTATACCTTTTACAAATTCCATGTGTTTTATTATATGTTTTTCAAGTTTAGTAGCAATGTCATGACCTTGCTTAACTGTCAAGTTTTCATCAACACATATAGTCAAATCCACATATGCCATAGCTCCATGTTTTCTAGTCTTTATATCTCCTAGATTCTTAACGCCTTCTGTATCTGCTACAATATAGTTTAATTCTTTTATTTCTTCTTCATCAACTGAAACATCCATCAATTCATTAACAGAACTTATAAGTATACCTATTCCTACCTTAGCTACAAATATAGCCACTACAACTGATGCAATTGGGTCTAAAGGCTTAAAACCTAAAATAGAACCTCCTATCCCTATAAAAGCAGCTACTGAAGATAATGCATCTGACCTATGATGCCAAGCATCAGCTTTTAAGGCTGGAGAATTTATCTTTTTAGCAACTTTTATTGTTATTCTATATTGATACTCTTTTATCAAGATTGAAATAACTGATACAACCAATGGTAATATTGATGGAACACTTAGTGCATCTAAGTTAAATAAAGATTTAATTGCCTCTATACCTATTGTTATAGAAACAAATATAAGTAATATTGATAATACGAATGATACCAATGTTTCTGCTTTCTCATGCCCATAATTATGTTCTCTATCTCCTGGTCTAGAAGATACATAATTACCTATTAATACTCCTATCGAACTTATGATATCTGATGCTGAATGTAAACCATCTGCAATCATTGCACTAGAGTTACCAATAACCCCAGCTATCATCTTAATTATTGTTAATGCTATATTCCAAAGTATTGATTGTATAGTTATTTTATTTGCTTCCTCATACCTTGTTTCCATTTTTATTCCTCCTTCTAAAACGACTCTAATATTATATCAAAAACATACATCTGGATATAAATTAAACTTACTATTACATGCAAATGTATACTCTTTACTTTCAATAGAGATTATCAATCTTCTATAAAATGAAAAATCACCTAGCTTAAGCTAGGCGATATATATTATACACTATTATTTAAATTTATGCTTCTTTTATTATCTCTACTACCATTTTAGCAGAATCATATAAATCTTTTATAGCTATATGTTCGCTTAATGTATGAGCATTTTTCATACCTATTCCTAAAGTTATAGCTTCGATACCATTTTTACTTAATATATTTGTATCACTACCTCCTCCTGTAGATTCAGTATGACCTTCTATACCTAAGTTTGAAAAAGCTTTCTTTGCAAGTTTTATTATTTCAGAATCCTCACTAACATCAATTGGAGTATATGCTCTGTTTACATCTATTTCAATTTGAGCTCCAAAATCTTTGGCAGCTTTTTCAAAAGTATCTACCATATGTTTAGTTTGAACATCCAATTTATCTTCTTTTAAACTTCTAGCTTCTGCAACTATATTAACTTCACCTGTTACTATGTTTGTAGCTGTTCCGCCGTTTATAATTCCTATGTTAGCAGTTGTTTCTTCATCTATTCTAAGTAAATTCATATTTTCTATTGCTCTAGCTGCTACCATTATAGCACTTATACCAGCTTCAGGCTCAAGACCTGCATGAGCAGTCTTTCCTAATATCTTAACATTTATTACATCTTGTGCAGGAGCTTTTACTATTATTTCTCCAGGAGAACCTCCACTATCTAATACAAAAGCATATTTAGAATCTATTTTTCCATAGTCTAAATTTTTAGCACCAACTAATCCACATTCTTCACATATAGAGAATACAACTTGTATATCAGTATGTTCTATGTTATTTTCCTTTATATATCTTAAGCCTTCTAATATAGCTGCTATACCTGCTTTATCATCAGAACCTAATATTGTAGTACCATCACTTTTTATTATTCCATTTGCTTCATCCACTATAGGTTTTACTCCTATACCTGGAGTTACTGTGTCCATATGTGAACTAAATAATATTTTCTTACCTTCTTTGTTTCCTTTTAATGTAGCTATTATATTGCCAGTTTCTCCATTTGTTTTTTCACCAGCATTATCTACTGCAACTGAACAACCTATTTCTTCTAATTTTTTAACTAATACTTTAGCAACATTCCCCTCTTTTAAAGATAAACTGTCTATCTGTATTAATTCAAGGAACTCGTTTAAAATTCTTTGCTCGTTTATCATAATTTTCCTCCATAATATAATAGGTATTTCAACATATATTGTAGTGTAATATTTAAATATTATCAATAGTTTTTAAGTTTTTATATTACTTTCATTAATTTATTTTAGTAAAATGAAAGTTAAAGCTAAATTCTTGCATTTTCACTATTTCTATCTGACTATATTTCTTTGTCTAGAATCTATAAAACATAACCAGTATCCTAAACTATTTGTTCTATTGTCACAAGCTTGGTATCTTAAGAATCCTGTACTTCCATTGTCTGGCTGTTCACTTCTATTTCCCGGAATAGCATATATATAATGTTTTCTTTTATTATATTCATCATATTGAACTCCAAATAAGTAATGTCTATATTTATATGAATTTAATACTGCATCACTATACATCGTATAATTCAACACATTTAAATATCCTAAATGTGGCATTGTATATCCACATAAAGTTGTAGGGTTTATCTCTATTTTCCACCATCTTGTCTTATCTATATAATCTGTTGCAAAAGGTTTTACTTCTCTAAAAAGTTTCAAACCTTTCTTTATTTGTCTAGGCATAAGTAATGTTCCAGCTTGTTTATTTCCACTATCTCCTTGACTTATTCCATTAGCTCTTTTTATTTTTTCAATATTATTTAACTCTTTTTGAGCTTTCTTTGATTTAGTAGGTTTTGAAGAAACGATAGCTTCTTCTTCTCTACTTATTTCAAAATCTTCTTCATCATCTTCGTCATATTCCTCATCATACTCCATATCTCTATATTCTTCTTGTGCTTTAACCTTATTATAATTTTCTATTTCCTTATAGTTATTAAATTCTTCTATTTCCTCATCACTAGAATCTTCTATATCCGTTCTTGCTTTTAACTCTCCCTCTTCAACGTCTTCATCATCTTCCCAATAATCTTCATACTCATCTTCATCATATTCTTCTATAATATATTCTTCATCGTCATTCCCTTCTTCTCTATCACTCTCTTCCTCAGCGTCTGACTCTTCATATTCTTCGTCTTCTTCATATTCTTCTTCATATTCTTCTTCATATTCTTCTTCTATCTCTTGGAATAATATGTCCTCATAATTTTCAATCTTATTTCCTTTAAATCCAATTAAAGGTATGTTTCTTTCATACAATAACGCAATACCTTTTATCTCATCATCGTAATCTTCTAAATCTAAAACAAATTCACCTCTTCCTTGTTCATTTAAAATTATATTTCCCAAGTCTATCAATCCATGGTCACCTTTTATTGCCACTGCTTTATACCCATCTTTAACATATTTTAGATTTTCTACATATAATGCAATAATTGCTTTTTCATCATTTACTTCAACTTTTGCAAAAGCTTTTGGCAGTACTCGTTCTTTGTATCTAAAGTTTATGTCTTTAGCTTCTAGTATTATATAGTCTCTTTTAAACTTTCTTTTAGAACCCACTGCAATCCCCCCTTAACACAGTTTCTCTAAACAATATATGTTGATAAAATAAAAAAAAGTACCTTCTATTTAGAAGATACTTTTGTATTTATTATATTTGAAAGAACTGCAAACTCTTCTATACTAAGAGTTTCGCCCCTTCTTTTTTCGTCTATATTAGCTTCTTTTAATATTTCTCTTATTTCATCTTTATTAAGAAAACCAAGTCCTCCCAACGAATTGAGAAGAGTTTTTCTTCTTTGTCCAAAAGATGCTTTTACTGTTTTAAAAAATAGTTCTTCATTGTGAACATCATATTTTTTTTCAGCTCTTACATGTAGACCTATAACTGTAGAATCTACATTTGGTTGTGGTATAAACATATGTCTTGGAGCTTTTGCTACAATCTCTGTTTCACAATAATATTGAACAGCTATAGATAATGCTCCATAATCTTTAGTGCTTGGCATAGCATTCATTCTATCTGCAACTTCTTTTTGAACCATGACCACTATATCTGTTACAGGTATATCTTCTTCTAAAAATTTCATAACTATTGGGGTAGTTATATAGTATGGGAGGTTTGCCACAAGCTTAACTGGTCCACCATTTAATTTTTCTTTTATTAGTTCTTGTATATCTACTTTTAATATATCTTTGTTTACTACTTCTGTGTTATCTAAATCTGACAATGTGTCTTTCAGTATAGGGATTAAATTCCTGTCAATTTCTATAGCTACTACTTTTTGTGCTACTTTACCCATTTCACGAGTAAGTGTACCTATACCAGGCCCCACTTCTATTATATTATCGCCTTCTTTAATTCTAGCTCCAACCAGTATTTTATCAATTATATTACTATCTATCAAAAAATTCTGACCTAGAGACTTTGAAAATTTAAAATTATATTTTTGTACTACTTCTTTTGTTGCACTATGTGAAGATAGTCTATCCATTATTTACTCCTTTTAACTTATTTTAAGATTTAATTTTTTTAATTATACATATTCGTATGTATTTAAAATAAAGTATTTATTAGAAATATTTTATCTTAAATTAACCTGTGATTTTACATCCATTTTATATAATATTTTTCACACACTAAATATTACACTTAGAGCTGTTTTAATGCATCTATAAATTCTTCTCTTTCAACTCCATAATTATTCAATCTATTTAAAAATTGTTTCGCGTTTCCATATCCAATTCCAAGTATTTTGCCAAGTGTATCTCTTCTAAGTGATGCATCTTCATTGCCTATAAGACCATTTCTAATTAAATCAACTTGTTTAAATTCATTTCTTTTTTCTGTATTTTCAGTTCTGACTTTATTTAAAGCAGCTATTATACTTTTAGGAGTAGCATTTTCAATACCTATATCTCCATCTTTTTTAGCTTCTTCTCTTGGTAGAAATGCATGTTTACATCCTGGAACTTCTGATGCTATTTTTTTTCTTATTTTTTCACCTGCAAAGTCTGGGTCTGTAAATATTATAACACCACATCTCTCATTAGCAGATTTTATACGCTCCATTACACCTTTTGGAAATCCAAATCCACCTGTAGTTATAAGTTCTGCATCTATTGCTCTCTTAACTGCTGTAACATCATCTCTACCCTCTACTACGATTATTTCTTTTATCATATAAATTCACCTTTTATTCATTTTTAGTTTTTCTTTACATCTCTTTATTTTAAAGTTTTTATTTGATTTAATCAAGGTACTAAACTATTTATTTTTATTTGAAAACATATCTTATTAAAAAATTATTTTATTAGATTAATATAGACTTTGTTTTTTATAACCTTATTTCCAAATATGATTAAAGATATTCTTCTGCATATTCAATCTGTAAATATATTTTCTTAATATTCATTATATCCTTCTGTCAATAGAATATTTATATATAAAAAAGTGAATTCCATCTATTGGAATTCACCTTTTTATATTTGTAAATTATCATTTTATTTTGGTATACTTTATTTTAAGTTAATTTACTATAAGTTTAACTCTCTTTTTCTGTTTTTCCATCATATTTTGATATCCATTTATTTAATATAGTTTCTCTATTTTTTGCTGCTGATTTTAAATCATTATCTATCATTTGTTCTAATGGCTTTTTAGGGAATCCTTCTGGAATTGGATTTCCTGTAGAAACTGTAGTAACAGCATAATTCTTAGAGTATTCATTCATTGCATCCTTACTTATCGCCCAATCCAAAAATACTTTTGAGGCTTCTTTTATATCGTCTTTTTTCACAAGCGCATTTGCTTCTATATCCCATCCAGAACCTTCTTTTGGAAATACAACTTCTACTGGATAGCCTTCCTCTTTTAGTTTTATACCTCTATATCCAAAAGATATACCTATAGGGTATTCTCCAGAAGCTGCTGATGTAGCTGGAGCTGAACCAGATTGAGTATATACCCCAATATTTTCATGCAATTTATCCATGTACTGCCAAGCTTTTTCTTCTCCCATTATTTGTATAAGCGCTGATACTGTTAAATATCCTGTACCAGAAGAAGATGGATTAGGCATAGATATAAGCCCTTTATACTCTGGTTTTGTTAAATCTTCATAAGAACTAGGAACTGGTATATTTTTATCTTTTAATTCTTTAGTATTTACTGTTATACCTGTCATCCAGGCATCTATTCCAACCCAAGAAGGAACTTCCTTATCATCCTTAAAAGCAGACTCTATTTCCTCAGAGCCTTTTGGAGCATATGGCTCTAACATTCCTTGGTCATCTGCAACTAACAAGCTTGTAGCTGCAACTCCCCATACAACATCTGCTTGAGGATTATCTTTTTCAGCAAGTAGTCTAGCTGTTATATCTCCTGTTGATGCTCTAACGATATTTAATTTTATATCTGGATATTGTTTTTTAAATGTTGCCAGATATGGTTCTATACTATCTTCTTCAATTGCTGTATAAACTGTTAAATCCCCTTTTGTCTTACTATCAGTCTTTGAATCTGAACCTGATGAAGCAGTACTACACCCAGTTATTACACTCAATAAAAGTGTTGATAATACTCCTAAAGAAACTAGCTTCTTAAATTTCATTTTTACCTCCCCTAAGCAACATCTTTTTGTTGCCATTTTTGTGTGTTATTTTTCAACTTCTTTGTGACAAATTCGTACAAAAGCCTTACTACTATATTTGTTAAAAGCACTAATACTGCCATAGCAGCCGATGGTCCTATATATCCTATCTCATCTAACTTTAGTATTGATATTGATGCAGTCTGAGTTTGAGGAGTATATAAAAATATTAATGCTGAAACAGTAACCATTGAATTTACAAAATAATATACTACTATTTCAAGTATTGATGTTATAGACATTGGAACTGTTATGTTAAAAAACACTTTATAAAATGGTATATTTATAGATTTTGCAACTAATTCATATTCTTTATCCAACATCTTTAAAGATGAATTTGAAGTTATAAAACATACTGAATAAAAATGAACTATATTTACTATTACTAGTATTGCTGTACTTCCATACAGAAAGTTTAATGGGTTATTTGATGAGTTAAAAAAAGTTATGTATGATATACCCAAAACTAATCCAGGCAATGCCATAGGTATCATCGATAAAAAGTAAGCAGTTTGTCTTAATTTAGGAAATTTATCTACCTTTTCTATCATATATGCACTAAAAAATACAAATATAGTTCCAAATATTGCTGTCAATGTTGATATTTTTAAACTACTTAAATAAGTTTTTATCCCACTTCCCAAGATACCTTTAAATGCATAATGTTCCATTGTAAAACTTAAATTATATGGCCATAGCTTTATAACTGAACCTACAACTGAAACGAATATCAAAACAAAGATTAATAAAGTTATAAAACTACATGCTATTAAAAACATTCTATCTCTAAGCTTGTTTTCCTTAATTTTATATGGCATAGATTTTGCAGTTATAGTCATTCCTTGCTTTTTACTTGCCATCTTGTCTAATGTAAAAGCTATCAATACAGGAATCAACATTACCATAGAAACAGTTGCCCCCATTGGTATGTTAAATTGTCCTACTACTTGTTTATATATGTCAGTAGCCAACACATTATAGTTTCCTCCAACTACCTTTGCTGCCCCAAAATCTGTAAATGCAAGTATAAAAGATACAAAGAATGAACTCACTAGCGAGTACTTTATACCTGGAATTGTAATTTTACAGAATTTCTTAAATTCACTAGCCCCCAAGCTATCCGCCGCTTCATAAAGTCTATAATCTGCCATTGAGAGTGCAACAGATAATATTAAGAATGCTTGTGGAAATGTAAATAGTATCTGAGAAATGATTATTCCTAATGGACCATATAATTGAACTTCAAACCCCATTGCGGTAAAGATTCCTTTATTTCCAAAAAGGTATATAAGTGAGATACCATATAACATGGTTGGTGCAAAAAGTGGAAACATCCCCATTGTTTTAAAAAAGTTCTTAAACTTTATATTTGTTCTCGTTATTGCATACGAATATATAAATGCTAAACATAATGATATTAAAGATGAAACTGTAGATACAAAAATTGAGTTTTTAAATGATGCTATAAGACTTGGGTTTTCAATATACTTACTAAAGTTTGAAAATCCTATAAAATTTCCATTTGTATCTAAGAATGCATTTTTTAATAATGATACTAATGGAAACAATATAAATATTATTAGTAAAACTACTGAAAAAACTAAAAAACATTTTTGTATCGTGCTATCACCTATTCTTCTTTTGTTTTTTACTGTTATCATTTATTCACCTCTAGCTATTAAGCACATCCCTCTGATTTATACTCTACGATTCCTTCTTTAGGTATCTTAAAGCTTATTTTAGAACCTATACATAGTTTCATCTGTTCAGCAACTTTTGAAACTACATCTAACTTCATTTGCTTAGAACAGTACTCAACTGTAATTCTATAATTAAAGCCTCTAAATTCAATATCCAAAATCTCACCAATTTTTACATCCTTATCTTTAGAGTCCTTATTAAACTCTACTTTTATATCTTCTGGTCTAATAGCTATTTTATTAATACCATCATCTATAAAATTTATTGTTCCTATAAAATCAGCTACAAAAGGTGTGTTAGGATTTTTATACACTTCTTTTGGTGTTCCAACCTGTATTATTTCTCCACTATTCATAACCACCATTTTGTCAGCCAAACAAAGCGCTTCTTCTTGGTCATGAGTTACCATTATAGTTGTGATTCCTAGCTTTCTATGTAGACTTCTAATCTGCTCTCTTAGTTTCAATCTTACTTTTGCATCTAATGCAGATAATGGTTCATCAAGAAGTAAAAAGTCTGGTTCTAAAGCAATTGCACGAGCTAATGCTACTCTTTGTTGCTGTCCTCCAGATAATTGTGATGGATATTTTTTCTCGTATCCACTCAATTCTACAACTTCTAGCACTTCTTTAACCTTCTTATCAATGTTAGATTTACTTATATTTTTATTTTCTAATCCAAAAGCTATATTTTTGTAAACATTCATGTTTGGAAATAGTGCATATGACTGAAAAACTATACCAAAATTTCTACTTTCAGGTGGCGAATTAGTCATATCCTTATCATTTATTATTATTTTTCCATCATGCTTATCCTCAAGACCTGCAATTATTCTAAGCAATGTACTTTTACCACAACCACTTGGACCTAATAAACAGATAAACTCTCCTTTTTCAATATCAATAGATATATCTTTTAACACTTTGACTTGTCCATAACTTTTACTTATATTTTTTACTTGTAAAAAAGACATTTATAAAACCCCTCCTAAAGCCAACCTAAACTTAAATAAGTCTTCTCTATTTAAGCTCTTGCTTCCAAGTTCATAGTTATGCTGAGAATAATCTCCATGGTAATCTGAACCTCCTGTAATTACCAAGTTGTACTTCTTAGCATAAAAAAGTGATTCTTTTTCTAATTCTTTATTGTGCGAAGGATGATATACTTCTATACCATCTAATCCTACTTTTACCATATCTTCAATAGCACTGAAATTATCCATTTGACCAGGATGAGCTAATACACAAATTCCACCAGAACTCTTTATAGCTTTTATTGCATCTCTATAATCCACATACTTTAAGGATACATATGCCTTGCCATTTCCTCTATGAAACAATTCTTTATATAGACTAGAATATATATTATCTGTATATCCTTTATCTATGAGAGCTTTCATTATATGCTGTTTAAATATTCCAGTCCTTGATGAGTATTTCTTTACATCTTCTAGCGATATTTTGTACCCTAAATCCATAATTTTATTTACCATCTTAACAGATGCTTTATGTCTATCACATACCATTGGATTACATAAGTTTTTTATTTCTTGACTGTCTAAATCTATGTTATACCCTAGAATATGAACTCTTTTTCTATTTTTATAATCATAAGCTGAGATTTCTATCCCTGGTATTATTGTCACTCCATAATGTTCTCCAAGTACAAGAGCTTCATCTAATCCAGATAAAGTATCATGATTTGTTATTGCTAGTACATTTATATTCTTTTCTGATGCTTTTTTTATTATTTCTTCTGTAGTTAAATTATTATCTGATATACTTGTATGACAATGTAAATCCGTTAACAATATTTATACCTCCCTTTTATAAACTGTATTTCCATTTACAATAGTATTTACAATCTTTGGATACTCACTATCAATATCTAACAAAACTAAATCGGCTTTTTTATTTTCTTTTATGCTACCTCTTTCATCATATATGCCTACTGCTTTAGCTGGATTTGAAGTAAATAAATTGACTGCTTTATTTAAATTGTTAGTTTTTTCTGCAACTATACACATAGATTTTATCATAGCTGATGGAAGATAATCTGAACAAACAATATCACAACAATCTTCCAATATAGCATCCATTGCTTTTAAGTTGTTATTATGAGATTTTCCCCTTACAATATTAGGTGCTCCTAAACAAGTTAAGACACCTAGTTTCTTTGAATGTTTTGCAACCTCAAGAGTTATAGGAAATTCAGATACATTGACGCCTATATTTTTTATAAAATCTACCTTTTCTAACGTATCATCATCATGTGAAGCAATATTTATGTTTTTATTTTTTGCTTTTCCTATAACATTAGCTATTTTATTCCAATCCAAATTATCATGTAAATCTACTAAACCATTTAGCCATGTATCAACATAATTTTCTGTAACTCCCCATACTTTAGTAGCATACTCTCTATAAAATGCTGGATTTGTATATTGACCTTGGCCTGGAGAATGGTCCATTATTGATAAATAGTCTATTTTATTTTGTTCCAATAATTCTGAAACCTTATCTAAACCTTCATGATATAATACTTCATATCTTAAATGTACTTTATGATTTATACTCTTACTATCTATGTTTTTATATGAATCGATATTTTCAATCATCTTTAAAGAATTATCAATACTTCTAACTCCTACTCCATCTCCTAAAGATATAGAATGATAAACTGTAGTTATTCCATTTGCAGGTAGTTTTTTATCAAGCTCATAAAATGCCATATTAAATGGTAATAATGTACTTGGTCTTGGCTCTATTTCCTTTTCAATGGCATCACTATGAATATCTATAATACCAGGTATGACATATAAGTTTTTTGCATCTATTATTTCATCTATCTCATTAAAATCAAATGCATAATCAATCTTATCATTTGATACTTTTTTTATTGTATCTCCTTCTATAATTAAATGAGCATTTTCAAGTATTATATCCTCTAATACAATATTTGCATTATGAATTAGTTTTATCATCTAGGCTACCCCACTTTCACTCATAGTCCCTTTTGCCATAGTAAAGGTTTTATCTATAACAGTTTCCATAAATTCTATGTCATGGAAAATTCCTATCATTGTAGTTCCTTGACTTTTAAGTTCCAACATTTTTTCTTTTACATATATTTTAGATTGATTATCAAGTGATGCAGTTGGTTCATCAAGTAACAAGAGTCTAGGCTTTTTAACCATTGCTTGAGCAAGATTTAATCTTAGCTTTTCTCCACCAGAGAAATTATTTGGATAAGCATCCCATAAATTTTCCTTTATTTCAAATTGATTGAGTATATCCTTTGCCATGTCATATGCACAAATCTTTTCAAATCCGCTCTCAATTAATGAATGTACTACTAGTTCAATTGCAGTTATACGTGGCAGTGTCTTTAAAAACTGTGATACATACCCTATTTCCTTTTTTCTAAGGTTTATCATTTCTCTGTCCCCAATTTTAGCTAAATCTACATTTCCATATATTTCTGAGTTAAATATTATTTCTCCAGTTGTTGGTATGTATGTTTTATAAATACTTTTTAATATAGTTGACTTACCTGCTCCAGATTTACCTATTATTCCTAAGAACTCCCCTTTTAAAACTTCAAAATTTATATTATTACATGCTTTTATAGTCTTGTTTAATGCATGTAGTTCAAAATCTTTACTAAAATTATTTACCTTAAGTATAGTTTCTTTCATTTTATTTAAAGCCCCCATTTTACTTATTTACAAACAATATTTATAACAGTGAATTTATAAGTTGCTGAGTGTATGGGTGTTGTGGGTCTTCCATTATTTGGTCTGTAAGACCAGACTCAATCACACTTCCATTTTTCATTACAATTGTTCTATCTGCAAGCATCTTGATAACATCAAAGTCATGAGATACAACTACCATAGAAATCTTTAATTCTCTTTGAATTTCTCTTATTAAATCCAACACTTCTGCTTGTACAGATACATCTAAACCTGTTGTAACTTCATCTAGTAACAATATTGGAGGATTATTTGAAAGAGCTTTTGCTATTTGAACTCTCTGTTGCATTCCTCCACTAAAATATTTTGGTTTATGGTCTATTCTCTCTACAGGTATATTAGTTTTTATTAGAAGTTCTTTGGCTCTATCTCTTATTTTTTCAACATTATACAAGTTTGCCATTAATAATTTTTCTGCTATATTGCCACCACTGCTAAAATCCAAATTTAAACCAAGATGAGGATTTTGATACACAATACCCATAAAGTGATTCTTTATATATCTCTTTTTCTGGTCTGAAAGCTCTAATATATTTTCATCTTTATTGTAATGTGATATATATACTTCTCCACTATTTGCATGTTCTTGAAAAAACAGTATCTTTAACAATGTACTTTTTCCTGAGCCAGATTCACCTACAATCCCAAGGACTTCTCCTTCATAAAGTTCCAGACTTACATTATTACATGCGACTATAGAACCACAATATTTACATATATTATTGCTTTCATATCCTGTACTTTCAAAACACTTCTCACATCCATCTCCATAAATAAGATTGATATTTCTTCCTATTAATACTTGTTTGTCTACGTTTTCTACTCTTTTCGTTTTATTTATATTACTCATTCCAAGCACCTCCGATTGTCACATCTACACCGTTATTTCTTAACCTAACTTTTTCACAATAACTTGTATCTGAGCAACTATAGTACTTTTCATTGGTGTCACTATCGTATACTTCATCCAAAAATGTATTTGTACTTTTACATAAGCTACAATGCTTTCCTTCAAATTTTTCCTCTTCAAATTTGTAATCTTCAAATTCTAAAGGTTCCACTTTTGTGTATGGAGGAATTGCGTATATCCTTTTTTCTCTCCCTGCTCCAAATAAGAATAAATTATCTGACATGTTTAATTTTTTTATGTCGAACCTTGGTATTGGAGATGGATTCATTAAATATCTATCATTTACTTTACATGGGTATTCAGCGGCTATTGATATATCATCAAATCTTACTATATCTTCGTAAAGATATACCCACATCCTACTGTAATCTTCTTCTGAATGCATTCTTCTCGTTTCGACTTCACTAGGTTCCACTATTCTAAGTGTTTCTGGTATTGGTACTTGAAATATTAGTATTTGGTTAGATTTTAGTTTTTCTTCTGGTATTCTATGTCTTGTTTGAATCAGTGTAGATTCTAACGTATCTTTTGTAGTTTCTACATTACTTACGCCTGCAACGAAACTCCTTATATTACAAGCATTTGTAGAATCATCACTTCCCTGGTCAATTACTTTTACTACATCATTTTTACCAATTAATGATAGTGTTAATTGTAAACCTCCAGTACCCCATCCCTTAGCTATAGGCAACTCTCTTGAACCAAAAGGAACTTGATAACCAGGTATTGATACTGCTTTTAATATCTTTCTTCTTATTTCCTTTTTTGTGTTTTCGTCTAAAAAACCATAGTTATATATCACCTAAACTTACCTCCATAAACTATTTTATTCTTTCTACATCCGCTTTAAAATCTACATAATGAGGAAGTTTAAAGTGAGATATAAATCCTAATGAATCTATTCCATCTATATGAAGTAATACAAATTCTTCATCTTGTGCTAGTTTTTCACTATTTGGTTCTAGAGATTTATCCAGTATAGCCATAGATATAGCCTTATTCTCATTGTTCCCCATACAAAGACCATATCCTAAAGACATTTTATTTTTATCTCCCAAATCGTTTTTAGAATTTTCAGTCTTATTCTGTGATGCTTTGGATACTATTTCACATTCAGTAACCAACATATCACCTATTGTTATTTGCTCATCTTCATAGATTGGATGTTTTATTTTTACAGATACATTACCTGTTCTAAGTTCACTTATATATGGATGTTCATCACCAAACCCTCTTACAATAGCATAAGCAAATCCTGATACTACTCCACTTTCACCTCTAGTTAAAGCCTGTAATTTTGCTGACCTAGAAACTGGAAATCTTAGACTATTCCTTGTAATATCATCTATCACTTCCTCTGATTTATCTGAACACACTTCTTCTTGCAATAAATTTTCTTCTCTAAATATATTAGATATCTTTGTAAACTTAGGGATTTCATCTACTTTTTCTAATTCATTTATAAAATTATTTTTAAATTCTCTATTCTTTTTCTCATCTTCTTCTAATAATTCTACATTTAGTATTCTATTCTCATAATCTCTTGTTGCTCCAAGGTATTGCCCTCCTGGTATGTCTTTAAATGTAGCTGATATTCTTCTCTTTATTCTCATTTCTTCTGTGTTTATAGGTTGTGAATATGTAACTCTAGGCATTGTTGACCTTAAAGCTCTTATATAAAAAGATGCTTCTAATATATCACCTTGAGCTTGTTTTATAGCTAAGGCAGATAATTCCTTATTGTATAAACTTCCTTCAGACATTACTTTGTCTACAGCATAAGACATCTGTTCCTTAATCTGCTTTACATCTATAGGTAAACTCTCTCCTTTTACTCTATAAAATTCAAGTATATTTTTAGCCTGTAATATAGCTTCTTCTCCACCTTTAACTGCTACATAAGCCATTGTTATAGTACCTCCCAACTTAATTTTGATGACCTTGGTATAAAAGCAAGTTCTCCCTTTTTATCTACTAAAATTAAATCTACTCCTATTGGATAATCTTTATTTATAGTAGACAACCTCTCTAGAAATTCTTTTTTAATGCCATGTAAATAGAGACTATTTTTAGATTTTATACCAGGACCACTTAAATCAAGCTTTATATACTTAGTTTGATAATCTATTGATAAATCATTTACTTGATGTATTATGGTAGCACTCTCATCAGGGTATTCAAAAGAACCTATTCTAACTTCTAGTATATCTATTTCTGAATTAGTATCTAAAAATATATAATCTGACCTTTTATAATCTGCTTGATTTGACATTGTAAGTGCTCTTATATTTTTTATATCTTCTTGTGTATGATTCTCTACATAGAAGGTAACTTCTTGGTCTAATAGAGTAATTGCTATACCAATTGCTCCATTTGATAGTTTTGTATTATTTTCTATATTTATATTATCTATATTATTTAATTTCCCAGGAAATGAAGCACTATCTAGCAGTTTTCTATATATTTCTTGTGTATAATTTACCATGACTCTCCTCCTATTTAATCCATAGTATTGAATTGAACTTTTGTTTTATTAATTAAGCTAAACTCATCAATAATCTCTTGCTCATATCTCAAGTTCTCTTCATATACACTTTTATTTATATAATTTTTTAGCTCATCAAATTTAGTGTTATTGCTATGTAAAACTGCATCTATAGTTGCTAAATAAACAACTTTCTTATTATCATTTTCTGCAACTATTCCATAGCCTAAACTTTCGTCTACTTTTACGCTACATTCTGTAACTAATATCTCTCCTAAATTAAAAGTTGTATTATTTACACTTTCATTAGCTCTTACCATTACTGTAGCTAAGTTAGGGTCTTTGATTATAGAAATGCTTGATATATCTTTTATCATTGAATATATTTTTTCTAGTTCTCCTAAATCCATATTTATCAATATCTTAGTACTATCAACTGTATACAAGATTTTGCCTCCTTAATTTACCTTTCGTTTACTTATCTAAGAATATAATAAACAACTTAAGTTAAATAGATATTATGTTTAAGTTAAGTCTAATGGATATCTTGTAAATTCTTTTTTAACAATGTTAAGAAAATATATATTAAAAAGATAAAATAAGTCACTAGAAATAAAAAAAGTATACCATTCAAACTGAATGGTATACTCATCTTGTACTTATAAATTGTTCATTTCATATGTCATTATAAATTTTAATTGTTTATTTTATATTAAAAAACTTCTTTGCATTTTCTTTTGTAGCTCTGCATACTTCTTCATAGGATATTCCTTTTTCTTGAGCTATTTTATCAGCGACAAAGGCTACTTGAGAAGGGTTATTTCTCTTTCCTCTGTGTGGCTCTGGTGACATATATGGTGAATCAGTCTCTATAAACAGTCTTTCTAGAGGAATTTCTCTTACTACTTCTCTAGTTTTCTTGTTATTCTTAAAAGTAACTGTTCCTGGAATTGATATATAACAACCCATTTTAACATATTCTCTAGCTAACTCTACATTGCCACTATAACAATGAAGTACACATCCTATTTCAGAACTCTTAGTGTTTTTTATTATCTCAAAAGTATCTCCATGTGCATCTCTATCATGTATTATTATTGGAAGTTTTAACTCATTAGCTAACTCAATTTGCTTCTTGAACCACTCTTTTTGCTCTTCTCTTGGAGAATAATCATAATAGTAATCTAACCCAATTTCTCCAATAGCTACAACTTTTTCATTTTCAGTTGCAAGTTTTCTTAAAGTATCTATTGCTGTATCATCTAGCTTTGATACATCATGTGGATGTACTCCAACTGCTGAATATATAAAATCATACTTTTTTGCTAGTTCAATTGCTGTTATTGATGTTTCTATATCCGCACCTGGATTTACAACCAAATCTACACCTTTTTCTTTCAATGAACCAATAAGTTCATCTCTATCTTCATCAAAACTTTCATCATTTAAATGTGCGTGTGAGTCAAATAACATCTTTAATCTCCTTACTGTTTAATTGCCTATTAACGAACCTCGCATCCATCTTTAGCTCCTTGTGTAAATGGTAGAACATATGGGTCTCCATCATCACCTGCTGCTAATATCATACCTTGAGATTCTACACCTCTTAATTTAACTGGCTTTAAGTTGCATACTACTGTAACTTCCTTGCCTACCAAATCTTCTGGCTTATAGTATTCAGCTATTCCTGATACTATTTGTCTTGTTTCTGGTCCAAGTTTAACTTGTGACACTAATAATTTATTTGCTTTTGGATGCTTTTCACAGCTTATTATTTTTCCTACTCTAAGCTCTATTTTGTCTAAATCATCAATAGTAATTTCTGCTTTATGTTCTAATGGTTTTTCTTCTACTGGAGGTTTTCCAGAAAACATCTCAGTTAATTCTTCTATTTCTTTTTCTACATCTAATCTTGGGAATAAAGGCTCACCTTTAAATACCTTTACATTTTCGCCAATAAGTCCAAATGTCTTTGTACTTTCCCATGTAGTTATATCATCTTGACCTTTTATTCCTATATGCTCATATATTTTATTAGCTGTTTCATTCATTATAGGATTTATTAATGTAGCGATTATTCTTATAGATTCACATAAATTATATAAAACTGTGTCTAATTCATCTTTCTTAGCTTCATCTTTAGCTAGTGCCCAAGGCATAGTTTCATCTATATATTTGTTAGTTCTTCTAACTAATTTCCATACACTCTCTAATGCTTCATGGAATTGCATCTTATCCATCTCAGCTTCAAAATTTTCTCTAGTTGATACAGCTTGTTCTTTTAAATCTGCATCAAAATCAGTTGAAACTTTTGCTGTTGGTATTATTCCATTGTTGTACTTTTCAACCATAGCCACAGTTCTACTTATTAAGTTTCCTAAATCATTTGCCAAATCATAATTTATTCTTGTTACAAAGTTTCTATGAGTATAGCTTCCATCTTGTCCAAATGCAAACTCTCTTAATAAGAAGTATTTAAGTGTATCTATTCCATATCTTTCTATTATAGGCTCTGGATAAACCACATTACCTTTTGATTTACTCATCTTATCATCAGCAAATAATATCCATCCATGCCCAAATACTTGCTTTGGAACTTCTAAACCTAAAGCCATTAAAAGTGCTGGCCATATTATTGTATGGAATCTCACTATTTCTTTACCTACTATTTGGACATTGGCAGGCCAATATTTTTTAAACTCTTCATCATTGTCAGTCATATATCCTAATGCTGTTATGTAATTACATAAAGCATCTACCCATACATAAATTACATGTTTTTCATCAAAAGGAACTTTTATTCCCCAATCAAAAGTCGTTCTTGTTACACTTAAGTCTTCTAATCCTTTATCTAAGAAGTTTGCTACCATTTCGTTTTTTCTAGCAGCAGGGAAACAGAAACTATCATCCTTAAATAACTCTTTTAATCTATCTTCATATTTAGATAGTCTAAAGAAATAAGATTCTTCTTTTACTAAGTATGTTTCTCTTCCACAATCAGGGCATTTATTTCCTTCCAATAATTGAGATTCTGTCCAAAAGCTCTCACAAGGAGTACAATATCTACCTTCATATTCTCCTTTATATATATCACCTTGCTCATATAATTTAGTAAATATTTTTTGTATTATGTCTGTATGTCTTTTTTCTGTCGTTCTTATAAAATCATCATAAGATATATCCATAGTATTCCATAAAGCTTTTATATCTTTTATCATTCCATCAAGATATTCTATCTCTGACATTCCTTGTTCTATAGCCTTCTTTTGGATTTTTTCACCATGCTCATCTGTTCCTGTTAAGAACTTTACATCGTATCCACAGAAACGCTTAAATCTAGCTATCGTATCTGCTGCTACTGTTGAATAAGTATGACCTATGTGTAATCCTCCACTTGGATAGTATATTGGTGTTGTTACATAAAAACTCGGTTTGCTCATATTATTTACCTCCTAATTTTTTTATCGTTCTAGTTTTATAAATATTTCATGGAAATAATAAAAAATCGCCTCCTATGAGCTAACATAGGGGCGAGATTATTCACGGTACCACCCTAATTCATCTATAATAATTATGTTTCACATGAAATGTAGAAATTCACTTTATAGACATCTTAGTAGACTATAACGTGCCCAACCGTTTTATCCTAGCATATATGCTCAGATAAAAAGCTCCAAGACCATCTTCAATAAAGCTTTTGACACTAGCTTTCACCTAATCTAGCTCTCTGATAGAAAAAACCTTTATTTACTCTTCTTTTCATAGCTTATAATTTATATTACTATTTATTTCTATATAATCACTATATTATAAAATTTTTCCCACATTGTCAACAAATTATACAAATATTACATAGCAAATAAAAACAGCTGCTATAACACCAGCAATATGAGTAATCATAGCACATGATAATGTATGTCTAGTGTTTTTTATCTTTAGGCTTCCATAGTATATTGCCATTGTATAAAATATAGTTTCAGAAGAACCTACAATTGTAGCTCCCATTTTTTCTACTAAACTACCTATTCCAACCCTATTTGCAAGTTCACTATACATACCTAAAGCACCACTTCCAGATAAAGGTTTTACACTTATTAGACCTATTAATTCTTTTGGTATACTAAGCACATTTGCTATTGGTGTAAATAACCATTCTAACATATCAAGACCTTTACCTGTTTTGAATATTCCTATTGCCAAAAATATTCCTATTATATATGGTAGAATATCCCAAGCTGCTTTTAGCCCATCGATTGCTCCTTTTACAAAGCTATCATACACATCTATTTTTTTATATTTACCATAAACTACTATGTACAAAATTATTATTGGTATAAGTAAGTTTGAAAATACTTCCATGTATCTACATCCCCTTTATCTATATCTTTTTTGAAAAAATTTACACGTTATTATCGCTATTGCTGTAGATATAATGGTTGCAAATAAAGTTGTAAAGATTATTTCACTTGGATTTTGAGCTCCCATATCCATCCTTAGTTTAATTATAGTAAATGGAATTATCTGTATAGATGATATATTTATTACCATAAACATAATCATATCATTAGTTGCTGTATCTTTTTTATTGTTTAAAGTTTGAAGTTCGCTCATTGCCTTTAAACCAAATGCTGTTGCACCATTTCCAGCTCCCAGCATATTTAAAGCAATATTCATAACTATATAAGACATTGCTTTGTGACCTTTTGGAATAGAAGGAAATAATCTTCTCATTATAGGATTTAATTTCTGACCTATCTTTTCGATTAGACCTGATTCTTTTGCAATATTCATTACACCCATCCAAAGTGCCATGATACCAGCTAAGCTTATTGCAAATTCTATACCTTTTGATGTCTCACTCAATATAACTTTATTTAATTCACCCATATTTTTAGAAATCAAACTTCCTATTATTCCTATTGATACCATATAAAACCATATTTTTCCTATCCTAATCATCCTCCTCTTTAAATAATTTTATGATAGTTAGGTAATACTTTATACTTGAAAGTTGTACTATATTATGTTTTAGTATAAGTGTGGGAGTTTTTATAATTTTTAATATTTAATAATAATTAAGGAGAGAAATAATGAGAAATCTAACACTTCTTACTGATTTATATCAGCTTACTATGTTAAATGGCTATTTTGAAAAAAATATTCACGAAGACATTGTTGTATTCGATATGTTTTTTAGAAAAAACGCTTGTGATGGAGGGTATACTATAGTTTGTGGTATTGATCAGGTTGTTGAATACATAGATAATCTTCATTTTTCAGATGAAGATTTAGAGTACTTAAAAAGCTTAAATTTATTTTCTGATAAATTTCTAAAGTTTTTAAAAGAATTTAAGTTCACAGGAGATATATATGCTGTTGAAGAAGGAACTATCATGTTTCCTAATGAGCCATTGATTACTGTTAAGGCACCATTATATCAAGCTCAACTTATTGAAACAGCATTGTTGACTATAGTCAATTTTCAATCTCTTATTGCTACTAAAGCCTCTAGAGTTTGCTTTGCAGCTCAAGGAGACCCTGTATTTGAATTTGGATTACGTCGTGCACAAGGTGCTGATGCAGGTATATATGGAGCTAGAGCTGCTGTAGTTGGTGGTTGTACTGGAACTGCAAATGTATTAGCTGGGAAAATGTTTGATATTCCTATAATTGGTACACATGCGCATAGTTGGGTACAAAAATTTGATACTGAACTTGATGCATTTCAAGCATATGCTGATGTTTATCCAGACAAATGCTTACTTCTTGTAGATACTTATGATGTATTAAACAGTGGTGTCCCTAATGCAATAAAGGTGTTTAAAAATATTTCTGAAAAAGGATACAAACCTATGGGTATAAGGCTAGATTCTGGAGATTTAGCTTATTTATCTAAAGAAGCAAAAAAACAATTAGATAGTGCTGGCTTTTCAGATATTAGTATCACTGCATCTAATGACCTTGATGAATACACTATATCATCACTTAAAGCAGAGGGAGCTACTATAAATTCATGGGGAGTAGGTACAAAACTCATTACATCTTTTGATTCACCTTCTCTTGGAGGAGTTTACAAATTAGCTGCATCTTGTGAAAATGGAACTCTTGAACCTAAGATAAAGATTTCTGAAAATCCAGAAAAAATAAATAATCCTGGTTACAAGAAAGTTATAAGAATATATAACGAAGACAATAAAGCAGAGGCAGATTTAATTATGTTACATGATGAAGTTATAGATGAATCTAAACCTTTAGAAATCTTCCATCCTATATATACATGGAAAACGAAGACATTTACAAAATATAAAGTTAAAGAGCTTCTTAAACCACTGTATATAAAAGGAATATGCAAATATAATAAAAAACCTGTTCTTGAAATAAAAAATCATGTACAATATGAATTAAGTACTATCTGGGAACAATACAAAAGACTTTCAAAACCACACATTTATAAGGTTGATTTATCTAAAGATCTTTGGTATTTAAAAACAAAAATGATAGATTCTAAAAAAGTTTTATAGCATTAATTATTTTTATTTAAGGGGGACTGTTTATTTATGGATGTTACAGATTATAGAATCATAGAAATTTTACAGGATGATGGGAGAATTTCTATGAAGGACTTAGGAAAAATAGTTGGTTTAACTTCTCCTGCAGTTTCAGAAAGAGTCAAAAGATTAGAAGAATCTGGTGTTATAGAAGGATATAAAGCTATTGTTAACCCAGATTCATTAGGTAGAGTTATAAAGGCGTTTATTCATATTTCTCTTCCAAGTAATGGATATACAGAATTTATCGAGTCAGCTGGAAAAGACCCTAGAATTGTAGAATGTCACCATATAACAGGTGATGATTGCTTACTTCTAAAAGTAATTGTAAAAGATATGTACGAATTAGAAAATGTGATTGATACTATAAAGAAAATTGGTTCTACTAAGACCTCTGTTATACTATCAACACCGATACAAGCAAAATCAATATTGTAATATAAGTTAAATACTAATGGTTTATTAATTAATAGACCATTAAGTATCCTTAATGAAATTCCAATTTTTGATATAAAAAAAGTTGTCTTTCATAATTTTATAACAAAGACAACTTCTTTTATGTTTTTGAAATCTACATAGTTTAAACTTTAACTAACCATTTAAAATTCAATTATATTGACTAAATTTATACATGTGTATAATTACTTTTATACAAGTAATTTGTTAGAATGTATTCCATATATGTCTTTAACACACTCACTTCTTCGCTTTTGCCTAATAGCTTTATTGTAGAAACTATATCTGCATATCCAAGTATTATTATTCCTATAGTATCTTCACCCATTAGATTAAATACATTAATTAATTCTTTTCTACTCAAATCATTTTTCTTATACAAAGACAAAAGTATCATGTGATGTCTTACATATTTACTTATAAGTTTATATGTTTCTGTTGATAACTCTAACTTTATCCCCATATTGTCTACTATTTGAGCACCTATTTTTTCATGATTTGTAAAATGAACTCTTCCTGTTTCATCTAAAGTCATGCTATCAGGCTTACCTATATCATGTAAAAATATTCCCAACTTTAGTGCATGTAACTTATTTATACCATCCTCAACATATTCATCTAAATAATTTAACACATGTTCTTTTAAATGTATTGGGAAAAAATCTTTATCATTTAGAACGATTTCTAATTCTCTTAATGCATTTATAGAGTGCTCAAAGCAATTAACAACATGATATTTACATTCTCCTACAGACTTCATACATTTTACTTTAGGTATTATTTTTTCCAGTTCATCCTTTTTATCCAACTCTATAAACGTTTTATGTGTATCTTTTCTCTTTAAACTTTCTATTATAATTTTTTCTATTTCCATAAAATCACCTCAGATTCAGGTTTTATAAATCCAGAACTTGTTTATAAACTACATCCTTTTTTAATTTTCTATCTTTACAAACTATTTTTATTGCATCTTTTTTGTTCATACCACTTTCAATTAGTTTTAAAACATATTCCCTATCCGTAAGAGCATCATAATCTTCTTTTTTTGACTTTTCACCATGAAAGCCTTCTACTATTAATACGAACTCTCCTCTTACTTCTTTTTCATCAAATATTTTTATAACAGTTTCTATATCTTCTCTGATTATCTCTTGATATTTTTTTGTAAGTTCTCTATTTATGGAAATTTTTCTATTTCCAAGAATCTTAAACATATCTTTTAGTGTATCCTTCAATCTATGTGGTGATTCATAGAAAATTATAGTTCTACTTTCTTCTTTTACTTCTTCTAGTTGTCCTTTTCTAACTTTTTTATCTCTATCTAAAAAGCCCTCAAAAACAAATTTATGTGTATCCATACCAGAGCCAACTAAAGCAGTTACAAATGCTGTTGCTCCTGGTAAAACTTCTATCTCTATATTATTTTGTATAGCTTGCTTTATTATCTCTTCTCCTGGGTCAGATATACCAGGCATACCTGCATCGCTTATCAAAGCTATATTTTCTCCATCAATAAGTTTATTTATTAAATAATCTCCCTTTGAATCTTTATTATGTTCATGATAACTAGTCAGAGGCTTTGAAATTTCAAAATGATTTAAAAGTTTTATACTATGTCTTGTATCTTCTGCGGCAATCAAATCTACTTCTTTTAATACTCTTAAAGTTCTGTATGTTATATCCTCTAGGTTTCCTATTGGTGTTGGACATATGTACAATTTCCCACTCATCTATAACTCTCCTATATCTTCATTATTATATATTGCTTTTAGTTCTTTTGTATAATTCCCATCTTCTCCATAAACATACAATGGGTCTAATATCTTAAGCTCTGGTCTTCCATCTTTCACAAATTGAACCAAAACCAAATTAGGTGCTTTTTTAGGTCTTGGATGCACAAATTGGATAACCTTTGGCTCTAGTTTATATCTTCTTCCTAAAGTTATTATATCCACCAATCTTGTTGGTCTGTGTATCATAAAAAACTTTCCTCTAGGCATAACTAATCTAGATGCAGCTTTAATTACATCTTCTAAATTACACTTTACTTCATGTCTTGATATAGCTTTTTTATCATTTGGGTTTTTTATTCCATCAATATGCATATATGGAGGGTTTGATGTAACTACATGATAACCATTTATATCTAAAACTTTATCTATAGATTTTATATCCTCATTTATAATTTCAACTCTTTCTTCTAGACTATTTAATTTTACAGAACGAGTTGCCATTTCATATACATCTTCTTGTATTTCTACACCAATAATTTTTTTAGCTTCACTTTTACCTGCTATCAGTATAGGTATGATACCTGTTCCTGTACCTAGGTCTACAACTTTAGCATCTTTTTTTATTTTAGTAAAATTAGCTAATAAAACTGCATCTATACCAAAACAAAATCCATTAGTATCTTGTATAAGTTTAAGACCTTTTAATTGTAAATCATCTATTCTTTCTGAATCTTTTAATTGCATATTCATAAACGCTCCTCAAATATTAATAACCTCAAGTATTATTTGCTTTAAAAAAGGTAGGAAAAGCCCTACCTTAAATTTAATCTTCTAATTTCTTCAACTCTCTTAGTGTAGCTTCATCTAATCCATCATTATCTTTGCATTTACCACCACAGCCATCACATTTTTTAGGCTCTCTAAGTATCTTTATATCTTCTCTTGTATATATCTTTACAGTTTTATCCTGAAACTCTACTTTAATTTGCTCTAATAGAGGATTTACTTCTACAACTTTTCCTTTTCCATCATCCGATTGCACTAGTGCACCTACAATAGGCATTTTTTCTATCGCCTCACTATATACATCGTGCTCATATTTTAAACAACAGAATAATCTTCCACATATTCCAGATATCTTTGTTGGGTTTAAAGATAGGCTTTGGTCTTTTGCCATTTTTATTGAAACTGGTTGAAAATCACCTAACCAAGATGAACAACAAAGTTTTCTACCACAAGGTCCTAGACCTCCTATAGATTTTGCTTCATCTCTAACACCAATTTGTCTAAGCTCTATTCTAGTCTTAAATATAGCAGCCAAATCTTTTACCAATTCTCTAAAATCTATTCTTCCTTCTGCTGTAAAGTAAAAAATCAATTTATTTCTATCAAATGTATACTCACAATCTATTAGAAACATTGTTAACTCATGTTCTTTTATTTTTTGTTGGCATAATTCAAAAGTTTCTTTTGCCTTTTCTTTATTTTCTAGATATATTTTTTTATCTTCCTCTGTGGCTATTCTTATGATTGGTTTTAGAGGGGAAACTAGTTCGCTCTCGTCCATATCTTTTGGTCCTACTACCACTTTTCCATACTCTAGACCTCTTGCAGTTTCTACAACTACATCCATATCTTGCTCTATATTAAAATCAACAGGGTCAAAATAATATATTTTTCCTGCACTTTTAAATCTTATACCTACTATTTTTATCATTTAATCACCTCGTATATATTTAAAGACATAACTTGTATGCTTATATTAAAATTGCAATTGCTCTTTATTTTACTCTTTGCATCTTCTATTATATCAATAATTTTGGACAATTGAGAATAACTAATTTTTCCACTCATATTTTGAATAAAAACTAGCTTGTCTACATTTATTAGCATATTTTTGTTCACATTTTCTTTTAACAGGATAATATCTCGAAAATAGTTTATCATAATATCCAATAAACTTATAATATTACCTCTATATTTTTCCATATTATTTGGGATGTTTAGAATCTCTACTATGTTTTTATCTAACATTACTTGAATATACTGTTGTATATCGTCCCTCATCACTGAAAATTCAGCAGACTGAGATAGACTCAAAGCATTCTCAATACTTCCTCTTGAGAAAGTAGCTAATAGTTGGGCTCTTTCTTCCTCTATACCTGTATCTATTAAATATTTTTTTAAATCTTCCATTGGTATAGGTGAGAACTTTATTATATCACATCTAGATTTTATAGTTTCTAGTAAAGATTCTTTGTTATTTGTAACTAAGATTATTATAGCATAATCTGGAGGTTCCTCCAGTGTCTTTAAAAGTGCATTTTGGGCTTCTACAGTCATTTTCTCAGCATTGTTAATTATATATATTTTATAGTCCTTATGAGGTCTTATTACTATGTCTGATTGCATATTTCTGATTTGGGCTATTTTTATGCTATTTCCATCTGGCTTTATGAGTATATAATCTGGACTATTTTCTAGATTTACATAATCAAGCAACAACTTAGACAACTCATCAGCAAACTTCTTTTTTCCTATTCCATCTATACCCTCAAACATATACGCATTATTAAGTTTATTTTTCTTTATAGAATTTGTTAAGTATTTCTTTGCAAAATTTTGACCTATAATATTTTCAAAATACATATTTATCTCTCCATAGATTTTATTGAATCAAGAACTATTTCATAAACTTCATTATGTATACTTTCAATACTTCTTAATTCGTTATCTGAAACACAATTTATTTTTTTCCAATCATATTTATCTGCTATATATAAAGCATTATTGTAAGATTTCTTCAAATACTCTATATCACTTTCATGAATATCTTTTTCTTCTTCTCCTGTAATCTTGTTTTTTCTATTTTCCATGAGTTTCTCACTAAACTCAATAGGAACATCTAGAAATACAACACAATCAGGTTGTGGTATCTTAAATAAATTAAATTCATAATCAGCTAGCCAGTTTAAATATGCTTCTCTATCAGAAACATCCATTTTAGAAGCTTGGTGTACCATATTAGAGGTTGTATATCTATCTGCAATAATTATTCCACCTTCATTGTAAAACTCCTCCCAATCGGTTTTAAATGAAGCATATCTATCTGCAGTAAAAAAAGTTGATGCTATATATGGGTCTACATCTGATGCATTTTTACCAAAATCTCCTTTTAAATACATTTTTACTAAAGCAGATGATGGAGACTCATAATTTGGATATTCTACCTTTTTAATCATATAGCCTTCTTTTTTTAGTCTTTCATATAATCTTTTTGTCTGAGTTGCCTTTCCACTTGCATCTGAACCACTTTCTATAATTATTAACTTACCTTTCATTTTCATATCCTCCATACAAACACTTTTTACTTTTTAATATAATTTTTATTTAGACAACTTTATATAAATATTCTATATATTACTCATTACAACTATAAGTTTTTTACTTCACATTATAGTTTTAAACTTTGTATTATAAACTTAAATATTTTCTAAATCTATTACTTCTATAAAATTTAAATCTACATCTTTTAGTCCACTTACAACCATCCCTTTAGAATTACAGAATATTAAATAATCTATCATTTCTTTACTTATAATTTCACCAGGAGATATTATGCTTATCCCAGGTGGATATGGCACTATACATTCACCACAGACTTTACCTATGCTGTCATATATTTTAACACTTTTTTTAGTTTTATAAAATGCTTCTCTAGGTGTTAATATTTTCTTTGGAATAATAGTGGGATATTCTTTATTTTCTAACTTTGTAAATCTAAAGTCTTCTTTTACAATATTGTTCAATGCTGTTTCTAAACTATTGAAATCCTTAGTACTATTTCCTATTGTACATATTAAAAGGACTCCATAATAATTAGATAATTCTACCTGTATGTTGTATTTATTTCTTAAAATATTTTCTAATTCATAACCTGTTAGACCTATATTTTTAGAAGATATAAATATCTTTGTTTTATCATTCGTATCATATATCTCAATATTTTCATTAATATTGTTTTTAAAAACTCTAATTTTATTTAAAAGCTCTTTCATTAGTTCTTGTCCCTTATTTTCATATATATCTACCGCTAACTCCAAAGAAGATAACAATATATATGAAGGACTTGAGGATTCTGTGATTCTCAACAGATTTAAGAGTCTATCTATGTCAATTCGATTTCCTTTTATATGTATCATTGATGATTGAGTAAATGATGGGAGTGTTTTATGAGTACTTTGTACAACTATATCTGCACCCTGCTCAAGAGCTGTTTTAGGAAGTCTATCACTAAGACCTAAATGAGCACCATGTGCTTCATCTATTATCACTACCATTTTTTTATCATGCGCATAATTACAAATACATTCTAAATCATATGTCATTCCATAATATGTAGGATATGTAAGAAGCACTGCTTTTGCATCTAAATTTTTATCTATTACATCAATCGCATTACTTATGGATATTCCCTTTAAGACATTCGTATCTTCACTTATCTCACAAGAAATATACTCTATATCTATATCTCCTAAAATGCATGCATTTATAACAGATTGATGACAATCTCTATTTACAATTATTTTACTCTTAGGAGCGCACACTGACATTATCGCAGACTGTATTCCACAACTACTCCCATTAACTAGATAACATGTATAATCGCTTTTAAATACTCTTGATGCTTTCTTCTGAGAACTCTTTATAATCCCTTCTGGCGAATGTAAGTTATCAGTTCCTAATATTTCAGTAGTATCCATTTTATACAAATTTTCTAATACATTTCTATATCCCAATTTCTCATAAATTCTGCCTTTTTTATGACCAGGCATATGAAAAGATATTACTTCATCATTTAAAATATTACTTAATTCATTAATTATAAACATATATTAATAATACTCCTTTTTTCACATAGTACTTCTTTCTTGTATAAAACATCTTTTTAAAAACTTCAATTCTTATCTATTTTACCATTAAAAAAGATACAAATTAAGATTTTTATAAAATTAAAAACCTCATCCTAAATATTTAGAATGAGGTTTTTAATATAAAAGTACAAATTAAATTATTCTCTATCATCAGACATTAAGCTTGGTATTAAGTATAATCCAGCTAAACCTACAATGAAGTATATTATTCTACTTACCATTTCATATGTTCCGCCAAAGATACTACCTATTAAATCTGTACCTAGGATACCAATTCCTCCCCAGTTAAGAGCACCGATTATAGCTAAAATTAAAGCAACTTTTTTCATTTCTATCACTCCTCAAGAATTAAATTTTTATAATAGTCCATAATTCCTGTGTTTAGTTTCCCCGAAATAAAAAAAGAAATACATATTTTTTGTCTTTTTTTACAAAAAAT
>NZ_JBJODK010000011.1:0-133795 GCF_045900275.1 Clostridioides sp. GD02367 | reverse complement strand
TGTTCTCTTTCGAGTACAGTAATAATAATATCACCTTTCAAATAACAAGTCAATACATTTTTTTAGTTTTTTTACAAATTTTCTATTCTTTTGCAAAGAATAATATTCTCCTGTTATATTTTCATATGAAGTTAATAATTATTTTGTTTCTACTTTATTATCTATAAGTTGCAAATTGTAACTTCTAATAACTTCTATTAATAGTTCTGCATATATGCGATTTCCTTTTTTATCTTCAGCTGTACTATACCCTGCATTTTCTAATGCTTGTGCTTGACTAATATAATCTTTTGCCTCAAACAAACCATGCTTTCTATATCTTTTGTTATCAACTAAAAACAAGCTATGGTCTCTAACAGAATCCTGTAATGAATTATATGACCTGAAATTTGCTACTATTTTCTCATTATAATGTTCTGAAGTTGAAATTTCTACTTTCTTTCCTTTCCATGCTTTGTCTGCTTTTATCCCAAATAAATTATTACTCTGCTTTGTAAGTTTAGAGTTTCCCCATCCAGATTCTAATATAGCTTGTCCTATTGTTATTGATGGCAGTATTCCATAATCAATATACTCTCTTATAGCTGAGTCTTCTAGTTTTTTTATAAATTTAATTTTTTCATCACTATTATTTAATTCTTTATTTCCAAGATACGTGTATTCTAAATCCTTCATATATTTTTTTGCTCTACTTTTTTGAGAAGAGTCAAATTTTAATTCACTCAATACTTTAGTAAATTTCTTTACTTTATATACATCCTCTCCCTTATCATTTTTATCTTCTATTATAAACTTTTTCCCTATATTTAATGTGTCTTTCTTTTTTATGTTACTTAAATCTTCATCATGTATTACCATATCTATAGCAAGCAATTCCTTCCAACTTAATTGGACTTTACTATCACCTGCTTCATCAGCTACATCCATATAGTATTCAATTTTAGTACTTTCTATATCTCTTATTTTATATAATTCCTCAAAATACTTCGTTATATTAAAAACAGCAATTATACTTGCTATTATGCATACAGTAATAAAAATTTTTTTTAATAGAAGCTTTATTCTCCTTACACTTTTATTTCTACCTAAGTTTTTTATGGTTTTTCTAGCCATATTACTCCCCCTTAAAAATGGTCTTACTTATGTTATCACAGATTTTATATCAAGTAGATAATAATTTTAATTCTTCCCACTATAAATTTAAAATTAAATAAACAAAAACTAATTTAGATATTTACAATTTAATTTCTTCATTATTATGTCCACTATATATTTACTTGCTTTTCCATCCCCATATGGATTAGATGCTTTACTCATCTGATTATAACTCTTTTTATTTATTAATAAACTACTCACTGAATTATATATTCTATCTTCATCAGTACCTACTAATTTAAGTGTCTTAGCTTCAATCCCTTCAGTTCTTTCTGTTTTATCACGTAACACAAGGACTGGTTTACCTAACGATGGAGCTTCTTCCTGTATTCCTCCACTATCAGTCATTATCATGTATGATTTATTTAAAAAATTATGAAAATCAACCACTTCTAAAGGTTCTATAATATGAATTCTTTTATGAGATTTTCCAAATACTTTATCCGCTATATTACGTATCTCAGGATTTAAATGTATAGGATATACTATTTGTACATCTTCAAAGTCATCTACTATTCGTTTTACAGCTTTGAATATATTTTTCATAGGATTTCCCAAGTTTTCTCTTCTATGAGAAGTCAATAAAATCATCCTGTCATTACCAATCTTATCAATTATAGGATGATTATAGTCTTCTTTTATTGTCATACGCAAAGCATCAATTGCAGTATTACCAGTTACAAATATACTATTTTTAGGCTTTCCTTCATAAATCAAGTTTTTTCTAGCCAAATTAGTAGGGGCAAAGTGTATATCAGCAATAACACTTGTAAGTTGTCTATTTAATTCCTCTGGAAATGGAGAATATTTATCATAAGTTCTAAGTCCAGCTTCTATGTGACCAACAAAGATTTTATTATAGAATGCAGTCAAACTAGTGGCTAGAGTTGTTGTCGTATCTCCATGAACTAATATTATATTTGGATTTTCCTTATTTATAATTAATGGAAGTTCCTTTAAAATTTTGCATGTTATATCATTTAAGCTTTGCCCTTTCTTCATTATATCCAAATCATAGTCTACATTTATGTTGAATGTTTCTATAACTTGGTCAAGCATTTCTCTATGTTGAGCTGTAACACATACAATACTTTTTATATGTTCTCTCTCTTCAAGTTCCTTTATTAAAGGAGCCACTTTAATAGCCTCAGGTCTAGTTCCAAATACAGTCATAACCTTGATGTCATTCATTTGTATCTCTCCTAATCATACATTTAATTTATACAAATACTAATATTTACATAACAAAACTATTCATACCAAGACTTAATAACCTTTATACTTTCCTTTGATGGGTAAAAATTTTTTTCTTCATCTATTTTACCTACACAAAATACAGAAAAACCATTTATCCAATCCTCATTTTCAAAAACTTTTTTATATGCCTCAAAGCATCTTGCTTGCTCTTCATCATTTATAACCTCTGAAGGAATATGATTCCAAGGTTGAGAACTTGCATTTTCTCTATTTGAAAAACCTAGTTCTCCAAAAAATATTGGTTTTCCATGAACTTTATAAAGATTATATATTTCTTCTTTTATATTCTGTCTTCTATTATTTACAGTAGATGAATGTAATGCAGAAACTAGTTCATCCACTGTATTAATAGGTTTATTACTTAATTCAAAATACGCTGCTATAGATATAAAATCTAACTTATCAAAAAAATTATTATTTAGTTTTTGTTCATAGGATAGCTTACTATTTAAGTCATCTTTTTTTGTATACCACCAATTAGTCCTGTATGTTACAAGCCCATCAAATTTTGATTGTACAAAATCTATTATTTCACTCCAATTTTTCTGATATTCTTCTAAATGTACCAAATTAGAACCTATATTTAAAACATTTACATCTAAAGGATTTGCTACATCTATTATAAGTTCATTTAATATAGTATTTTGCCATGTATAAAAAAATCGCTCTTTATTTCTAGGATTCCAGTCGGTCTCATATAATTCACCATTTTCTATCCACGGATACGCTTCTAATATTGTTGAAATACCTTTTTTGTTTAGTTTTTTTATTAGTTTAATTGCTTTTTCTTTACTACTATTATCTATTGTCATAATATCAGAATTAATTTCATCTACATTTATAATTATAGGTACATTTACTGTATTCAATCCTAGTTTATCTATATCCTTCATAACTTGTTTTATTTCATAGTCTACAGATAAATTGGCTGATTTAATCTTGCCATCATATTGATTATTTATTGAACTTTTATCTCTTAACTCTGTACCTATAAAGTAGATTATAAATATAAAAATTAAAACCATTACTGAGATTAAAATATTTCTTTTTAATTTAAATTTATTTATATATTTATTCAAATTATATACCTCTTTTAAAATAATAGATTTATCATATTATCTTCTTTTATACTTTTTTATATATAACATTGACAATACTGCCACTACAATTATAGTAATAAAAGAAATTATTAAAAATGCTTTAGTTGTCTTACTAATACTAATGTCATTATTTGAAACTTTTACTTCTTTATTTACTTTTAAATTATAAGATAAATCTTCTACTTCTCCATATTCATCAATTGTTATTGTATCTCCTTTTAAATCATTAACTTTACTTTTATTTAATAAATAATCCATTCCTAAATATAAGTTTTTTTCATTTATCGAACTAATTACCAGGATATTTTTTTGATTATTATAAGGTGATTTTATCAATTGAATTGCAGAAATATCTTTTCCATAACCATCAATAAAACTTATCTTATCATTTGATAAAAATGTGGAGTAGCTTTTGTTAAACTTTATATTTAAATTATCATTTAACATCTGTATAACAGAATTATTAAGTGGTACCCCAAAAACTATAATATTGGTATCTTTATATTTGTCATTAAATTCTTTTCCTCTAATTACATTTATGCTTCCTTTATAGGAATTTATACTTGCACCTAAATTAACTCCTAATCTAGACATCCAAGTCATAGCTTGTGAACCTGAATAATCTGGCATTATTACAGTTAAATCATTAAATTCATCATCTTTAACAAATGGATATGGATAACTTTCAAAAGACAAGGATTCCTTATCTTTTGTAGATAACTCCAAATAAGAACTATTTAATACGTATGCCCAAGGATTATTACTTTCCCTTGTAATACAATTCTGATTTTTTATACTCAAATTAAATGCCAACTTAACTTGATAGTAGTCTTTATTATCTATATCTTTGGGTATTTTTAATTCTAGTTTATCGTTATTAGAATGTGACCTATCCAATTTTTTACTTCCCACAACAACATCATTTATGGATACTGTAACCAAAGATTTTTCAAAATCCAAATTATCAGAATATCTTAAATTTAAAACAATCTTTGAACCATAATCTAATATCTTACCCTTTGGTATTTTGACATCGAACAAAGCTTGTTGATTAAATGCACCTTCTAACAAAAAATCTGAATAACCTAAGTCCTTTAGTGTCAAATGACTTAAATTTAGCTCTTGTTGCTCATTAGTTTTTACATTAGTGTTTTTGTTTACAATTACTGATGATGATAGCACTTGATTAGAGAGTTTATTTTCTACCAATAAATTTGATGCCTTTATTAAGTCCTCTTCATTACTGCCAATTATCACCATCATCTTCTTATTCTTATTATAAGGGGAATCTACTTGTTTAATTATACAATTTGAAGATAATAGGGTTTGTTCCTTTGTGCTTAAAATATTCAAAATTTCTTCTGCTGTATTTTCAGGTTTACCAACATATATAATATTATCTTCAGACCAATTTTTCATTTCTGAATATAGTTTAACATTAAGTTTTAAGTTATCATTTTTTGTTGTTTTTCCAAATTCTGAAGCTAGATTGAACACAGCTGTAGATTCTCCCCTAGTCATATTGTCTGGGACTACCATAGTTGTGTCCAAATTAAGCTTATCTTCAACTTCTGAATATGGATATGGATATTCACTTATTGAATTTCCCATATTTTTCTGCGTATATCTAATTGAAGTATATGATTCTTTATGAATAACCATCCAATTTCCAGTATTGGAATCATCCTGACAAATTTTATCAGATATTGTTTTATATGATTTTATTTTTATTTCATTATAACCTTGGATTATATAGTCTTTTGGTACTAGTACCTCTAGTGTATTTTTATAATCAGTCTTAGCATTTAATTTAATGGATTTTATTGGTACATTATTTATTAAAACGGTTAGGCTAGAAACATCTCCATTTAATATTTGACTCTTACTAAAATTAAGGTGTAATAAGACTTCCTCAATATCCCAATTTTTATTTACCTCAAAAAAGGTACTATTACTTCCTATAACTCCATCTATAGTGATGTCTCTTTCAAACTTATAGTTTTTAACTTTAGTCTCATCAGCCTTTACTTCATTTACAAGCAATATATTTGAAAAAAACAATACTAAAGATATAATTGATATAACAAATTTTTTCATGCTAGTTCCTCCTGTACATGAATCAAAATCTTTCTGTCTTATACCATTTAACTTCTCTTTTAAAAATTACATCTTTTAAATACTCTATCATTCCCTTTATAGCTACAAACAGCCATAGTTGAGAGTATGTAAAATACATTATTGCAACTATGAATATATTTTCTAGTGTCGCTTCACCTTTTTCTATGCTTAGGCTTATACTTACCTCTATGATAAATAGAAGATATGATAGTATCCATATTATAAAAAAGTTAATTGGAATTGAAATCTCTATTAGTTTAGATATACTTAAAATAAATAAAATATCCGATATAATGACAGATGTTAAGAACAAAAAATATACAGAAAAAAAGTAGGCTATATCAAATACAATTTTATTTTTTCCCTGTTTAAATATATTTCTTATATATTTCATTAAGACATATATATTACCTTTTGCCCATCTGGTACGTTGCTTTATCCATACCTTAACAGTTTCTGGTTCTTGTTCCCACGTTATAGACTGTGGTACAAGTTTTATCTTATATCCCAATTTATATATTCTAAAGCTAATTTCTGTATCTTCTGCAATTGCTTTACTATCCCACCCTCCAATCTCTTCTATGATACTTTTTCTCAATATAAAGTTAGTTCCTGGTATTGTACATAGATTAAATAATTCCCATCTACCAGCTTGTGACATCCATTGAAAACTTAGCGTTTCTATATTTATGAATTTGGTTAATAGATTTTTATTTTTATTTCGAGTCCTGAATTTTCCAATAACAGCTCCTAATTCATCATCCATTACTATTGTTTGTATTAAATATCTAAGTGCATTTCTATCTGGTGTGTTATCTGCATCATAAACTGCTATAAACTCTCCTTTAGAAATGGTATATCCAATATTCAATGCATTTGATTTTCCTTTTCCTCCAGTTAAATTGTCTGTATTTATTATGGTAAAATTATAATTATTATACTTATTTTTTATATCTTCTAAAATATCTTTACTATTATCAGATGAGTTATCATTTATAACAATGAGTTCCATTTTATCTTTAGGATAATTAAGTAGTAATAAGGATTCCACAGTTTTGCCTATTACCTTAGCTTCATTGTGAGCAGGCACAAGTATTGATACCATAGGATATTCATCAATTTTTTTTACTTCTTTATTAAAATTTTTAAAGTAAAATATATAACCACCCATAGCCAAAATAATATTTATAAGCAATAAAGACCATATACTAAATAAGCTAAATATAAATAAACATTCTGATATATTTAAATCTCTCATAAATTTCTCCTAAAATTTTTTTAAACATATATTCTAATATAAAATCATTTATTTTAAAAATTTCTTTTTATCTATTTTCTTAAAATATATAAATATAATCACAAATATTAAAACACTTACAGACACTATTAATATTAAAATTTTACTAATACTAGATATAGACTTAAATCTAGTATCATCTTCAGTATTTTCTTCTAAATTCCTATCATAAGTTACTTTAATTTCATCTCCAACATTTCTTATTTGTATTTCATCAATTCTTACCCAATTATCAAAATCTCTTAAATTCATAAATTTTATATTTTGTTTTTCTAGATATTCTATTGTGTATTTTAAATACTCTATATCCAAATATGAATGAAAAAAGAATCCTCCACTAAACCCTCTAACAATAGATACTTTATCTAGTTTTTCTTTGATATCTTGAAAAGTAAAATTATCTTCTGGGTCTATATATCCTAAATTTTCAGGTATAAATATATTAAATTCTTCTGTATCCCTAATAACATAAGGATACGTATTAGTACTAAATTTTTTATCATTATTTTGATGTTGACCTACATAAGTAGAAAAATACTTTTTTAACTCTTTGTATCCCTCAGATTCTATCGCATAATGTGGTGCTTCAAACGCAAGGGGATAAATTCCATTTTCTATACATATTCTAAGGCCACTCAACACTCTATTTTTTACAAACACTTCCATGTCTTCATTTAAAGGTGCATCCTTTTCTCCATCCCAAAATTCATACCCTTCTCCAGTAACTTCTTCTTTTTTGTATTGATGAGTATATCCATGTAATATCACTGTGCCGCCCTTATCTTGCATATATTTTACTGCTTTTACAACCTCAGGACTTTCTGATAAAGTAATTATTTTATGATTTTTAGGGTTTACATAAGCTGGTATTAATGCAATTGCAAATGGTATATCCTTACTACTTAAATAATCAGCTATATCTACAAGGTTTTTGGGGTCTCTAAAAGCATGTACATCTTCTATTCTTACAAATATACTTCCCTTATCAAACTTTTTAATATTAAAAATATCGTTCAGTGAATCACAAAATATATAAAATAAAACACCATCTAAATCCAATTTTGATACATAAAAAAGATTTTTATCATTTATTATATATGGATACTTATTTAATGTATCATCAATACTCCCTATTACTTTATTACTTACATCTTTTGATTTCACAAGATTAAACAAATAGTGTTCATCCAAATTGTATGATTTGCCCTTATAATTTACACTAACTATGTTATTTGTTTTTCCCAAATACTCTAAATTATACTTTTTGTATTCTAAAAGATTTTCTATACCATGCCCTAACCAACATATATTACCTTTATATGAATCTAATGCACTAAGTAAATATTTAGTTTTTTTGTCATTATCATATGAATTTTCATTAATTCCTATAATAAATACATGACTATAATAGTTTTTATTTATTTCATCATCATAATCACTTAATTTTAATAAATCAATATCTGAACTAAATCGACCCAATAGTGTCCTCATAATTTTTAAAATATCTCTATTATAAGCTGTTTCCTTCTTAGAATCATATATGACTAAAACCTTATTTCTATTAGATGTAATTTCTGTTGCATGTGAAGACAGATTAAAGTTTGATATTATTAATACTATGAATAATATCATTACTACTTTTAATAAATTTTTATTGAACGTTTTAAACATCGTATTGTAATTCCTCTTCAACTATATTCTTAAAATTTATACTATCTCCAAAGCTATCTTTATACTCTAAAAATGCAATTTTTACATCTATATTTACATATTGTCCTTTATTGTTTAAGTCTAAATTTAGTTCTCTTATCTTTTTATTTATTCTGTCTTTAACAACTTTTGAACCTTCTAAGGATGTACTTGGCATTAATATACCTATCATGTCTTTCTGTAAACTATAAATTATATCCTCATTTCTTGTACATTCTATAATACTTGAACTGATATGTTTTACTATTTTATTAGTCTTATTTTCACCAAATATCGTCTGTAGATTTCCGTAATACGGCAATTTTACTATCATAAGAGAAAAATTAGTATTATGTCTAATAGATTTACTTATCTCCATATTTACATCATTATAAAAAATCTTTAGATTTCTAAGTCCAGTTTCACTATCAATAGTCACTAACTCTTTATACTGTTCAGATAACTTTGTGTTTATATGTTGTAATTCATTTATATTTTTATTTAAATTTCCCATTATAATTGAAGAGATTGGTATTGCTATTATCCACATATATGATAAAAACTCAACATCTATATTGTGAGTAATACTGTTATATAAGATATAGGATGTATACATAAATATAATTATTGAACTTGTTATCAATCCTACTACTGAGTTTGATAAATAAGTTAACATTATTATGAAAAAAATTACTGCAAGCATTATAAATACATTCAATTTGTTTTCTGTTCTAATAGATAATATTACTATTCCAACAATTAAAAACATAAAAACTAGCAAACTCAATATTAATAAATCTATTTTTTTATTTACCCTATTCATTTTTATAAATTTACACCTCCAATTATTCTATTAAGTTGCCCATTTTTTCTAATTATTATTAAAGTCATTATACAAATAAACTTTTTACCTATTAATAATGTTAATTAAGTTGTATATCAATATAATTTAATAAAAAAACAAGCAAATACTTGACATTAAAGTCATGAATTTGCTTGCTTTTGTGATTATTATTATAAAAGATTCAAAACATGTATATAGTATTGGCAAAAAATAAAACTGTTCAATAATTAGAAAATTAATTTCTAAATAAGAACAGTTTTATTAAGTAAATATAATTAAATCAACAAAACTCTACTTTGATTTTAATTCTATCCAAGCCTTGTCATATAATTTTATATTTTCACCAATATCCTCAAAAGTTTCACATTTATTAAGTACTTCTTTAGATGGATATGCAACAGGATTATTAGTTATTTCTGGGTCTAATAATTTTAGAGCTCCTGTATTAGGTGTTGAATATCCGATATACTCAGCATTTATTTTTGCATTTTCTGGGTCTAGTAAAAAGTTTATAAATAACTCAGCTTCTTTTTTATTTTGTGCTGTTGTAGGTACACACATAGCATCTACCCATTTATTAGTACCTTCTTTAGGTATTGCATAATCAAGGTCAGGATTTTGGTCCATCAATGTAACTGCATCTCCAGAATACAACATACCCATTGCTACTTCTCCACCAAGCAATCTATCCTTACCTTCATCATTTACATAGGCCAATACTAAATCCTTTTGTTTCATTAAAAGATTTTTAGCTTCATTTATTTCTTTTGGATTTACACTATTCATACTGTATCCTAATTTTTTAAGAGTTATACCTATAGTATCTCTAACAGAGTCAAACATCATTATATTGCCTTTATACTTTGGATTCCAAAGTATATTCCAACTATCTATAGGGTCTTTAACTTCTTTTTTATTGTACAATATTCCAAGAGTTCCCCACATGTATGCAACACTATATTCATTAGTTTCATCATATATAGGATTTAAAAAACTCTTATCTAAATACTTCATATTAGGTATGTTTTTAAAATCCAGTTTTTCCAAAAGACCTTCATTTTTCATTTTTTCTACCATATAATCTGAAGGAAAGACTAAATCGTAGTGTGTACTGCCACTCTTTACTTTTTGATACATCATTTCGTTAGTATCATAAGTTGAATATTGAACATCTATTCCAGTTTCTTCTTCAAACTTATCTATAAGAGATTCATCTATATAATCTCCAACATTATATACGTTTAAAACTTTTGTAGAATCAGTTGCTTTATTACATCCTGTAAATAAAGTAACTGTCATAATACCTATAGATACAAGGGATATTACTTTTTTAAACTTAATCATTATTTAGTCCCCCTTACTATAGATTCTTTTTTATTAGCTAATAAAAGTAATCCTAAAACGACTGCAAACATTATTGTCGATAATGCATTTATTTCAGGTTTTATACCTCTTCTAGCCATTCCATAGATTTCTATAGAAAGATTGCTTACACCATTTCCAGCATTAAAGAAACTTATTATAAAGTCATCTATTGACATAGTAAATGCAATTAAAAATCCAGAAACTATACCTGGCTTTATTTGTGGTAAAATTACCTTTCTAAGAGCATATATAGGTGTCGCCCCTAAGTCCATAGCTGCATCTTCTATATTATCAGGTAATTGCTTCATTTTTGGTAAAACTGAAAGTATAACATATGGCAAACAAAACATTATATGTGCCAATAGCATTGTTGTAAATCCAAATTCCATTTTTACAAACACAAACAGACTCATAAGGGCTACTGCTGTAACTATCTCTGTATTTAAAATAGGAAGATAGTTTACATTTAGTATTAATTTTTTGCTCTTACCTCTCATCTTATGTATTCCTATGGCACTTATAGTTCCTACTATTGTAGATATTACAGATGCTAATATAGCTATTACAATAGTATAATATAAAGCACTCATTATACTCTCATTTTGAAGTAATTGACCATACCACTTCCATGTAAATCCATTCCATCTTGCCATCGATTTTGAATCATTGAAAGAAAATAGTACTAAAGCAAATATGGGTGCATATAAAAATAAGAATACTAATGCTAAATATATATTAGAAGTTATTTTCTTTAATTTTAAAATAGTAACCCACCGCCTTCTTTGTCAGACTCATCTCCAAATTTTGACATTATAGACATCGATATTAATATTACTATCATCATAAATATCGATATTGCTGAGCCAAAGTTCCAATCTCCAACAACTGTAAATTGTTGTTCAATCAAATCTCCAACTAGCATTATTTTACCTCCACCTAACAGTCTTGAAATTGCAAAGGTAGTAACTGCTGGCATAAATACCATAGTTATTCCAGACATTACACCTGGTAAACTCAAAGGAAATATAATTTTTCTAAATACTGTCATATTATTTGCACCTAAGTCATGAGCAGCATTTATCAAATCATTATCCATCTTTGATAGTGCAGTGTATATTGGAAGAACCATAAATGGTAAAAAGTTATATACCATACCTAAAAGTATAGCAAAATTAGTATACAAAATTGCTAATGGCTGTATTCCAAACCAGCCTAAAAATGTATTTAAAAGTCCATTTTTTCCTAATATAGCAACCCATGCATAAGTTCTTAAAAGAAAATTCATCCACATAGGAAGAATAAATAATAATATTAATGAACCTCTTCTACTCACATGAGCTTTTGAAATTATATATGCCACTGGATAACCAACTACAAGGCATATTAATGTCGCTCCTCCTGCTAAAAGAATAGAACGAGCAAATACTTTAATATATATAGGGTCGATTACTTCTTTATAATTTTCAAGTGTAAATGCATAACCTCCACCTGACTCTTTTGTAAAACTGAAAAATACTACTAGTATTAAAGGAATTATTACAAATATCGCACTCCAAACCACATATGGATATGCTAAGAAAGATTTTCTCTTCATCTTAGTTACTCTCTTTTCTCATTATATGAATGTCTTCTGGATATATGTCCATGCCTAGTTCTGTTCCAACCTCAGCATTTTTAGTATTGTGAAGTATCCACAATCTTCCATTCTCATTTAATTCTATCTCATAATGCACTCCTTTAAACACAGTAGATGTAACTTTCCCCTTTAACATTCCTTCTTCTGGCTTTACCATTTTTATATCTTCTGGTCTTATTACCACTTCTATATTTTCGTTTTTTTCAAATCCTTTATCAACACATTCAAAATCCCTATTACAGAAATTAACTTTATAATCTTCTATCATAATTCCATCAAATATGTTACTTTCACCTATAAACTTAGCTACAAATGAGTTTTTAGGTTCATTATATATGTCTTGTGGTGTTCCCATTTGTTGTATCTTACCCTTATACATTACGACAATAGTATCTGACATAGTAAGAGCCTCTTCCTGGTCATGAGTTACAAACACAAATGTTATTCCTAATTTTTTTTGAATTCTTTTTAATTCTATTTGCATTTCTTGTCTAAGCTTTAAATCAAGTGCTCCAAGTGGCTCATCTAGTAACAATACTTTTGGTTCATTAACTAGAGCTCTTGCTATTGCAATTCTCTGTTGTTGTCCTCCACTTAATGAGTCAACTTGTCGTCTTTCAAAACCTTCTAGTGCAACAAGTTTTAAAACCTCTTTCACTTTAGCATCTATTACATCTTTTGGAGTCTTTTTAATTTTTAGTCCAAAAGCTACATTTTCATATACATCCATATGTGGAAATAAAGCATATTTTTGAAACACTGTATTTACTTGTCTTTCATATGGTGGCAAATTATTTATCTCTTTACCTTCAAATAAAACTTTACCATCATCAGCATACTCAAAACCTGCTATTATTTTTAATGTAGTAGTTTTTCCACATCCACTTGGTCCAAGTAAAGTTAAAAATTCATTTTTCTTTATATCTAAATTGAAATTATCTAAAACCGTAAGTTCTTCATAATGTTTAGATATATCTCTTAATTCTATTATGTTTTCTACCAATTATTAAACACCTCTATTCTAAAATGATGGTGGCGTACTTACCCAAATCACTTTTGCTGTCGTTTTACCCTCGTTTGATATATAGTGATTTGCTCTTGGTCTAAAGTAAAAGCTTTCTCCTTTTTTTACTTTATTTTTCTTTTCGCCTATATGAACATATATCGAACCTGCTAATACATATCCAAATTCTTCGCCTTCATGTGGCTTTTCTTCTTTATATTGTCCTCCTGGATACAATGTTATTATTATTGGCTCCATTTCATTTTTTTGTGAGTTTGGAATTAGCCACTTCAGTTTATATTTTAAATCTTCATCCTCTGTTTCAAACATATCCTCTTTTGTAAAACTAATTCTTTCGTCATCTATTTCATTAAAAAATTCCCTTAAATTCGTACCTAGTATTTCAAGTATATCTATAAGGGTAGCTATGGATGGTGATGTTAAGTTATTTTCTAATTGAGAAATAAATCCCTTTGACAATTCACATCTATTAGCTAACTCTTCCTGGGTCAGTTGTTTTTCTGTTCTTAATCTTTTTATCTTTTCACCTATATCCATGTTGCACCTCCTAGTTTCTGTTTTATTTTACTAAACATTTTGTTTACTAAACATTGAGTTTAAAATTTCTAAACAACATAGGTAATTATATATAAAATTCGGATATAATACAAGAGTTTTTTTGACATTTTTTTATTTTTTTACTTAGAATAAATACAAGCATTTTAAAGGCTTTGGAAAATACACAATCAAAGGTGTTCATATTAATATTTATAAAGTTTAGTATCTCTAATTATAAATTAATTAATTCATTAAATACATAATAATACTTCTAAAACATAAAAAAGTGTTAAACAAATAAAAAATTGCTAGAAATCTATATTTTATAGTTTCCTAGCAATCCTATTGGCTTAGCCTTCTTTTAATGTTTAAAATTATATATTTAAAAATTTCTTCAAGTTACAACATTTAACCTTTGCTTAAATTTATCACTAAATTACTTAGCTATATTTTGAGCAGCCGTTTTTTTATCCCCACTCATATATAACTTAATAAACTTTATATCATCTACTATAAATCGATGCTTAATCTTACTACAATCTAATTTAAATAAACTAAATACTATCTGTGTAAAATAACCCAATCCAAATGCACTTATTATAGTTCCTATACCAACTTTTCCTCCTAAGAAAAATCCTACTATTAATGCTCCAACTTCTATAGTCCCTCTTATTAAGTTAAGTGATTTTCCAGTTTTCTTTTGAAGTGCAACCATCAGACCATCTCTAGGTCCACTTCCTAAACCACTTCCCATATAAAATACCATTCCAATAGCCAAAAGAATCAATCCTAATATCAACATAATTATTCCTACAAATAAACTATCAGCCTCTGGAATTAACTTACTATACAAAAGCAAATCCATAAAGAATCCAATTAATAGCATATTAAAAACAGTTCCCCATCCTACATTCTCACCAAGAACAACATCAGCTATAACTACTATAGAGCCTACAATTATAGAGGCAGTCCCTATAGTTATTCCTATATGATTTGAAAGACCTTGATGAAACACATCCCAAGGAGATAAACCAAGGTTACAATTTATCGTCAATACTATACCAATTGAACATATAAATAAACCCGCTACTAGCTTTAAAAATTTCCATAATACTTTTTGTAACAAAATCTACCCCTCCTAAACATAATTTAACTACTCACTTTAAATATCAAAAGCCAGCAGTTCTCTTTTAAAAAATCTTACTTTATTAATTTTATAATACACTTCTATGATACATCATTTTATGCTAAATAACTACCACTTTATTACAATTTAGTTACAATTTTTAATTATTTTTTTATTATGGATTTTCTAGTTTCAGCACTTCTCAAATTTAGTCCTATATTTTAAAATTCTTTATTATTTTATTGTTCATAAATAGAATAATAAAATAGAAACCACTTAAATATAATAGGAAATTGTATTTAAATGGTTTCTATTTTATTATGTAATACTATTAATATGCAGAATTTAGTTTTGCTTCTATTTTCTTTTGAACAAGTCCAAATATAAATAAGATAAACCAATATACAAACCCTGCAACTAAGAACGCTTCTAGATATTTATATTTACTACCACCATTATAATTTGCTGCCGCCATTATTTCTATTACCCCTATAGTAAAAGCTAATGAGGAACCTTTAATTAAATCTACAAAATGATTAGATAATGCAGGAATAGCTACTCTTATAGCCTGTGGCATGACTATTCTTCTGAATATTTGCACATTCGTAAGTCCAATGGAAGCTCCTGCTTCATATTGTCCCTTATCTACAGAAGAAATTGCTCCTCTTATAGTCTCTGACATATACGCAGACATATTTACTGATAAAGCAATTATCATTGCAGTAAATGGAGACATATCTACAAGAGCTGGAATAGCTCTTGGTAATCCAAAATACAATGCATACAACTGAACTAGCAGTGGTGTTCCTCTAAAAATTGAGGTATAAACTTTAACAATTTCATTTAATATTTTAACTTTGTTATAGCTTATTAATGCCATTATAGTTGCTATTACTAAAGATAGTACTAGTGATATTAAAGCCATTATTATTGTTTCTTTAGATGCTATAAATATTTCTGGTAAAATGTTAAACATGAATGATACATCTAAACTCATAAAATTCACCTATCTCTCAATCGTTATATCTTCTCCAAACCATTTTTTAGAGATTTCAGTAAGAGTTCCATCTTTTCTCATAGCCGTTATTGTATCATCAACCTTAGCTTTTAAAGCCTTTGATTCTTCATCTTTTCTAAATGGATACGCATTTATTTCTTCATAAATAGGTTCTCCAACAGAGATAAAATTTGAACCAGCTTTTTTATTTCTAGCAGCTGTTGCAGAAACAGAAATTATCCTTGCATCAGATCTGCCAAGTTCAAGACCTTCATATGAATCAGCTCCATCATTGAATACTAATTCCATTGAATTATCTTTGTTTTTTTCCTCCATTATCGCTCTTTCAGATGAATTTGCTCCAACTTCGACTTTTTTTCCTTTCAAATCTTCAAGACTTTTTATCTTGTCTTTATCTTCTGGTCTAATAGTTATCATTAGAGGATTATAAGCATATGGTACTGTAAAATCATACACTTCTTCTCTTTCTGGCGTTATACTTATTTGTTGAGCTGCTGTATCTGCCTTACCACTATCCACCATTCCAAGTAATCCACCTGTATCTCCATTATTTACTTCATACTTAATTTCAGAATCTAATCTTTTACCAATTTCATTCCATATATCAATTTCAAAACCTTGCATTTTCCCATCTTCTCTAAAATTAAAAGGATAATACTTTGCTCCTGTAGCTACTGTAATAGTCTTCTTTTCTTCTTTTTTAGGCTCTTCTTTTGTTGAACAGCCTATTGTTAATCCACAAATAACTAACCCTAATGTTAATAAACTTAATGCTCTTTTCCAATACATTAAAATCCCTCCATACTTGATGATATTTTTATTTACATGAATTTAAACTTTATTTATATACCATGATTTAGTTTTATAATTTTTCAACTTACACATCACTCTTTACTTTAATATAAATTGAATTTAAAACATTCATTTTTATGGATATTTCTACAAAATATAAGTTTATTTTCCATTTACCCCAAAACAATCGTATTATACTTTTCATACTTTGTCTAATCGTTTTTTTCTATGTACTTTTTTAATAGAATTAAATTTTACTATATCATTGTAAAATTATAGATGTGCAAAATTACAATGATTATTAATCTAACACTTATAAGAAAATACTTTTTATTAAAAACAAAGATATTAAAATAAAAAAAATACTGTTAAGTAGATATTTACTTAACAGTATCAATATTATTTGTATCTTAACCTATTTTGACTTTATAAATCTTCTTCGGTTTATCTTTGATACACCTACTAGCATAACTGACATGATTATCATTGAAGCTCCACCTAAAATTAATTTAGAGTATGTTGTTGTTTTATTCATAGAGCCGCCTCCTTTATTACCAAAACCCCCAGCTTCCTTTGGATTCCCTTGACTTCTATCTATATTCATATCTCCATTTTTACCATTCATATCACCCTTATCCATATTTCCAATTCCTGGTGGTGTTTTTCCATCCATGCCTTCAGGTGGCTCTGGCATACCACTCATCTTATCATCAGAATTTTCTGTATCTTTACTTTCACTTGAACTATTATCATCAGAAGTTTCCTTAGTTGAAGAAGATTCTCCACTCAATTGAGCTTTTATAGTTTTACTCATATTTTCTGCAACTTCTAAAACTCCTGGTATTGATTTTCCACCTTTACCCATTGCCCCTCCTGACTTTTCATTAGTATCGTCTCCACTTTTATTGTTATTTGTATTATTCTCATTTTCACTATTATCTGTAGTATTATTTTGAGCATCATTATCCGTATTAGTTTTGACTTCGCTTAATGTTAATTCAGCATTAACTTCTTTTTCATTACTTTCATTTTCAAAACTCTTATTTTCATTGTTAGAATCATTATTATTAGATTCTTTATCACCAAATCCCTTATTATCACTAGAATCTTCAATTGAAGATGTTATATTTTTTTCAAATTCTTCATAAGTATAAAATGCTGTTGGGTCTTCCTTTACATATGATGCTATCAAGTCATGTAATTTTGTTGTCATATTTTCTAGATAATCTGAATCCAAGTACTTGGTTACTATTTCTTCTAGATATTCATGGTACTTAGCTTTATATGTATCATTTTTTAATAATGCAGATATTAAAGGTCTATCTTCCAAATTACCTGTTGTAGGTTCATCAATAGCTATAGATTGACTACCTCCACCAAAACCACTAAATCCGCCAAATGACATATTAAAGTCCCATGGCAACATAGAAAATACTCCATCTTGTTCATATAAATAGTAATTATGAGCGAAACTACCTTGATAACTATCAAGATTTAATAAAGCTGTACTTATTGCTATATTTTTGAGGACAGAATCTACATCAAGATATTTTTCAATATCTTCACCTGTATCTAAAGATTTTAATAGTTTTGTAACTTTAGACCAATCAGCCGTTTTCTTATCACTTTCAATGATTAGATTTGAGTAACTATCTGGGTCATCACCCTCATATTGTAATGAGGCCCCTTCATCTGATTTGTATAAGTCTCCAGTTACATCTCCAAAATTATTTTCAAGATAAGATTCTTTTAACCCTTCTACTGCCAAATATAATCCATGATATTCACCATTTATAGAAACTTTGGCATATGCAAATTCTGGAGTAGCTAATCCCATCTCCTCACAGACACTATAAGTTAAAAATTCTCTCATATAAGATGGGTCAGAATAACAGTTATTAAGGTTTAATTGAGTAAGACCTTCCATACTTTGACTAGTATTATATTTATCGAAATTAATCTTATAGCTATATCTATCACTATCACTATTTGCTACGGATGTAAGACTTGAATTTCCTTTAGTTCTTATACCAACGTTTCCATATGTGTCTCCATTTACAGTTACTTTTGCAACTTTAAATTCTTCTTTTATCGCATTTTCATTCATGTCTTCCAAGTCACTTTCATCTATTTCTATATTAACTTCCATAACCTCATCTCTGTCAAAATATTTTTCAATATATACATTGCTATATAAGTCAACATTTTTATTACCATATATACTGTAAACTACAACTACTGCACATAAAAATATAACCATAATTGAGATAAGAAGGGTAAATTTTTTATCTTTCATAAAAGATTACTCCTCTCTATGCTACATAATCACCATTATAACTTACAAGAACTGCATTAGTAACTCCATCTACTTGGCTTAAGTCATTTATAAGACTTGTTTCTCCATCTTTCATTCTTACTTCAAATACCAACTCTATACCTTTTTCTGGTGTAACACTTTTTGATTTTATTTGATATTTAGAAAATACTTTTTTAATTTTATCAGTTGCAATGTCTTCTGAATTCTCATTATTACAATTTACCATCAATATATATGGTGTTTCAGATATTGTTTTGTTTGAAAAGAATATTAGAATCAATCCCATGATTATTGAACCCATAACAGCTAGTGGAATCAAACCTGCACCTAAAACTATACCTGAGCCTAATGACCAAAATAGAAATACCAAATCCATTGGGTCTTTAATTGCTGTTCTAAATCTTACTATAGATAAAGCACCAACCATACCTAGAGATAAAACTACATTTGATGTAACTGCTAATATTACGAAAGTTGTAAGCATTGTAAGTGCTACAAGTGACACATTAAATGGTCGAGAATACATAATCCCCATATAGGTTTTTTTGTAAATCATATATATAAACAAACCTACTAAAAATGCTGAACCTAGAGCTAAAGCACTATCTACAAATGAAAAACCTGATACATTTTCTATAAAACTTGATTTAAAAATATCGTTAAACGTCATAACTAAAATCATCCTTCCTGTTTTTTAATTTTTTTATTTTATTTAGATACTCTTTATATAAGATTTAAATTTCAACCCTATATATACAATCTACTCGATGCATACTTTGAAACTGCTGTAGAAGTAGTTTTATTAATCTGAACCAAATCTTTTATAAAATCTGGTATAAACTCATCATATTTAACTTCCAACACAGTCATATTTTCATCAATAACTGATACTGTTGGCAATTCTTTATTGAATAAATCGACTGAATTTACAGAAGCCTTAATATCACTATCGATTGTAACTCTTACATTTCCAAGTGGATAGACAAAAGCTTCTCTATCATAATCAACTATACTTTTTGCCTCCAATCTTTCACATTTTACTTTTAAATAAAACTCTCTTAATAAGCAGTTTGTCGATTCTTTTAAAAACTCAATGTCATTTTTTAATATCTTCTCTACTTCTTTTTTAGTTAAATTAGCTGATAGTTTTGACGTCATATTATAATGTTTTATTTTCTTCTCCAATTTTATATAAGAAGGGTCATTGTTATAAAATCTTATTCTAAACTTTTCTCTCATTGCAACTCCATTTAACTTATCTAAAAGTGCTTTATCTTCAGGAGTGTCAAAGTATAAACTTCTGATAAGATACTTTCCATCTTTTGATGCATTTCTATCTTTTTTCATTATTGGATAAAGTCTTGATTTTAAAGCTAGGACATCAGCTTCAGTTATTTTGTGTTTCATCTCAAACCTATAGTTTAACTTCTTATTCATTATTATCACCTCTCAATTCATTTAACTATGTTTGATTTATTTTATATTTAGAGTATACTTCACTTGACTTTGTTAAATCTCCGTAAAATAAGTGCATCTTTATGGCATATATGTGGCAAACAAGATTAAGCTGATGAGATATCTATGAATTTATTTATCTAAGTTTTAATAATAAATTACATTTTTATCTGGAAATTAAATTTTATATGGTATTAGATTCTATATAGTCAATGAATATTTGTTTTAGAAAGCAAAAAAGAAGATGTTACTTATAGATAAATCAAATATTTCGAATAAAAAATCAAGTTTATTATTCAAAATGATATAATCTATAGTTCCATCTTCTAAATTTATAATACCAAATAATTAAAAATATATATGCTTAATTATGTTAAAATTAGTTTTACTGCGCTCCAAACAAGTACTAGTGCCATAATAATATTAATTACTTTATAATGCTTGTTTATATATTTTTGTAAAATACCTCCTGCTAGAGCCCATGTCAAAGTACCAGATATGCCAACAAGACTACTACAAACTGCTGCTGATAATAAATATTCAACTGACTGTGACACAGGTATTACATACCCTGTATATACAGTAATAGCAAATATTATAATTTTCACATTAACAAACTGCAAAATAAATCCAGTCCAAAAGGATTCTTTCTTCACCTCACTATCATTGTTTGGTTTGCTCTTAGCTACTTGTATTGCTAACCAAATAATATAAAGTGCTCCTATGTACTTCATAATACCAGTAATCATTGGTATAAACTTTGATAATTCAAGGCATCCAAGAGCACATATAAACATAATACATATAAATCCCATACTAATTCCTATAACCACTGACTTTCCTTTTTTCCATCCATTATTGCTAATTGTGTTTAATGCAAGAATATTATTAGGTCCTGGTGTAAAACCTGTAACAAATGCGTATGGTAAAAAAGATAATAAAACTTCACTCAACACTTGTAATCACTCTCCTTTTATATTATAATACTATAAATTAAACAATAAAAAAAATCGAAATATTTAAATCTATACTTCAATTATATTGAATGAAATGAGGATGAACATGTATTTTAAATACCTACAAACTTTTAAAACTATAATAGAAGAAGGTAGTTTTTCTAAAGCAGCAAATAAACTCAATTACACACAATCAACAATAACATTCCAAGTACAACAATTAGAACAAGAGTTATCTACACACTTATTTGAAAAGATAGGAAGAAAAATGGTTTTAACTAAAGCTGGCAAAAATCTAATACCTTATGTGGATGATGTTCTATGTTCTGTTGATAAAATGAAGAATTTTGGTACTGACTTGTCTGAGCTACGTGGTGATTTACATATCGCAATGGGAGAAACTCTTATTTGTTATAAAATACCTCCTATTTTAAAACGTTTTCATGAAATGGCACCAAATGCAAGGCTATTTCTTCGCTCAATGAATTGCTATGATATTAGGAACTCTTTGCTTGCAGGAAGTATTGATTTAGGAATATTTTATAAAGATATTGGAGGCCTAGGAAATTCCATTTCTACCTATACTGTTGGAGAATCACCTTTGACACTAGTCGCATCCCCAAAAGTAAAAAAACAATTTCCTGATTTTATTACTCCAAACCAAGAATTAGATATACCTTTCATAATAGATGAGCCAGCATGTATTTTTAGACAAATGTTTGAATCATATTTGAATGAAAAAAATATTACTCTAGACCATACGATTGAACTTTGGAGTATACCTACTATTAAAAATTTAGTAAAAAATGATATGGGAGTGTCATACCTTCCTACATTTGCAGTAGAAGATGATTTGAAGACAGGAGAACTATGTGCAATAGATACAGAGTTAGATGATAGAAACATTGTAGCAGTATGTGGTCATCATAAAAATAAGTGGATTAGTCCCCTTATGCAATTATTTATTGATTTAGTTGTTTCAAATGAAAAATAGATAGACTTATTTAAAGTAAGTCTATCTATTTCTTATCATATTGATTATTTTAATTACACAACTTCTTCATCGTATTCACTTGAAAATTGGCTATTATAAAGTTCTTCATAAAATCCTTTATTTTCAATAAGTTCTTTGTGATTTCCTTGTTCAATAATAGTGCCTTCTTTCATTACCAATATTAAATCAGCATCACGAATAGTAGATAATCTATGTGCAATAACGAAGCTAGTTCTTCCCTTCATCAAGTTATTCATTGCCTTTTGAATCTCAACCTCTGTTCTAGTGTCTACACTAGAAGTTGCCTCATCAAGAATTAACACTGATGGGTCTGAAAGTATTGCCCTGGCAATTGTTAAGAGCTGTTTTTGACCTTGAGATAGATTAGAGGCATCCTCAGTCAATACAGTATCATAACCTTGAGGTAAAGTTCTTATAAAGTGGTCTACTCTTGCTGATTTTGCTGCACTTACAATCTCATCCATTGTAGCGTCTGACTTACTATAAGCGATATTTTCTTTTATACTACCATTAAATAACCATGTATCTTGTAGAACCATTCCAAACATAGTTCTAAGTTCTCCACGTTTTAAGTCTTTTATATTAACTCCATCAATAGTAATTCTTCCACCTTGTATCTCATAAAACCTCATAAGTAAATTTACAAGAGTTGTCTTCCCAGCTCCTGTAGGTCCAACAATTGCAATCTTATCTCCTGCGTTCAATTTAATATTAATGTCTTTCATAAGAATAGAATCATCACTATATCCAAATTTAACATGTTCAAATTCTACTTTACCTTTAGGCATGTTGATAACTTTTGAATCTTCTTTGTCCTTTATTTCTTCAACTTCATCCATAACTTTAAAAACTCTCTCTGCAGATGCAATTGCAGCTTGAAGCATATTTACGATATAAGATATCTCTGTAGTAGGCTCTGATGCTTGATTTACATATTGTATAAATGCCTGTATACTACCAAGAGTCATTGCTCCAGTTGATGCAAATACACCTCCCACAACTGCTATAATAACATACCCAATTTGATTTATAAATCTAATAATTGGAGTTATTGCATATGATGAGAACTGAGCTTTTCTACTAGCATTATAAAGATTTTGATTTAATTCTTTGAAATTTTGTATAGTATCTTTTTCTTTGCTAAATGCCTTGACCACTATTTGACCAGTAAACATCTCTTCTATATTGCTATTTAATTCTCCTAATGCTTTTTGATTTTCTGAAAATCTATTTTGTGATTTTCTTGCAATTATAACAGTAATACCTAAAGAAACAATCAATGTTACAGCTGATACTATTGTAAGTGGTATACTTATGCTTATCATCATTACAATAGAACCAATCACTGTGACCACTGCTGTAATAAGTTGCATTAACCCTTCTTGTAAACTATCTGCTACCTTCTCTAAATCATTTGTAACGATACTAAGTGTTTCCCCTTTTTTGTGAGAATCATAGTACTTAAGAGGAAGCTTATTTAATTTATCACTTAAATCTTTTCTCATGTTAAGAACTAAACTTTGTGCAACCCCTGACATAATATATTGTTGTATATATATAAATACTGCACTAATCAAATACAACCCTAGAAGTATTGATATTATACCTCCCATAGTACTAAAATTCACACTGAATTTTGTACCTGTTTGAACTGCAGTTTTAATCCCATTAAATAATTGGTCAATAGCTTTTCCCATAACCATTGGTGCTAAAACTGTAAGAGCTGAACTTACTAATACTGAGATAAAAATCATTAATAACTTAAATTTTTGTTTTTTCATATATTTCAATAATCTTTTAGTTGTCTTTTTTGCATTTTTAGCTTTTTCTGCTGACATATTATCCTCAAAACTAAGTACATCTATATCTTGTTTTTCTGTTATTTTTTCACTCATATTGCACCTCCAAATACACAGATTGATTCTTCACTCTATGCAAGTTCTTCTTTACTAAGTTGTGAATCTGCGATTTGCTTATAAACTTCACAATTTTCAAGTAACTCTTTATGTTTTCCTATACCTACAATTTCCCCATCATTCAAAACTATAATCTGATTAGCATCCATAATTGTACTTATACGCTGTGCTATAATTATAGCTGATGAATCTTTAATTTCATTCTTCAATGCTTTTCTAAGCCTTTTATCTGTCTTGAAATCTAATGCAGAAAAACTATCATCAAAAACATATATTTCTGGTTTTCTAACTAATGCTCTTGCAATAGATATTCTCTGTTTCTGACCACCAGATAAGTTATTTCCTCCTTGTGCTACGAACGAATCATACTTATCTTCCATATCAGAAATGAACTCATCAGCTTGGGCTATATTTGCAGCATGCTTTACTTCTTCAATACTTGCATCTTCTTTTCCATATCTTATATTTTCTTCTATTGTCCCACTAAATAAAAAGGCTTTTTGTGGTACAAATCCAATCTTGTCTCTAAGTTCTTTTTGTGGCATGTTCTTAATATCTTGACCATTTATAGATATTTCTCCAGATTGAATTTCAAAAAAACGTGGTATTATATTTGCAATAGTGGATTTACCAGAACCAGTGCTTCCTATAATTGCAGTTACTTCTCCAGATTTTGCTTCAAATGTTATATTGTTTAAAATAGGTTCCTCCGACTGGGAATATGAAAAAGTTACATTTTTAAATGCTAAATGACCTCTTTCTGAAGTAATATCTTTATATCCATTTCCATCTACAATTTCAGGTTCTATGTCTAAGATTTGGTTTACTCTATCTGCACAAGCTCCTGCTCTAGGTATATACATAAATACCATTACTCCCATAATTAAATAAAATAATATTAAGATACAATACTCAACTAGTGCCATTATATGACCTATCTCCATATTTCCATTACTTACTCTCATACCACCAAACCAAATTATACTCACTATACCTAAGTTCATTATTAACATTACAACAGGCATAAGTATTGCAAATATTTTATTTATTGAAATTGCTGTTTCAGAATAATCTATTGCAGTTTTATCAAATCTCTTTTTTTCAAAATGACTTCTATCAAAAGCTCTTATAACTCTTACTCCAGTTACTACTTCACGTAATACTCTATTCATATTATCCATCTTTATTTGCATCATTTTAAACAATCGGATAAGTTTTTTACCAACCAAAAATGCAGACAACATGAATAGAAACATTACTGCAACAATAATAATTGTCATTACTTTATCTATAGAATATGCTAAGAATAAACCAGAAACAGTTATAATAGGTGCTGGTAATACCAACTGAATAAACATAAACAAAGATTGACCTATTAAAGTAATATCACTAGTACTCCTAGTAATCATTGAAGCTGTACCTATCTTATTAAAATCCTTTATTGATAAGTCTTGTGATTTTACAAATACTGCCTCTCTGATATCTCTACAAAATACAGATGAGAGATTTGAGGATATTTTGCAAACTAAAACAGCTGATAAGGCTGTTATACCTGCTACCACCAACATCATTATACCTGTCTTTACAATATAATCTATATCTCCCTTTACTACACCATTATTTACTATACTTGCTGTAAGTGTTGGTATATATAAAGTTCCAAGAGTCTGTAAAAATGTAAACATCAGTACTGTAACAATTAAAACTCTATATGGTTTTAAAAAACGAATTAATTTTTTCATACAATCACTCTCCTTTATAGAATATTATGATAAACTATACTGTAACAGGATAGTCAAGGAGGAATTTTAATTATGAGTCAAATTTCGAAAAATTATTTCACAACTGGAGAATTTGCAAAGATTTGTGGAGTCAACAAAAAGACGCTTTTTCATTATGATGATATAGGTCTTTTCTCTCCAGAGTTAAAGAAGGAAAATGGATACAGATACTACTCATACCATCAACTCAGTATTTTTAATGTAATTTCTTCACTTAAGGAAATTAAAATGCCTTTAAAAGAAATTAAAACTTATATAGATAAACGGACTCCTAATTTGTTAATTGAACTTTTGGAAAAGAAAACTCTTGATATTAACAATGAAATTGAAAAATTGAATAATATTAAAGCTTTAATGGAATCTACTATTTCATTTACTAAAAAAGCATGTAACATAGATGCAAATACGATTACTTTAAAAGAACATGAAGAAGAGTACTTAGTCAAAACGAATCTTATTTATAAAGAACCCTTTATTGGAGATGATGATGAAAACTTTTTATATGAATGTATTAACTTTATGGATAGCTATGATTTAGGTGATGATGGTATGATTGGTTCAATCATTAAAGGCGAAGATATAATGAATAGAGATTTTGAGTCGTATTCATACTTATTTACAAAAGTTAATAAAGACTATAAGAAATATCCTACATCAATCAAACCAAAAGGGCTTTATGTAACTGCTTATCATAAAGGAAGTTATGAAACTATTAATAAAACTTATGAAAAACTCTTAGAATTTTTCAATCAGAATAATTTATATATGGGAGACTTTGTTTATGAAGAATATCTCCTATATGATATAAGTGTAAGAGATTCTAATGAATATCTAACTCAAATATCAGCAGAAATTAAAATGTAAAAGGAGATACTAAAGAATACAAAAGTTAATGTAAAGATTAATAATAAGAATAGCAAATTAAATAAATTCTTTATAATACTATTATCTAAAGCATACAAAAATTTATTTAAAAAGATGTAAGTAATTTTATATAAAATCACCTACATCTTTATTTATATTCAAACTAATTTCTAGAGTTATCTAATAGCCATTTATCTGCATCTTTATAAAGACTGTCAACCATCTCTGGTCTATCTATTCCAGGGAGTTCTTGATTTATTTTATATCCATCTGTACTAAGCATGTAAGAAAGACTTGCATATGAAGGTCTATAATCCTTTATATCTCCCTTAGAAATTTTGACATCCCCATCCTGATAAACAGGTAAAATTATATCTTTTTCATATATAGCATCCATAGATATTATATACCATATATCGTCTATCTTTTGAGTCTTATACAGAAACTTGACATCTGACTGAAGTTCAACTAAATTTCCATCTATTTCATTTCTAATATGGATAGCTCCCATTGTAATTGATACTGCCTTATCTTTATTTACCCAAACTAATGTATCACATATTTTATGTGGTGCATAAGATTTCATCTTACTTGACTCTTCTACGAACCCCTCTCCACTACCTTGATACCAAGATATTGAAACAGTAGATTCCTTTGCAAAGCATTTTTTCATTTCATCCCATAACGCATTATCTCTACAAAACCTTTCAAATTCTATAAGCTCTTTTACACTATTTTTATCCACTATATCTTCTATAGAATTCTTTCCTGGTCTACTTAATAACATATTCTCAATCTCCTTTTATATAAACTTCTTTTATTTTTAGCAATACTCAATTCATTATCTTACTTTATTACCCTTTATCCATACACCTTTTATATTTCTAGTTGCTACTATATTTTTAATTGGGTCACCTTCAACCATTACTAAATCAGCTCTTTTCCCCTCTCTTATTACTCCACGGTCATTAAGACCTAATAATTTTGCGGGTAAACTTGTTGCACTCTCAAGTACTTCAATTGTATTAAGACCTGCTTTAACTAATAATTCAAATTCACGATGAAGAGATTCTCCATGTTTCACTATACTAACAGAATTTTTATCATTGTTTGCATCAGTTCCAGCTAATATCATCACTCCAGCTTTTTTCAATGTAGCTGTATTTTCTATTGCTGTTTCTAACCTAACATCTTCTCTTCCTGTAGCTTTCTTTATATTTGATATTATACTTTCCATCATAACTATAGTTGGAATTGATATAAGATTTTTCTCTTTTATCCTTTTGGCTACATCCTCAGATAATTTACCTATAAAAGGAATATGATTTATTACATCAACATTTGCTTTTTCTGCATATTCATAAGCTATAGTTGTAGGTGCATGAGCAAATACTTTTTTCCCATGTTCATGAGATATCTCAACTACTCTTTTTATTGTCTCAAAATCAAAAGCCGTTTTAGATGTTTTAGGGTCTTCTATTATGATTTTTACAAAATCTGCTCCTTGTTTAATTTGTTTCTTAGCAAAATTTTCAGCATCTTCAATAGTATGTATTTTACTATCTTTAAACCCCATTCCCATGAGATGAGGGTGAGATTCTGGTGCAACAGGTTCATATACACTACGAATATCAGTTAATCCGTCTAAATTTCTTAAAGATTCTACTACATCTTTACTATTAGTCGCCATATCAAGCATAGTAGTTATACCCCAATCAGTTGCGTCCTCCAAGTTTTTTAAACTATCCAAATGTATATGAGAATCAATAAATCCTGGAAGTAAAGTGCATCCTTCTCCATCTATAGTAATATCAGCTATTGTTTTTGATGATATAACACCATCTTTTATTACAACACTCCTTTGTTCTGAAAGTTTTTCTCCATCAAATATTTTAACATTCGTAATTTTAGTTACTGCCATACTCCACACTCCCTTTATTTTTATTTATTAAAAATCTAATTCTTATTTAATTAAAAATTTCTTACTTTGATATTTTCTTAATTTATATAACTAATTATATATAAATTAATTTACCTAAACTATGTGTTATAACCTAAACTTTGATGTAAAATATACTATATTGATTGTGCTATAGTACAATAAAGTATAACTAGAGGGGGTTTAGCATGAAATTAGCAGATTTAATGAAGGATATATCTCAATATATCTCAGTATTAAAGCCATTTACAGATGAATATATAGACATTACTAGCTTGAATATTTATAAGAATAATCAAACTGAATTTACTACTGGATGTTTATATTTAGGAAATATATCAGATATTACTGTGGATTTGAACAATATAAATTTTTTAGGTATATTTATACAAAATGAAGTTAACATTGATTTAGAAAGATACAATTTAAACTCAAATATTTGTATCATAAAATCAAAAAAAGAAAAGTATGACCTTTTTAGTGAATTGTTAAATATTATGAATCAAGAAATACATCTTAGTTTATGCTCTCAAAGGTTTTTTGATGTAGTTTCTGAGAATAAAGGTATACAATATTTAATTGATATAGCACATGAAGAATTTGGCTATCCTATGATAATTCGTGACTCTACCTTTAAAGTTTTGGCTTATTCTTACGATGTTAGTGATATATTACAACTTACTGAAGATTCTAATGGAGACAAATATTTAGACGAAGAAACTATAAATTACATAAAATATCAAAATATACATAAAAAAATACATTATAATAAATCTATTAAAGAAGAAAATAAACCAGACAACTGGCTTGGTACATTAATCTCATCCGTATGTGTAGAAGAAATTGAAATAGCTCATATAGCTATCTGTGAATGGAAAATTCCATTTAATGAATTTCACTTCAAATTATTAGAATCACTTAATAAAGCTTTATCTCTAGAACTACAAAAAAATAATCTATTTAATATAGATAAAAAACTTATTCCTAATTATATACTTTCTGATTTGTTAGAAAAAAAATATCTAGATGATGATACTATAAGCAGAAGATTTCATTATTTAAATTGGACTAAGTCAAATTCATTAAACATAATGGTGATAGTGAACAAAGATAATAATTACTTTGACAGTAAAGTTCCTTTTATTATGCAGTCTTTAAGTGCATTTATACCATCTAATAATTGTGTAGTATATAAGTCTGCTTTAGTTGTTTTTATTAATGATTCTTTAATTCATAATTTAATTGAGCATGAAAATAAAGAATTTATTAATTACTTAAAACTAAATTCACTTTATGCTGGAATAAGCCCAAGATTTTCAAAGCTATCTGATAGTTGGAAGTATTATATTCAAGCCAAAAAAGCTAGTGAAATTGCTCAAAAATATAACATAAACTTTTCTCCATTTGGGAAAAGCATACCATATATCCTCTACGAGCTACTCAGTGCCAACTATGATTTATATGACCTCAATCATCCTGCTGTAACCAAACTAATTGAAGAAGATAAAAAAAATGGTTCTAATTTGTTAGAGACCTTAAAGCAATATATCTACTTTAATAATTCGCCAAGCAAAGCAGCTGAAGTTTTAAATATCCATAGAAATACTCTGTTTTATAGAATTAATAAAATAAAAGAAATTACAGGTATTACACTAGACTATGCTGATGAAATACTTCAGATTTATATTTCTATAAAAATGATTGAAATTAACTCAAGAAATAAGACCTGTTTCAACACATATACAGGCATGTAAAAGCATTTTGACACACTTAAATCACCATTGTAAAAGATATTTGATAGATTTTACCCTCTCAATATGACAAAATAATTATGAAAGGAGCGATAGCTACATGGAAATTGGAAAGAAACTGAAAGATGCTCGTATAAATTCTGGATTGACACAGGAAAAAGTTGCAGAAAAAATTAATGTATCACGACAAACAATTTCAAATTGGGAAAATGAGAAATCTTATCCAGATATTATAAGCGTTATCAAACTAAGTGATTTGTATTCCATTAGCTTAGATGAATTATTGAAAGGAGATAATAAAATGATTGAACATTTAGAAGAAAGTACAAATGTAGTTTATAGTAATAAAAAGTTAATAACTGCAATTATTATCAATATTATGTTACTTATTTTATTTGTGCTATTTAATAGATTTATACCAGACAACTACTACTTTATGGCTAGTGTATTTTGTATAGCAATAATAAGTTCATCAGCATTGTTCTACCAAATTATAAGAAAATTTTAGGAGGTGTACTCATTATGGAAGCGAATAAAACTATGCTTATTTTGATATGTTCTGCTGTAGCTCTTGTGGGTTCAGTTGGTGTTGTATATCAAATTTATCATATGACTGTGATTGATGCAAAAGCTCGTGGATTAAAACATCCTAAATTGTGGGGATTATTTGCTATGAATGGTAATAATTCGAGTGGTTTAATAATATACTTAATAGGTAGACGAAAATACCCTATTATAAATATGTCTAAAGAAGATTGCAAAGAAATTGAATCTAGAAAAAAATCAGTTGGAGTTGGATTGATTTTTTTGGCTATCAGCGCTATAGGTTTGGTAATCTGTATTACATTATTTTGAGTTAAAAAAATGCTAGTAAATGGCTAGATTAACTGTTTTTATTATCCACAAATAATAAATTATACTATTTTAAAACTATAAAAAGCAAGGAGAATTTATATGAAATTGTCTAATAAAAAGGAAGCGAAAGATGAAAAATCAGAAATGAAGCAGTATATAACTGGAGCAGGAGGTTGTATTGTCAGCAAATCAATTCTCAATGGTACATCAAAATTGAAGTGGCTTTTTAGAGAAGACAGTAAATTTGGAAATGGATGGATTGCTTTTGGAGATACAGATACACAAGAGTATATTGACAATCCTAAAAACATGACAATTATAGATTTTAATACTCTTATTAATATTGAACCAACTACTTTAAATATTTTTTATATGCCTATAGGAACAGACCTAGAATTTCGCTCTGATAAAAGTGGAAAATATTTTATTGACACAAACACAAGAAAAGAAATTAGAGAACTAGTTAAACATCCTGCACAAATAGCATTTGAAAAGAACCTAAAATTTTTAAATCAGGAAAATTATCCAGTAGAATTCTTTCAAAGCTTGTTTCAGAAAAGTGACAAACTTGAATCCTTAATTGTGGGAGAGACAGATTTTCCAAGTGGAGAAGTTGTCCTTGCAGACCCTCTTGCATACTTAGGTAGTGAATATGAAACTTATTTAGAAAGAAAAATACCATCTGGAAGTTATCCTGTAGAAATTTCTATCTGTCATTCTGAAATTGTCGGACTTAGAATTGTAGCAACTAGATTAATTATTAGTGACAAACAACCTATTAAGTATGAAATTGCTATGCCAAAAGGAAAGAAAATCGATGACTTTGGACAAGCAGGAGCATGGACTTTCTTTGGTGTAGATACAGGATTAGCTTGCTTTTCAGATGCAAAGGTTGCAGAAAAATACAAAGAATTTATAATAAAATGGCAAAATGAAAATCCAGATAAAAATAAATATAACGATTATTTTTCAGCACTTTTTGAAAAAAGCTATGAAATGTATCCAAATGTACAGAATAAATATGGCAATTTTTTGATTTGGCAATTACCACAAACACCTTATAGATTAATTATGCTAACAAGTGGTATGGGTGATGGTATTTATAGTGGATACTGGGGACTTGATGCAGATGGAGAAGCCACAGAACTTATAATACCATTTATGAATCCTACATATTTTTAAACCATAAAACTTATTGCCAATTTGGTTTTAATAAATGGAATTGTTTTAAAATACATAATACTTAATTATACATGAAAATAAGGCTATGCTTTTTATAGTCATAGCCTTTAACAAATACTTACAAATTCACTACATTAGTCAACTTTTTTAATAATTTAACTATATACTCAAACTATATCTTCTAAATTCACTGTATGTATAATTCTTCTTCAAATAAACAGTAAGAATTTTTTCCAGAGGCCTTCACATTATAAAGAGCTCTATCTGCATTTTTAAACAATTCTAAAAATGAATTTCCATTTTGAGGATGTCTTGCAATACCTATACTAACAGAAGCCTCAAAGCTAAAACTTAAATCATTGTAGTTCTCATAAAGTACTCTATTTAATTCTTTAGCTTTTTTATGTAAATTTACTTCTGAATGATAATCTTGCATATATACTACAAATTCATCTCCACCAATTCTTCCAACTAAATCTTCATTCCCAAAACTATCTTGTATCTTCTCAGCAAAAGTTTTTAATACAAAATCACCAAATGGATGCCCAAAATTATCATTTATTTCTTTAAAATCGTCCAAATCAATAACGAATAATGCATCTTTTTTATTACTTTTATTTGTGGATATAACTTCTTCTACTAATTTTTCAAATGTACCTTTATTGTATATATTTGTCAATGAGTCACTTTCTGCTCTAGTTTTCAACTCTTCGTATTTTTTTATATCACTATCTACATCTACAATTACGCCTACAACCTTCAAAAGTTCATTTTCGTCACTAAAAATCTTTGTTACTGATGTTCTACACCAAATGTATTCGCCATTAGACTTTTTTAAACGATATATTACTTGATTATGTTTGTTATTTTCTTTAATACTCTTAATAAAAGCTTCAAACGTACTATAATCTTCATGATGAACTAATTCTTTATCCATAACCTCTTTTAAAAGATTCTCACATTTACTGCTATATCCAAATTTTTCAGTCCATGCTTGAGATACAAATGATTTATTTTCTTTAGTATTCCATTCAAAGACTACAGAATCAGTCTGTTCAACAATAATTTTATAACGTTCATTACTGAGTCTTAATTCTTCCTTATGAATTATTTCTTGCTCAAGTATTTCATACTTCATAGATAATTTAGTTTTATCTACAATAGATTTAAATAGATAAAATACAATAAAATTAATATATAAAATACCAACACTTGATATTAAGTTTAGAAATTTTAAACTTTCAGAACTAAAAAACTTATTTATATCAAAGATAGAAATAGTCAGAAATAAACTTAATAAAGGTATTGCAAGTAAAGTAATCCAATACTTTATTGGCATATCTGAATGTACATCTTTTTTAAATAAACAAACAATCTTGCATATAAATAAAAAAACTATTTTAGATAAAATTGTAGCTACTATTCTTATAGCATTGTTTTTAAGCATTATTTCGAAGCCTTCTTTTATAAATAAAACAAAAATACTTGTGACTACAATTTCTGATAATATAAAGAATACATTTAATAAAACAGTAGCAAACAATCGTGTCTTTATATTTCCTTCATATAAAAATGATGATGAAAAAACAAGGATGAAAATTAAAGGAATTGTTATCGCAGGATTTAAGGTTATTAAATTACAGGTCCCTAAACATATTATAAAACCCAATCTAGCATATCTTATAGCTCTTGTGTATCCTTCTTTCTGCCCTAAAAAATCTGATAAAAACATATGGACAACAAAAGCTTCAAAGATAACTGTTACTAAATTTGTAATATCAAAAAGCAGTTGTTCTTTCATACATATTTTTTATAAAATAAGAAGCTTACTTAAACTAAATACACTTCAGATTTTATTTTTCCTTTCTGCATATATATTTAAGCATCTACCTTAATTGTCAACCATTATAATATATGTCAGCTTAATATTGTTCTTTTTTCAACAGTATACAATAGATATATGTAAAAAACAACTTCAAATATTGACATATTTTCTTTAATATATATCAATATTATCTTTATAACTTAAATACTATAGTAAACTTAGCTCCTTTTTTACCATTTTCAGCATATATACGTCCACCATGTTTATTTACAATAGATTTAACTATTGATAATCCAATTCCATGATTTCCCCCAACTCCCTTATAAAATCGTTCAAAAATATGAGGTAAATCGTCTTTATTAATACCAATCCCATCATCTTCAACTACAACAACTATATTTTTTTGATTATATTTACATACTATTTTAATTTCATTCTTAGCATACCTTAAAGCATTTTCTATAAGATTCATAAATGCTTTGGATACATTTTTTTCATCACATTCAAATAGAACCATTTCTTCATCAAACTCATAAATAAATTTTATACCTTTATTTGTCGCTCTTACATTTTGTCTAGAACCACAGTTTGAAAGTACTTCCCTTAAATCACATTCTACAAGGTCATAATCTTTAGTTATATTATCAATTTTAGATATATATAACAAATCTTCGACCATATCACTCAATCTATCACTTTCTTCAAGTATTATATCACTTGCATGTTTGCTATCTATTACATTATACTTTATGGCTTCTGCATAACCTTTAATGGACATAAGTGGAGTCCTAAGTTCATGAGAAGCATTTTGAAAAAATATTTTTTGTTCATTATCATACTTATCAAGATATTCAGCACTCTTATTCATAATATTTGAAAGTTCTACTAATTCCTTATCTGAAAAGTCAAAGTAAGTTCTTTTAAAATCCCCATGACCCATTTTTTTTGCAAAACCACACAACTCTTTTATAGGTTTAGCAATTTTCTCAGATAAAACTACAGCTGTAAATATTGCTAATATCCCAGCAAAACACATTACAAATATCAATACAATGTTTATCTTTTGAACTAGATTTAAAGTTTTTGATATATCTATAAAAAGAATCAAATACTTATCTTGTTCTCCATATATACTAGTTATTTTTACAGTCGAAATATAGTAATCCTTACTTCCAGTAGAGATACGTGTGTTTTCATCTGAGTTTAAGTCTAGTTTTTCATTTTGGATACACTTTTTAATCGATTCCATCTCATCAATATTCTTTAAAAAATCATCCTCTCTTGTTGGAAATATCAAGTTATACTTCGAATCAATCACCATAGCATCAGCATCTGATTGTGTTTCTGCCATCCTAACTTTATCTTGTACATTTCTCATAAAATTAGATAATGCTTTTGGCGGAAGCTTTCCATCATCTTGAGGAGGCTTGATAGGTCTAAAATTACTATCCATATGTTCTACTATTTCTGTAGATTTTGTTAGCTCTTCATTTGCAGTAGTTTTTATGTATGTATCAAGCAATACATTAAAAGATACTAATATTATCATAAAAACTACAATTATTAAACACAATATACTCAATAAAATCCTAGTTTTTATACTTATATTTTTCTTTGAAAATTTTAATTTAAGTATGGATTTAATCTTAGTTGTTCTCTTTTTATCATTTTTATTTTCCATCTGAATTTTTCTCCTTTAATCTAAACCCAAACCCCCAGACAGTTTCTATCAAAATATTTGTATCTAAAATTTTTTTACGTAGTCTCTTTACTGTATCATCAGCAGCTCTTGTCTCAACTTCAATATCATATCCCCATATTTTATTTAATAATTCATCTCTAGAAACTGCCCTGTCTCTATTTTCAAACAAATAGGTTAATAAGTTGTATTCATTTGGTGTTAAGTCTATATTGTCACTTTTATTTGTAACGATTTTATTCTTTTTATTTATTGTTATATCACCAAATTTCAATTCCATATCTACAGAATCACCATACTTATCATAAATTTGTTTCTTTTCAAATTCTATCCTTCTAAATATCGACTTTACTCTCATAACTAAAGACATTGGGCTAAATGGCTTTGTAAAATAATCATCACTACCCAAAGTTATCCCTGTAATATAATCTATATCTGTATCTCTTGCAGTAAGCATGATTATTGGAACGGTACTCTTCTCACGAAGTTTTGTACATACATCAAAACCACTTAAACCAGGCATCATTATATCTAGGATTACTAAGTCACACTCTTTTTTATTAAATTGCTCTAAAAGTTCATCACCTGTTTTAAAATCCATAACATCATGGCCTTCATTTTTTAAGAATGTCTTTACCAAATTTCTTATATTATCTTCGTCATCTGCTATATAAATTAACTTATTCATACACTCACTCCTTAATAAACTCTTAATTTAAATTAAATAGTATAAATACATTGATTAAACAATAAAATCCCAATCTGTAAGATAAATAATATTTTTTACTATATTTAAATTATATCAGCTTTTTATGCTACATTAGTTTTAAAATTGTTTAGATTTTAAGGCAATTTTAAGGCAAAAACAAATTATTATAGAATTTATCAGACTCAGTACAAATTGTTATAAAATAATAATCCAACTTCTAACTATATTTATTCATTTTCTAGCAAAACCGATATTTCTCAGACTTTTTGTTGAATATTCAAATAATTAATATTATAAACTAAATAACTTAAATAAAAATAGCTATCTTTAAATAAATTTTATTATTTAAAGATAGCTATTTTTTACTTAAATCTAATTATATTCTTATACTAATTTATAATCTTTTGGACTCAGTTTACTTGCTGCTGCTTCATCTACTATAACTATAGTATCTTTGTGAAGTTGAAGTATAGAACCAGGAACTTCTGGAGTTATATCTCCATAAACAGTTTTGTATACTGCATCAGCTTTTTCTTCTCCTGAAGCTAAAAGTAATATTTTTTTAGATTTTAATATTAAACCAATTCCCATACTTACAGCTTTTTTAGGGACATCTTCTCTTGATTCAAAGAATCTTGCATTAGCTTCTATTGTAGATTCTGTAAGTTCAACTACATGAGTTCTTTTTGCAAATTTATTGTCAGGCTCGTTAAAACCTATGTGAGCATTACGACCTATTCCAAGTACTTGTACATCTATACCACCAGCTGCATCTATAGAAGCTTCATAATTTATACATTCTTCTTCAATATCATCAGCCATTCCATTTGGTAGATGAGTATTCTCTAACTTTATATTTACATGATTAAATAGATTCTCTTTCATAAAATAATCATAGCTTTGGTCATTAGATACTGGTAACTTATAATATTCATCTAAATTAAAGCTTATTACATCTGAAAAATCTACTATGTTATCGTTATATTTTTTTACTAAATCTCTATACATACCTACTGGTGTACTTCCTGTAGCTAGTCCTAATATTGAATTTGGTTTTAAAACTATTTGAGCTGCTATCATCTCAGCTGCTTTTTTACTCATTCCATCATAATCTTTACATACTAATACTCTCATCTTGTTCCTCCTAAATTTTAGCTAATGCTTTAATTGATATAAATTCAATTTACTATTTTTTACGTTACTTTTACCTTCTTTAAAGTTTGTTTTTATATTATATATTTTTATATACTACTTCTCCCAAACAAAGAGTCATCTTGCAATCTAAATTCTCATCAAATATAGCTATATCTGCATCCTTACCTATTTCTAGACTTCCTTTTTTGCCATTTATACCTAAAGATGTTGCAGGATTTAAAGATGCTAAATTAATAGCTTCATTCACTTTAAGATTTGTATTATCTAAGAAGTTAAATACCATTTTATTTAAAGATAATACACTTCCTGCTAATGCTCCATTTTCAAGTCTAGCTTCATTCCCCTTAACAATTACTTTCTGACCTCCAAGGGCATAATCTCCATCTTCAAGCCCACCAGCTTCTATAGAGTCTGTTATCAAAATAAGTCTTTCTTTCCCTTTATTATTCAATATAAATTGAAATAAATCTTTATTTATATGGATTGTATCTGCTATTAATTCACTATATACATTAGTTGTAAGTGCTGCGCCAACAACACCTGGGTCTCTATGATTTAAACCAGTCATTGCATTAAACATATGAGTTACATTTGTCACACCTAAGTTTATAGCTTCTTTAGCTTGCTCATAATTTGCATTACTATGACCAATAGATAATACTATATCTGTACATCTTTTTATTTCTCTAGTAAAATCAAAATCAATGTCCTTCTCTGGAGCATAAGTTATAACTTTTATAACATCTTTATATTCTTTGATAAATTCATATTTTGAATTTATTATAAATTTTTCGTTTTGTGCTCCTTTATAATTTTCATTTATAAAAGGTCCTTCTAGGTGTGCACCTAATACCTGTGCTCCTTCAAGTTTTCTATTTTGGGCTTTTTTTATAATTTCAAGCGCATCATAAACATGTTCTTTATCCATAGTCATTGTAGTTGGAAGAAAAGAAGTTACTCCATGTCTCATTATTGATTTTGAAATTATCTCAATAGATTCATCAGTAGAATCCATCGTATCTTTACCCATATTTCCATGTATATGAATATCAATAAGCCCTGGAGATATATACTTTCCATCAACATCTATAACTTCACAATTATTTGGTACACTATCTGCTATATCAATTATTTTTTCATCAAATACGAGTACTTTATTTTCCAAGATTTGATTTTTTAATATTATCTTTCCATTAATTAAACATTTCATATTATTCACCTACTCACTCAATACTATTTCATATTGATATTTATCTGTTCTAAATATTGATATGGTATATTCTATAGGATTACCTTCTCTATTATAAGAATTTCTATGAAGTTTAAGAGCCAAAGCACCTTCTTCTGTCTCCAAAAGTTTACTTTCTTCATCAGAAAGTATTATTGGTTCCATTACTTGCTCAGCTTTTTGTATCTTATAACCATATTTTTCATTTAACACTCTATATAATGAAGAATTATCTAATATCCCTTTTGTAAGACCCTTACACATTTCTTCTGATAGATATACTATTTCCAATCCAAATGGCTCTCCATCAGTATATCTAAGTCTAACAATCTTATATATATTTGTTGTATTATCACTTATTCCAAGTTTTCTTTTAACTAAATCATCAGGTAGTTCCATTTCAAAGGATAATATATCAGTCTTTATATTTACTCCCTTTTCTTTCATAACATCAGTAAAACCTTTTACGTTTGAAAACTGATATTTCTTTTTTTGCTTTGCAACAAATGTTCCTTTACCTTGTACTCTATAAAGAAGTCCTTCTGTAACTAATCCAACAATCGTTTTATTTACTGTCATACGACTTACATTTTGTATGTTGCAAAGTTCTCTTTCTGGCATTATTGCATCGCCTTCTTTAAGTTCGCCAGTTTCTATCATATTTCTTATTATTGAACTTAATTGAGTATGCAATGGTATGTTACTAGATTTATCTACTATTTTCATATAGTCACCACTTTTCGATATGGTATATACCAATTTTGGTATATACCAATTATACTTTAAAAGAAATTTTATTTCAATAGTTTTTAACTTATTTTGTAAAAATTTTAGTAAAATCTAAAGACAAAAAAGAAATTGAAGTTTATACTATATAAGAAGCTAGAGAATTGCAAAATACATAGATAACTACATTATTTATTACAAATTTCACTAATACTAATACATATACTGTGAAAAACTACTATATAAGTATATTGTGGCTAAATTATAAATATAAAATGAGAGGATGATTTTGATTTGATAAACATAGGTGATTTTAATAAACTTACGGTAAAAAGAAAAACTGAATTTGGATATTTTTTGGATGGACAGACTAATAATACAAAAGACGATATACTTCTTCATAATAGACTAATTGGAAAAAATGAAATAAATATAGGTGATGAGGTAGATGTTTTCATATTTAAAGATTCTGATGATAGAACTGCTGCCACTTTAATTCCTCCTTTAGCTAAGGTTGGAGATGTAGCACACTTGAAAGTAGTTGACAATACAGATATTGGAACTTTCATAGATATGGGACTTTCTAAGGACATATTAGTTCCTTTTAAAGCTAAAACTTATCCATTATTTAGAGATGAAAAATATTTATTTTATATATATTTAGATAAAAGTAAAAGAATTGCTGCCACTACAGATATAGATTCGTATTTATCAACAGACCATACTTACAATGTTGGAGATGTTGTAACTGGAATTGTATATGGATTCCAAACTAATAATTCTGCCATGATATGTGTCGATAATAAATATGCTGGTGTAATACTTCATAATGAATACTTTACTGAATTAAAAACTGGCGATGTTCTTGAAAATTTACATGTTATAAAGGTATATGAAGATGGAAAACTAGGTCTTTCTCCTAGAGGAAATAGAAAAGATGAACTTGATACTTTAGAAAATAAAATCTTAAGTTATTTAGAAGGTTCTGATGGATATATGAGATTTAATGATAAATCTGACCCTAAAGATATTTCTATATTATTTAATTCAAGTAAAAAGAATTTTAAAAGAGCTCTTGGAGTGCTTATGAAAAAAGGATTAATCTATCAAGATGAAGAAGGAACTTATCTAAAGTAGGATACTTAGATTTAAATTCTTATACTACTATATACTGATTGTAACTACATTGTTTTTGTAAAAAAGTGTTGAACTCAATAAAATTTGCACAATAAAAAATCGAAGTAAAAATGAAAAATATTTTCTATTTACTTCGATTTTTTAAGTTTAACTATTTAGGAGAAATACACATGGATTTAGTTCAGTTAAAAATAAAAAAAGATAATTCTCTAATAAAGTACATTAAGATTATCAGAAAATTTGATAACTCCTTATCTGTTAATGTTATTAAGGAAACTTATCTTCACTAGAATTTCTGGATAATTGGCTAAAGACTCTTAATCAAATAAATCTTGAGGTAGAAAAAGACATAGATAGAAAAATAGAGTAGAAAAAATATATTTTATACTTTGAAATTTGAGAATAATGTAGATTTAAACATACAATAAACGCTAGACTCTAAACCAGCAAATAGTGGTATGCTATGAAGCATACCACTTGTTATTAATATCATATTCTTCTGCATATAATTCCTTGTAAACTTACCTAATACATTATAAATAAACCTACTAATGTATGCAGAATCAATATATTTATTATTAATTTTGTATAAATTTACTTCCAACGCTTTAATGTCGGAAAGAACTTGTTCATCATTGTTCTTGCTTCATCCTCAGTCATATCCTTATTAGTTTGAATCATATGAGGTACACAAATCTCTATCATCTCTTCCATGCTTACATCAGCTGTAAATTCACCATCTTTGAAACAATAACTACAATAATCAGTACTTTTACTTCCATCTTTATTTGTCCCATATAATTCATCAGTTTGTCCCATTGGCATTGCACAACATTGGCAAAATTTAATTTCTTCCATTTTAAATCACTCCTTGTACTTTTCTTTGGCTCTTAACCATATTCAAATTATATCAATACTAATATGACATGTTTATGTCATATTAGTAATAAAAAATGAAATAATTCCACTAAAATATTGTACTTTTAAGGTGATTGAAAACTTGAACTTTAATAACTATCCTTCTTTTTTATTATGTAGGATTGTAGACTCTTTTGACATCCATTTTTTTCATAGAACTCTTCTACTCCTGGCTGTGCACCAAAATATAGCATAGTTGGGGTATTCTCTTTGGCAAGCTGAAAAAGCTTGCTACCAATGCCTTGTTTCTGATACTCTGGAAGAACAAGCAATTCTGTAATTGTTCCAAAATAATAACCATCTGAAAGAATTCGCAGACATCCTACAAGCACTTTATCATTATAAGCAGTTATATTCAAAGTTTTTGATAATGCAGTCTGTGTTTCATCCATATCATAATCTCCTGGCCATATCCTATTGACGAATGGTATAAACGTTGAGGCATTAAGTTCTTGGTCATTAACTTTATATTCCATTATCTCTTGCACCTCCATAAATTTAAATTTATTAATTTATAATATTAACATTATATCATTCCCACATAGACACAACAATAAAAATCAGCATGCCTACATTTTCTAACACGTTTAATCATAAAGATATGTATGTAAAGGTAAGGATATATCAGTATAAGCCTATAATAAAAATGCCCCTATATCCGATAAAATAAGGATATATGAGCATATAAAAATTTATATTCTATTTACTTTAGTTTTTATTGCTGCTTCTTTAACTGCTTCAGTAACATTTTTTACAACATTTTTATTAAATACATCTGGTAATATATACTCTGGGCATATCTCTTCATTGCTTATAGTATTGGCAATTGCATATGCAGCAGCTATCTTCATCTCTTCATTAATCTCTTTAGCCTTAACATCAAGTGCTCCTCTAAATATTCCAGGGAAAGCCAAGACATTATTGACTTGATTAGGGAAATCTGAACGACCTGTTCCCATTATGAATGCTCCCCCTAGTTTCGCTTCTTCTGGCATTATCTCTGGAGTAGGGTTTGCCATTGCTAGTATTATTGGCTTTTCAGACATACTTTCAACCATTTCCTTTGTAAGAGCTCCTGGACCTGAAACACCTATAAATACATCTTTTCCTTTTATAATGTCTTTTAAAGAACCTTTTTCATTTCTTATATTGGTTACTTCTAACATTTCTTTCTGAACATAATTTAGATTTTCTATACTAGCCTCTAATGCACCACTTCTATCACATAATATTATATTTTTAACATTCATATTAAGTAGTATCTTTGCTATAGCTATACCAGCAGCTCCTGCTCCATTTATTACTATCTCTAAATCTTCTATTTTTTTATTTTCAATTAATTTTATTGAATTTATTATAGCTGCTGCAACAATTATTGCTGTTCCATGTTGGTCATCATGAAATACAGGTATACCTAAAGATTTTTTTAGTCTTTCTTCTATCTCAAAGCACCTTGGAGAAGATATATCTTCCAAATTTATTCCTCCAAATACTGGTTCCATCAATTCAATAGATTTAACTATCTCATCTACATCATTAGTCTTTAGACATATCGGAAAGGCATCTACATTTGCAAATTGTCTAAATAATATAGCCTTACCTTCCATAACAGGTATAGATGCTTCTGCTCCAATATCACCCAATCCTAGTACAGCACTTCCATCACTAACTACTGCTACTAGATTTCCTTTAGAAGTATATCTATAAACATCTTCTTTATTTTCATGTATTTTTAAACAAGGCTCTGCAACTCCTGGCGTATATGCTGTTGATAAATCATCCTTATTTTTAATTTCCACCTTGCTCTCTACACTTATTTTTCCTTTATTGATTTCATGCATTTCTAATGCCAATTTTGCATAATCCTTAGACATCAATTTTCCTCCTTAAATTATATACAACTATTTTTTAATCTTGATATTCATATAAATTTATAAACTTTATTTGCATTCATAAAGTGCTCGACCTTGCTCATATATATTATTTCCATAACTATCTATAGCTACTGTAAGCTTAAGGTCTTCTACTACAATCTTTCTTATAGCTTCCGCTCCTAAATCTTCATATGCAATAATTTCACATGATTTTATTGAATTTGAAATATATGCCCCAGCTCCACCTATTGCAGCAAGGTAAACTGCTCCATATTTTTGCATCCCTTCTATGACTTCATCACTTCTTTTTCCTTTACCTATCATAAGTCTAAGACCTCTTTCTAAAAGAGGTATAGTCAAGTCATCCATTCTATAGCTAGTTGTTGGACCAGCAGCTCCTATAACTTCTCCTGGCTTTGTAGGAGTCGGTCCTACATAATATATTCCTTGACCATATACATCAAAAGGTAATTCCTCACCTTTATTTATACAATCTATCAGCCTTTTATGAGCAGCATCTCTTGCTGTATAAAGTATACCATTCAAACTAATAGTATCTCCACAATTTAATTTAGCTATATCAATTTCACTTACAGGTGTAGTTATTTTTATCATTTTATTTTCCTCCTAAATTACTACCTTCTTATGTCTTGATGCATGGCAGTTTATATTTACAACAACAGGAAGACCTGCTATATGTGTAGGAAAAGTCTCTATATTTAAGCCTAAAGCTGTTGTAGTTCCACCCAATCCTTGAGGCCCTATACCAAGCTTATTAATAGATGCTAATAATTCACTCTCAAGTTTAGCTATATTTTCATCTTTATTAAATTCTCCGAGTTCTCTAAAAAGTGCCTTTTTAGCTATTTGAGCACATTTATCCACAGTTCCACCTATACCAACTCCAATTACCATAGGAGGACATGGGTTAGGTCCAGCTTCTGAAACTGTATCTATTATGAATTTTTTAATACCTTCTAAACCATCTGAAGGTTTTAACATTTTCATCTTGCTCATATTTTCACTTCCAAATCCCTTAGCTGCAAACTCTATTTTAACCTTATCACCCTTTACCATCTCATAATGGATAATAGCTGGTGTATTATCTTTTGTATTCACTCTGCTAATAGGACTTACAACAGACTTTCTTAAGTATCCTTCTTCATACCCCTGTCTTACTCCCTCATTTATAGCATCAGTAAGTGTATCTCCTTCAATTACAACATCTTGTCCTAATTCAACAAAAAATACAGCCATACCAGTATCTTGGCATATTGGTATATTTTTTTCTTTTGCTATTTCAGCATTTTCAACTAATATATTTAATATATTTTTTCCAACTTCACTCTTTTCACTTTTAGCTCTTTCTTTTATACAACTTAGAACATCTTCTCCTAAATATAGACTTGCTTCTATACAAAGTTTTTTTACATGTTCAACAATTTGTTCAGATTTTATTTTCCTCAATCGAACATCCCTCCATTACTTTATAAAAAATATTCGTGATTACATTTACACTTTACCATTATTCTTAAAATTTCTCAATATTTTTGTATAATTACATATAAGCAACTGAATATTTATTTAAGAGTTATTATTAATGTTATAAACAATATATATCCTATTATTAAGCACATAATCTCTATATTTTATATGTAATGCTTATTTTTTTATTACATCTACAAATTCTACCTGTATAAGCTTTTGTAAATCAAATGGTGACAGCTCTATTTGATAGCCTATTTTTCCTGCACTCACAATAATCGTCTCCAGATTTTTTGCACTTTCATTTACAAAAGTTCTATAAAGCTTTTTCATACCTATAGGAGAACATCCTCCTCTAATGTATCCTGTAAACTTATTTATATCTTTTACATGAATCATCTCCACACTTTTCTCTTTAGCTACCTTTGCGGCCTTTTTTAGGTCCAAATTTTCATGTACTGGTATTACATATACATATATATTCTTACTAACTCCTTGAGTTACTAGAGTCTTATACACTTCATTTACATCTCTTCCTATATCATGTGCTACCTCAACACCATCTACATGTTCACTTTTCACTTCATAAGACATTACTTTATAATCAATCTTATTTGAATCTAATATTCTCATAGCATTAGTCTTAACCATACATTCACTTCCCTTTTATAAAATACGAACATTACACATCTTTTCGAATATTCTGTACTATTTTAACGCAGCCTTATAGATTTTAAATAAGTATATTTTAAAATGACAATATTATTATAACTCTATATCAACTTCAAGACTTCATTTTTTTCCAATTCATTAGAATTTTTTAATATTTTTTTTATTCTAATTGGAGAATCTCCTAAAATGAATATTCTATCTGCTAAAAATAATGCTTCCTCTATATTATGAGTTACAAATAATACAGTTCTCTTTTCTTTTTTTAGTATCTTTTTAAAATTATCCATTATAATTTGTGTATTCTTTACATCAATAGATTTAAAAGGTTCATCCATTATAATATTTTTTGATGGGTATATAAACGCTCTGGCAATGTTTACTCTTTGTCTAAGACCACCACTAAGCATTTGTGGATAGAACTTTTTATATTCGCTAATTCCAACTAATTCTAAATACTCATCACAAATTTTATTTAGTTGAACCTTATTATAGTATCTATTTACGACTATCTTTATATTTTCTTCTACTGTTAACCAGTCTATAAGTCTATCATCTTGAAATATATAACTAGCTTCTAATTTATTTTCTACTCTATTCAATTCTTCTTTGATACTTAGATTGTCAGTATCATTTTTAATAATTCCACTTATTATGTTCAAAAGTGTAGTTTTTCCACAGCCAGATTTTCCAAGAATACAGTTAACCTCATTAACATAAAAATCAATATTAAAATTTTCAAATATAATACGATTGTCATACCTTTTATTTATATTTTCAATACTCAACTTTATCTTTTCCATAAAAAAGCTCTCCTTGCTAAAAACTTTTGAGTTATTTGTAAAATGGCAGAAATTAATAGAACGATAATTATCCATGCAAATATTCCAGATGTATTAAAATTAATTTTTTCAGTCTGTATCATAGTTCCAATACCATATGTAGGTTGACTATAGACCTCTCCTGCTATAGCAACTTTCAAGCTCAAAGAAAATGTTGACACTAGTATAGATATAATTTGAAATTTTATAGCTGGCAAATAAATTTTTAGTACCTTATCTATAAATCTTATTTTATATACACTTGCCATTTCTAATAAATTCTTATCTATATTCAATATAGCACCTAAAACGTTATCATATAATATAGGAAAAACTATAGCAAATCCAACTATAAAAGGCGTGCTATCTTTTTCAAACCAAATAAGTGCAAGTACTACCAATATCATAGTTGGTATTGAACGTGCTAACGCATTAATTGGTTTTAATAAGTTTCTAAAAAATCTACTTAAATAGGACATTATTGACAATATAATAGCAAAAACCACAGCAAATAAAAAACTAAAAAAACATCTTCCCATAGAATAAAGTATGTCTATATAGAAATTAGAATTAAGTATGATTTCTTTAATACTATTAAATACTTGAACTACTGTTGGCAAAAAGATATCATTATCAATTTTCAAAGCAATAATTTGCCATAAAAATAAGAGGATAACACAAGAAAGTGTTACCTCTAATTTATCTATAAATTGTTCTTTATTTTTTTTATTTTTCAACAGAGTATATTGCTTCATCAGGTACTTTGCCTCCTAATGTCTTATCATCAAAATCAGCCAATTTATCATAGTAGTTTTTGTAGTCTTCAAGCATATCTTTAACTGGAATATATTTTAAATTAGCTCTTTCAAGAGCTTTTCCTATTATCTTTGATTCAGTAGATATTTTTATTTTTTCAGAATATGCACCTAATTCTTCAGGATTTTTATTTGCCCAATCTATACTATTTGATAATTGACCTACAAAAGAATCAATAAAATCTTTATTATCTCTTAAGAACTCAGATTTCACAATTAATGTAGATTGTGGATAGCCCTCTTTTGAGCTGCTCATTTCCTTCCACGAGTCATTTAAACTTTTTATGATTTTTATATCTGGATTTTTAGACATCAAAGCACTAAGTGCAGGTTCTGGAACAATACCTGTTGTAATTTTACCAGTAGCCAATAATGGTACTAATTCACTTGCTGAATTCACATAATTGAACTTTATATCTGAAGAACTTATACCCTTTTGCAATAAAATACTCTTCATAGTTATATCTGGAGTAAGCCCTTTACCTGTACATCCAACTTCTTTACCAAGCAAATCAGAATAGTCTTTTATATTTTCTGTTGATACTAAATAAAGTGAACCCATTCCTACAGTACCAACGATATTATATGATGAAGTTTTATTATATGCTATTGCAGCCATATTTGATGGAACTATAGCTATATCTACATCTTTTTTCATCACTCTCGTAGAGATTGCCTCTGGTGTCTTCTCAATACTATACTCTGTTTCATATCCCTCTTTAATTTCTGGATTTTCATTTGCAAGTTTAGCTATTGCTACTGCTGGCAATCCATCTGGAACAGCCACTTTTACTTCTTTAACAACTGATAACTCTTTTTTTGGAGATTTACTTTGCTCTGATGAACATCCTACCAAAAAAGTCACACCGAATACTACTAATAATATTATAGAAATATACTTTTTCATCTTTTCCTCCCAAAGCTAACATCTTATAAAATAATTATATTTATTTATATTAATTTCTGTTAATTTATCGAATTATCCTTCTTATTTAAATCTTTTTATTTATATTATCTTCTAATATCTTTTCTTTTTCTTAGTTGAACTTTTTTGTTGATTCTTATTAGTTTTGTTATTTGTATTGGCTCTTTTGTTTTTATTTACACCTTTAGATGTATTTTTCTTAGAATTATTTCTATTAAAATAAGGCTTCTCATCTCTTGGCTTTATCAGACATCTATGCCCAAAACCAATTAAGTCTTCTCTCCCAGCTTCTACTAATGCAGAATATACTAATTCATAATTTCTAGGTGCTCTATACTGTAATAAAGCCCTTTGCATTGCCTTGTCACGTTTTGCCTTAGGCACATAAACTGGCTGCATTGTAAGTGGGTCTATACCTGTATAAAACATTGTCGTAGATAGAGTTCCAGGCGTAGGATAAAAGTCTTGAACCTGCTCTGGTTGATAATGAGTATCCCTTAAATACTCAGCTAACTCTATAGCACTATTTAATGTTGAACCAGGATGGCTAGACATTAAGTATGGTATTAAATATTGCTTTTTACCCAATTCTTCATTTATAGCAAAAAACTTCTGTCTAAACTTATCATAAGTTTTTCCTGCTGGTTTTTGCATATATTTTAAAACTTCTTCTGATATATGCTCTGGTGCTACCTTCAATTGACCACTTACATGATGCTCTATCAATTCTCTAAGGAATTTATTGTTTTTATCTGCCATTACATAATCATATCTGATACCAGAACGCACAAATACTTTTTTTATTTTAGGTAATTTTCTTACTGCTCTAAGTAAATGTAGATACTCACTATGGTCTGCATCTAAATTTTTACATGGTGATGGTGATAGACATTGTCTATTTTTACAAGCACCTTTAGTAATTTGTTTATTACATGCTGGCCTTCTAAAATTAGCTGTTGGCCCCCCAACATCATGTATATATCCTTTAAAATCATCTAAATTTGTTATTCCTATTGCTTCATCAATAATTGATTTTTCACTTCTACTTTGAACTGCTCTCCCTTGATGAAATGTTATTGCACAAAATGAACAACTTCCAAAACATCCTCTTGAGCTTACTATACTAAATTTAACTTCTTCTATCGCTGGTATACCACCAAATTTTTCATATACAGGATGGTATGTTTTTTGATATGGTAAACCATATACTTCATCTAATTCTTCTCTGCTAAGAGGCTTTTCTGGCTTATTTTGTACTAAATACTTACCTCCTTGAGGTTGAACAATTACATTTCCTCTAAATGGGTCTTGCTCATCATATTGAATTTTAAAAGCCTCTACATATTTCATTTTGTCTTCACATATTTCTTTATATGATGGAATTAATATATATTTATCATATATTTCATCCAAAGTATCTGCAACATAACATGTCCCATCAATGTGTCTAATATATCTTGGGTAATATCCATCATTAAGTGCATTTGCCACCTCTACAATCTGCTTTTCACTCATACCATAAACTAATAAATCAGCACCACTATCTATTAACATAGATTTTCTAACCTTATCACTCCAATAATCATAGTGTGCAAATCTTCTTAAACTGGCCTCAATACCACCTATGATTATTGCAACATCGCTATATGCTTCTCTTATTTTATTGCAATAAACTATAGTCGCTCTATCTGGTCTATAACCCATTTTTCCACCTGGAGAATACATATCTTTGTCTCTGTGTTTTTTACTAACAGAATAATGGTTAACCATTGAATCCATATTTCCTGCATTGACTAAGAATCCAAGTCTAGGCTTTCCTAACCTCATAAAGTCGTCTGTAGTCTTCCAATCTGGTTGTGCTATTATTCCAACCTTATATCCAGCATTCTCTAAAACCCTAGATATTATTGCTGTCCCAAAACTATGATGGTCTACATATGCGTCTCCTGTAACTAGAACAAAATCTAATTCTTCCCATCCTCTATCTATCATGTCTTGTTTACTTATTGGTAAAAACTTATTTTCCATATTATCACCTGCTCAATATATATTTAACAAATATTTTTCATACAAAAGTATCTTTTTATTTTGTTCTTAACGCTTAATTATATCACAAAAAATACTTAAAACCACAACTTAAATAATTTATATAGGCATTTTAAGTCTAATAAATTTAAATTGTGATTTTAAGTAAATTCATAATACTATATTTTAAACATTTTCTTCAGGCTCAAAACTACTTACTTCATTCCCAAATATTAAGCATGCATCTTTGCCATCAAACCATTTCAGAGTAGTTGTAGTTATATTTGCATTTATATCAAATTTTTTATTACGCATAAATGATTTACAAGTATCACTGCTATCTTTTAAATGCCTCATAGGACATTTTTTACAAGGTTTGTTTTGATTGTTTAAGATTGCCTTATAACATAAATCCCCTATATGAGTATTTGGTGCTGACTCAAGCATTTTTTTATTTATAAATAACAATTCATAAGTATTTCTATCAACAACATACGCCCATATATCCATATTGTCCATTACAGACTTTTGAATCTTTAAAGACTCTTCTAGCTTGTTTTGTATACGCATTTTTAATAAAAACATACTAAGTGTTTTAGATATAAAGGTTAGTGTATTTACTTCATCACTAGTCCACATACGATTATATGAACATTCATCAAAACCTACAAAACCTCTAAATTCATCACCCTCCAAAATTTTGCATTGTAATATTGAACGTATATCTTGTGGCTTAAGTATTTTTTTCTCATCACTACCCAAACTATCAATATCATTACAATAAAATAATCCATCTGCATTAAAGTTTAAAAGATAATTGCCTAAATCATCATAATAAATATTTTTAAGATTATCAATTTCTGAACTTATCCCCTCATTGCACCATTCAAATGTATTCTTACAAGCTAAATTATCATCTGAGTTTTCAAATATATAGACACGACTTACATTAAAATGCCTACCTACAATATCTAGAATTAAGTTTACTGCCATTTCTATATCGTTTGATTCATATAGTATATCAAATATATAGTTTGTTATATGTTCTTTAAAAGTCCTATCTATATTGACATTTTCATACGTATTTCTTGTATTAGTTATATATTGTGCTTTATCAATTCTTTTATCATATAATGTATAACAATTTTTACCTTTTCCTTTAGCTGAATAAAGAGCTATGTCTGCACGTCTAAATAACTGCATATAGTCCAGACCATCTTGTGGAAATCTAGCAATCCCTACACTTAAGGATATCTTATAATTGTTTCCTGCCCCTACAAAAGACCTTTCAAAGGCTTTAACCAATTCTTCAGCTTTATTTATAATATCTCTTATTTCAGAAACGTCTTTCATAAAAACAATAAACTCGTCTCCACCAATTCTTCCTACTATATCAGATGCCCTAAATAAATTAATTAAATCACTTGCAATTTCACTTAACACAGCATCCCCATATAAATGCCCTAAATTGTCATTTATTCCTTTAAAATCATCAATATCAATAATCATTAAAGCACCTTTTCTTTTTTTATCTAATGTTATGTACTCTTCTATAAGCGATTGAGATGCTTTTTTATTATATAAGTCTGTCAAAGGGTCTTTTTCTGCCCTTTCTTTCAATTTTTCAGCTTCTCGCTTTACCTCATCAATATCAGTCAAACTCCCTACAACCTTATAAGGCATTCCATTATCATCAAAAAGTGTTGTTGCCTTTATGCTAAACCAGGCATAAGTAGTATCCCTAATTCTAAGTCTAATTTCACACTCTTCATATTCACTACCTTCTGAAGTAAGTTTAATTAATGAAATAAATTTATCCATATCATCCTGATATATATCTACTGATTTAATTAGATTTTTTGTTGCATTTTCGGTTATAGGGTCATAGCCAAACTTATTATACCAGTTTGGTGAAATATTCATTTGGTCTTTTTCTATATCCCATTCTACTATGATATTTTGAGTCTGTTTTATAATAATCTCATGACGTTCTTCACTTTTTTTAAGCTGTTGTTCTAATAGTTTAGCAGAAGTAATATCTACAATAACACTACATAATACAGATTTCCCATCTTCATAAACTATTTTTCTACCTTTTAATAAAATCCATATAATAGTTCCATCCCTTTTCTCTATTCTTTGTTCACTCGCAAATGTATCACTTATTTTGAGTTGTTCATTAATACTATCAATAAGTCCTCTTCTATCATCTTTAAAAATCAGTTTTATTAATTTATTATTTAGTTCGTCTTTCAGTTGTTTACGTGTATATCCAATCATATTTAAATATCCTTCATTTAAATATATACTGTCAAAATCATCATTTATCTCAGTTATAACTATACCACCAACAATATTATTATTAATAGCTTCTATTTCAAATCGTTTTGAATTTAGCTCTTCTTGTGTCTTTTTAAGTTCTGTTATATCAGTTAAAACTCCCTGAATACACTCATTTCCTTTGTTATCCTTTATAGATTTACTTCTCTCTAAAATCCAAATTATACTTCCATCTTTTTTTACAATTCTATATTCAACTTCAATTTTATCTTGTTTTTCTAACTGATTTAGGATAGTACGATTAAACTTGTCTATATCTTCTTTGTAAATCATATCTTTAAATTTATTTTTAAATATTCTATTTAAATCTTCATCAGAGTAACCTGTAAGTTCTAGAAACCCTTGACTTACATATGACATAGTCATATCTTCATCTTTCAGACAGTTTTTAACACCTCCTAGTATATTATCTGTAAGTGCTTTAAACTTTTCTTTTTCGTTTATAATGACCCTAGTATTATTATTTATAATGTAGGCTATGTATACTATGAAAATCAATATAACTAGTAGTATTTCCAATGCGAATATATATACATCATAAGATATATTTTCTGACTGAATAGACACTATTTCATTTGGTACAACAGAAAAAACATACCAATCATTAATCCCAAGTGGTCGATAATTTAGCATAAATTTCTCATTATCTAAATTATAATTAGAATATCCCGATTTATCATTTTTCATATTTTCTTTTATGGTTTTTATACAATCTACTTCATTACAATTATCTTTGTTGAAAAGTTTAAATATACAGGATATCATTTTACTATTTGTACTTTGAGCAATTATATCTCCATTTTTTTTTGCAACAAAAACATCTGCCTTTTCATCAAATGCTGATAATCCTAATAATTCATTTAACTTTGTTGAATCATAAATTCCACTTAAAACACCCACTATTTTCCCACTTTTATAAATGGGTGCTGATAAAACTATTATTTCTTTTTTATCGATACTAGATTTTAAAGGCTCTGATATATTCCTTTCCCCATTCTTAGCTTTTTTAAAGTAATCTCTATCTTGAATATTACTGATGATTCCATCATTAGAATAACTTTTTCCATCCAATCTAGAAACAGTCATACTAGTTAAAGAACTTCGATTTACACTAGAATCCATTAAATCAATTACCATTTCATCATTTATATTGTTCAAATTTCCAATAAAATTAGCAATAGATTCAAGCATGTCAAATTGACCACTAAGTTTTGTCTTGAGATTAATTATATTATGTTCTGTAAACTCGGACAAATATGTATGTGTGGTTTCCTTTAACTTATTATCTAATTTAAACTTGAACTTAAAAATAGCACCACCCGTTAAAATAATTATAATAATAAACAAGATACTAATACCTAATATTCTTGGCTTTAGTCTGTTAATCATACTCACATCCTCATTATATAATTATGTTATTTAATTCTTCAGTAGGAAATTATCTTAAAATAGAAAAAATATTTAACTAAAACCGAGTATTCTTTATTCATTTTGCAAACATTTGCATTCATTCCTATTTTTAAGATTTTTTAATAAATATTTTATTTCTTCCTATATTAGAATTAAACAACATACTTTCAGATTTATTTATAAAACCTTGGTTCATACTTTACTCTTAATAAATATTAAGAACTCTAACTCTATTTTTAATTTATCAAAACTGATAATGTAATATATTCATTATTATTCATTCCTTTTCTAATTAATTACTATCCCCTTAATTTCATACAAAAAAAATAATATGTATTATCGGATAATAATTCTAGCATAACATTATAATGTCCTTTTATTTTTTCATTTTTATAAGTGTGAAAATATAATTTATTATTATAAAACATAAATTTTCATTCTAAATTATAACATAGAATACTGCTATCTATATATTAAAATTATCCATTTTCTAAAAAAGGTAACTATTATTAAAAATATTATCTTCTAGTGTTTATATATCATATATAACTTTGAACAAAAACAAGGGCTAAAAAGTGTAAATCTCACTTTTTAGCCCTTGTTTAATTATTCATTTATTTCATGTAGAAATAGCCCACATCTTACTTTAGGTTCAAACCATGTTGATTTTGCTGGCATTATCTTGCCTGCATCTGCTACTCTTATCAAATCCTCAATACTAGTTGGATACATTGCAAAAGCTATCTTCATATCTTCATTCACTCTTTTTTCTAATTCTTCAAGACCTCTTATACCACCAATAAAGTCAATTCTTTTATCTACTCTAGGATTCTCGATTCCTAAAATAGCATCAATAACATAGTCTTGTAATATAGAAATATCTAATGAATCAACAGGGTCTTCTATTTCTAATAAATTCTTATTAGCCTCCATTTTGTACCATTTATTGCCTAGATACATCCCGAAAGTTCCTTTTTTGTCAGGTTTATATTTTTCTTTTCCTTCTATTTCTTCTAGCTCAAAATTTTCTTTTATTTTATTTATAAATTCTTCCTCACTTAAACCATTTAAGTCTTTGATAACTCTATTATAATCCAAAACCATTAAGTTCTCATCTGGTGCAATCATAGCTATAAAATAATTAAATTCTTCTTTTCCAGTATAGTTTGGATTTTTAGCTCTCATTTCTTTTGCTACATTTTCTGCTGAAGCTGTCCTATGATGACCATCTGCAATATATAGATAATCTAATTTTCCAAATTCATCTACTAAATTACATATTATATCATCATTCTCAATCTTCCATACTGTATGCTCTATCTTGTCATCTGTTACAAAATCGTATAAAGGGTCATTATTATCCATAAAATCATTGATTATATCATCTATCAATCTTTGATGTTTATAAGTTACAAGTATAGTTCCCGTATTAGCATCACAGTATTTTATATGCTTAGTTCTATCAATTTCCTTTTCTGGTCGAGTGTATTCATGTTTTTTTATTGTTCCATTTAAGCTTTCATCAACTGATATGCATGCTACTATACCAACTTGAGCTCTACCATCCATGATTTGTTTATATATATATATACACTCTTTATCATCTTTTACTAGAATTTCTTGTTGTCGAAATTCATCTAAATTTTCTCGCGCTTTTAAATAAACTTTTTCATCATATAAATCTATATCTTCATCTAAATCAATTTCTGATTTATCTATATGCAAAAATGAATATGGATTCCCTTCTGCAATTTTTCTAGCTTCTTTACTGTTCATAACATCGTAAGGAAGTGCTGCTACTTTATCTACTATATATTTATTTGGTCTAATCGCCTTAAATGGTTTAATAGTTGCCATTACTCATTTCCCCCTAATTATATAAATATTTTATAATGCTACCTCTATTAGATTATTGAAGTCAAGAAAGAAATCTTGAATCACATTTACTATTTCTTCTCCTATTCTTTCTTGAGCTTCTACTGTAGATGCCCCAATATGAGGTGTAGGAGAAACTCTTGGATGATTTACTAAGTCTAGATTTAGTGTAGGTTCTTGTTCATAAACATCTATAGCAGCTGCTGATAATTTACCTTCATCTAATGCTTTTAGTAAATCTTTCTCATCAACTAAACCGCCTCTTGCACAGTTTATTAAATAAGCACCATCTTTCATCTTGTTTATTTCTTTTTCAGTTATTACTGCCCCCTTATTCTTATCAAATGGTATGTGTAAAGATAAGAAATCTGCCTTTTCTAAAACTTCTTCCATATCACAGAATCTATATTTGTTAAAGCCTTGTGCTTCACCCATTATGTCAGTATATATGACATCCATACCTAATAGTTCGGCTCTCTTTGCAACTTCTTTTGCAATTCTTCCAAAACCGATAAGTCCAAGTGTCTTTCCATTAATTTCTGTACCTTTATATTTTTTCTTCTCCCATTTTCCATCTCTCATAGTTACATTTGCAGTATTTATGAATCTTGCAAGTACAAATAATTGACCTATTGTAAGCTCTGCAACAGATATACTACTTGCATTTGGAGTATTCATAACTTTTATGCCATTAGCTTCTGCATATTTAACATCTATGTTATCTAATCCTACTCCACCTCTTACTATTAACTTCAATTTTTTGCCCTCTAATGCTTTATCTATTACATCCTTAGTAACTTTAGTAGCTGAACGTACTACAAGTACATCAACATCTTTAAGTTTATCTCCTAAAACATCTTTTTCATAAAACTGCTCTATCACATTAAAATTTAACTCTCTCAATTTTCTCGCTGCTTCTTTCTCTATTCCATCAGTAATTAATATATTATACATAACAAACTCCTCCAATTTTTATTCACTTAATTTTCCCAATTTTTATTTTTTAAAGTATTTTTATCCATAAAACACTTTATTTAGTTTAACTTTCTGTTTATATAATTTTCAAAATATTTTTTTATTAAAGTCATATCAAATTTCCCTATTCTTTGTTAAAAATTTAATATGTAATTTTTATAAAATATATTCTACTATATATTCTAAATTTCTATTAAAAATACATAATTTTATAATATTATTTATTAAAACCTAATATATCATCAATATTATCTAATAATTCTTGTACATCTTCGACAGTATAGTCACCCATATGTGAAATTCTAAAAGTTTTTTCTTTTAAATCGCCATAGCCATTTGCTATCTGGAATCCTCGTTCTTGTAATTTTGAATTTAAATTTGATACACTAATACCTTGAGTATTTTCTATAACAGTAAGTGTATTGGATAAGTGATTTTCATTGGTAAAAATTTGGAAGTGTTTTTTAGCCCAGTTTCTAACTAAGTTTGCCATGTCTTCATGTCTGTTAAACCTGTTATCTAAGCCTTCATCTAATATATTATCTAATTGGAAATCTAAAGCGAACATGTGAGAAAGAGATGGTGTTGAAGGGTATTGGTAGTTTTTCTTGATTAAGTATTCATACATTGCTAACAAATCAAGATATACTCCTCTAAAAGGTACTTGCTTAGCTCTATCGATTGCTTTTTGAGAAAATGTGCAAATAGACATTCCTGGTGGTAATCCCAGTGCTTTTTGTACTGATGTTATACAAATATCTATTCCAATCTTATCAACCTCGACTTTTATTCCACCGGCTGAACTTACAGTGTCTACACAGTAGACCACATCTTTATACTTTTTAACAACTTCTCCAATTTCTTCTATTGGGTTTCTTATTCCAGTTGAAGTTTCATTGTGAGTTACAGTTATTAAATCGTATTCTCCAGTAGAAAGCACCTTATCAACCATTTCTGGTGTTGTTGCCTCTCCTAATTCAACTTTAAATATATCCGCTGGGACATTATTAGCCACTGCCATTTTGTACCATCTATCACCAAAGGATCCACAGGAAAATACTGCTGCCTTTTTGGATGTACAGGAACGAATGGAGCCTTCCATTAAACCAGTTCCGGATGACGTGGATAAAAGTATCGTGTTGTTTGTATAGAATAGTTTTTGCATTTTTTCACTTATACTCTTTTGGAGTACAGATGCATCTTTTCCTCTATGTCCTATCATTGGTGTAGCCATCTTTTGCAAGACTTCTTCTTTAACATCAATAGGACCAGGAATAAATAATTTCTTACTCATTATAATTCCCCCCTTTTTTAGTTTGTAATATGGATAGCGTTTTTACTGTCCTTATTTTTAATAACTATAATATCAAGCTGAATTAACTATGTCAACATAAAATTTATTTTTTATATATAATTTTTATTATATATTTTATGAAATCATTCATTTTGCACATCATCACAAGTCTGAATATTCTGAAATATACTCTCAAAAAAAATAGACTTTTTAGCTATGTAAATTAATTTTTTTGATATGTAAATTTAATGCTATTAAGAGAAATCTTTTTAGTATAGCTAATTTATTTTTATTTTATATTTTTTATAGAATTTTTTAATTTTATGTTTTTTAGATATAAACTTTTTTTAATTAAAGTTCAATATATTCTACATTTTCTTTTGATTCTTCGAAAAACCATTCTTCATCAGAAAAGTCGCCTTCTGAAATTTGACCAATAGGCATTTTCATATATTTTCCAGTTGCTGTCACTGCTACATCTCCATTTGGTAGAATGATTTCACCTGTACCTTCAAACAATTTCCTATTTTCTTTAGTTATTCTTCCAACAACTTTTATAGTCGCATCCGTTGGCACTGGCTTTTTATATTTCAATTCTAAAGATACTGTCACTCCCCAAATTTGGTCATCATTTATACTTACAGCTCTTCCAATAGTCTCATCCAATATTGCAGCAGACATACCTCCATGTACTCTTCCTGGATAACTCTGATGCCAATCTTTTGTATTACAAATTGATACAAGTTCTCCATTTTCAAGTTCATAAAAATCTGCTTTAAGTCCTAGTTCATTTTGTGTTCCACAAACTAAACAAGATTTGCTACTATTTTGCTTCTTTAAAACCTTATACTTTGCCAAAAAATCCATCTCCTAACCTACATTGATAGTTGCTTAATATTAAATAATTCTAAAATATATTATATAATATTAATTAAATACCTGCAAACTTCTAATACTAAAAATAGACTATTTCGATATGATGACTTTAATCTTATGTATTACTTTCTAAAAAAAACACAATATGGTTTTATGTAATTAAAATTACTTAAAACCATATTGTACTCTAAAAATAAACTATATTAAAATAGATTTTTTACTAATTTCCCAAATCATACATTCAATCTGTATTATATAAATTAAATTATAATTCTAAATTTCATTTACTATTAATTCGCCCATTTCCTTAGTTCCTACAACAGTTCCCATACCATTATAAATATCACTAGTTCTATAGCCTTTATTAAGTACACTTTGCACAGCATCTTCAATACACTTAGCTTCCTCTTCTAAATTAAAACTATGTCTTAGCATCATGCTTACAGATAGAATAGTTGCAATTGGGTTTACAATATTTTTTCCTGCTATATCAGGTGCACTTCCATGTATTGGCTCATACATACCAAAACTATCTTCTCTAAGTGATGCTGATGGTAACATACCTATAGAACCTGTAATCATGGATGCTTCATCAGATATTATATCTCCAAATATATTATTAGTTACTATTACGTCAAACTGACTAGGGTCTCTTACAACTTGCATCGCAGCATTATCAACATACATATGAGATAACTCTACATCCTCAAACTCTTTAGCTAGTTCTTCCATTATACTTCTCCATAGTCTTGAACTTTCAAGCACATTTGCCTTATCCACACTTATAAGTTTTCCTTTTCTATCTCTAGCTATTTCAAAAGCTCTTTTTCCAATTCTTCTTATTTCATTCTCGTTATATGTCTCTACATCATAAGCATTTTCAATGCCATCAATAATTTTTCTTCCACGTTCTCCAAAATAAATGCCCCCTGTTAACTCTCTCACAACAATAAAATCAATGCCTTTCTCAACTATATCTGCTCTAAGTGGTGAAGCTTCTTTTATACTTTCATACATTGTAGCTGGTCTTAAGTTGGCAAATAATCCCAATGACTCTCTTAACTTTAAAAGACCTGCTTCTGGTCTTATATCACCCTTACATTTATCCCACTTTGGACCTCCAACAGCACCAAGTAATACAGCCTCACTTTTTCGACAAACTTCAACAGTTTTATTTGGTAAGGCCTCTCCAGTTTCATCTATAGCACATCCTCCAGCTAATACATATTCACAATCGAATCTATGGTTAAATTTAAAGCAAATTTTATTTAGAACCTTTATACCTTCTTCTATTATTTCTGGTCCAACACCATCACCTTTTATGACTGCTATATTATAATTCATAACCCACTACCCCCTGTTTACTTTTATTGAATTGATTAAGCCTTCATTTAGTATAATATTTTGCATAAACTCAGGAAATGGTTCTGCCTTATACTCTTTTCCTTTTGTTATATTTTTTATGACACCTGTAGAAAAATCTACTTCTATATTATCTCCTTCTTCTATATTGTTAGCAGCCTCTTCACATTCAAGTATAGGAAGCCCTATATTTATAGAGTTTCTAAAGAATATTCTAGCAAAAGTAGAAGCAATTACACAGGATACTCCACTTTCTTTTATTACAATTGGAGCATGTTCTCTTGATGAACCACAACCAAAGTTTTTAGTGGCAACTATAATGTCTCCTTTTTTTACCTTAGAAACAAATTTATCATCAATATCCTCCATACAATGCATAGCTAATTCTTTATAATCAGCTATATTTAAATATCTAGCTGGTATTATTACATCTGTATCTATATTATCTCCGAATTTAAAAACACTTCCATTAGCAATCATAAATTTTACCCCCTTTAAATTATCTCTGATGGTTTTGATATTTTACCAGTTATAGCTGATGCTGCTGCTACAGCTGGGCTTGAAAGATATACTTCTGAATCAACATGCCCCATTCTTCCTACAAAGTTCCTATTTGTTGTTGAAATTGATTTTTCTCCTGATGCAAGTATTCCCATGTGACCTCCTAAACAAGGTCCACAAGTTGGAGTGGAAACTGCTGCTCCTGCATCTATAAATGTAGTGATATAACCCCTTTCTATAGCTTCAAGATATACTTGTTGAGTTCCAGGGAATATCATTACTCTGACTCCATCTGCTACTTTTTTACCTTTCATGATTTCAGCTGCTACTTCAAGGTCTGATATTCTTCCATTTGTACAAGAACCGATTACAACTTGGTCTATCTTTATATCTTTATCAATCTCATCTACTGTTTTAGTGTTTTCAGGAAGATGAGGAAAAGCTACTGTCTCTCTTAATTCAGCTAAATCAATTTCATATACTTCATCATAAACAGCATCTTCATCTGCTTCATATACATTTACATCTTTCGTTATTGTTGTACACTTATGTGAATTTATATATTCCATAGTTTTATCATCTACTGAAAAAATTCCATTTTTAGCACCTGCTTCTATTGCCATATTACAAATAGTAAATCTATCATCCATAGATAAATACTTTACTCCATCTCCGCAAAACTCCATTGACTTATAAAGTGCACCATCAACGCCTATCTTACCTATTATATGAAGTATTACATCTTTACCACTTATCCATTTATTTGGTTTATTCTTCAATATAAATTTTATTGCTCCAGGTACCTTAAACCAACATTTTCCTGTGGCCATGCCTGCTCCCATGTCAGTTGAGCCTACTCCAGTGGAAAATGCTCCTAAGGCTCCATATGTGCAAGTATGAGAATCTGCACCTATAATTACATCTCCAGCTGTTACTATCCCTTTTTCAGGAAGAAGAACATGTTCTATTCCCATCTCTCCTACATCAAAGAAATTTATAACGCCTTTTGACTTCGCAAAACTTCTTGTAAACTTACATTGCTCTGCACTTTTTATATCTTTGTTAGGTGCAAAGTGGTCTAAGACCATTACTACTTTAGTCTTATCATAAACATCTTCAATACCTAATTTTTCGAACTCTCTAATGGCTACTGGTGATGTTATATCATTTCCTAAAACTATATCTAAATCTGCTTCAATTAGCTGCCCTTTCTTAACCTCATTTAAATTAGCATGTTTTGCTAAGATTTTCTGTGTCATAGTCATCCCCATCTTTTACTTCCTCCTCAATATAACTTTTATTTATCGCGTTCATAAGTGCATTAATAGCTGCTGTATTTATATTTTCTGATATACTTACACCAAAATAGACTTTATCATTGTGTTCTATCCCTACATAAGCGACACCTCTTGAATGTGAGCCTTCTTCTAATGCATGCTCCCAATAGTACCTGAATTTGTAATCTTTCATGCCACATTCTTTTAATGCATTATTAAACGAATCTACAGGTCCATTTCCTATACCAACAATTCTTTGTTCATTTCCCATGTAAGTTACTCTTGCGGTCATCTCAATCATATTAGTATCATTAGAATCATCATTTTCATAGTTTAGTTCATCCATTGATTTTATTTTATATTTTTTAACTTTATAAGGGCTCTCAACATCAATATATTCCTTCTTAAATAAGTTAAATATTGCTTCACTGCTAAGTTCTTCCCCTATTCTATCAGATTCCATTTTTACTACATTTCCAAAATCAGAATGCATATTCTTAGGTATCATAAATCCATAATCTGTTTCCATTATATAAACAGCTCCTCCTTTTCCGGATTGGCTATTTATTCTAATAATCTCTTTGTATTCTCTTCCTATATCATGAGGGTCTATTGGTAAATATGGAACTTCCCAGTAATCATTAGCTCTGTTTTTCATTGCTATCATGCCTTTTCTAATAGCATCTTGATGAGAACCAGAAAAAGCACAATGTACAAGATTCCCTGCATATGGATGTCTATCATGGACTACAAGTTTTGTACATCCCTCATATATTTCTCTTATCTTATCAATATTGCTAAAATCTAACTCTGGGTCTATTCCTTGTGTATAAAGATTAAGTCCGACATTCACTATATCCATATTCCCAGTTCTTTCACCATTTCCAAATAAGGTACCCTCAAGTCTATCTGCCCCAGCTAATAATCCAAGTTCACTTGCTGCTGTACAAGTCCCTCTATCATTATGAGTATGCAAACTTAATATGATAGAATCTCTACAACTTACATTTTCACAAAACCATTCTATTTGGTCTGCATATACATTTGGTGTTGCCATTTCCACTGTTGATGGAAGATTTATTATCACTTTCTTTTGTGGAGTTGGCTTCCAGACATCTATCACTGCCTCACATATTTCAAGTGCATAATCCATTTCTGTTCCTGTAAAACTTTCTGGTGAATATTCAAAAGTAAACTCTGTCTCTGGATATTTTTTTATCTCTTCATTGAACAATTTTGCCCCTTCAACTGCTATATCTATTATTTCTTGCTTACTCATATTAAAGACTACTTCTCTTTGAAGAATTGATGTAGAATTATATAAATGTATAATTGCTTTCTTACACCCTCTTATTGATTCAAATGTTTTTTCTATAAGATGAGCTCTGGATTGTGTAAGAACTTGTATAGTTACATCATCTGGAATCATATTCTCATCTATTAATTTTCTTAAGAATGTGTACTCTGTATTTGATGCTGATGGAAATCCCACTTCTATTTCCTTAAATCCTGTATCTAAAAGCATTTTGAACATTCTGACTTTTTCATCTACACTCATAGGTGTTGGTAGTGATTGATTTCCATCCCTTAAATCAACACTACACCAAATTGGAGCCTTAAATATCTCTTTGTCTGGCCATTTACGATTTTCTATTTGCATTTTTCCATACTTTTTATACTTTCCATATTTCATGTTATTTCCCCCTTTTATGTTTTTTGTATCCAGTATACCTTATATCGACGCAATCCTACCCCATTTAATTCATAAGAATAAATATTAATTTTATCATTAGAATAAAAATAACCCCATCTCTAGTAAAATTAGAGACGAGGTTTTGCTCGCGGTACCACTCTATTTAGCTTTCTAAAAAGCTCTCTTAGTAATAGCCAACATAAATAATTATAATGACTATATTTCCTATAACGTGGAATTACTCCGATTATCCTAAGACATAAATCTTAGGAAACAGCTCCTAGACAAGTTCAGAACTATCAACTACTAAATCACACCATACTTTAGCTCTCTGAAAGTTTCATTGTTCTTACTGCTTCTATTCATCGCTTTTTTAATCATTTAAATTTTCTAAATATTTTGATTTAATAGTTATTATATACACATTAAAATATATTGTCAACACAAAAAAAATAAATATCTATATTTTTTTATTTTTTATTTTTAACAAGTAATTTTATAAACCATGCTAACTATTGAAAACAGTATAGTGTTATCCCTTAAATTTTTTCAACTTTTCGTCTATAATATTTAATAATTTTTTTTCATCTTCAAAGCTCAGTGCACTCAATCTTATTTTATAATTAAAATCGTCTGTGTATATATTTAATACTTTTTTTACCACTTCTATTTTTTCTATTATTTTATAGTTAAACTTTTGATTTTTTTTGGATTTTATACTGAATATACATTGATTATTTATTAATATTGAATGATTATCAAGAGTAAGATACACTTTTCCCTCATATTTATTAAAAAAATCACGTCCTTGTTTAAAAAGAAAAACTGCTGTTACTATACATAAAAGATATAAGATTTTAGTTGAATATATAAAAATTGTAGCTAAAATTACAAGTGCTAAAAGCATATATATAACCATTCCTTTTTTAAAATAACCATTGTCATAATAATTCATATAGATAAACTTATTTTTACTCAAATTTTTTCACTCCCACGATTCTAAAAATTTATATCAAAAAACTCTATAATTTCGTCTTCATGATAATTTATGACCAATTCATCTGGGAAATCTACTGATTTTAAAACTTTCTCTGCATTTTCAAATTCGCCTATAGAATAACATATATGAGAGTCTGTACCAAGAATCACTCTTACCCCATGTGTTTTACATAACATTAGCATGTGACTTGCATTTTCCCAAGTTCCAGTTCTATGAGAGTTTGAACTTAATGAGGAATTATTTATTTCCAAAAGAATATTTTTTTCTTTAGCTTTCTTTACTATAGATTCATAATCTAAAGGATATCTACTATCATCTGGATGACCAATTATTTTTACTTTAGGTTTATCCATTACATTCAAAATAGCATTTGTATTTTCTTCTTTTGTTCCTGAAATTATACAAGGTCTATGAAGACTTGCAATTACATAGTCTAGATGCTGTAACATATCTTCCTGAACATCTAAATTTCCATCATAATCCATTATATTTCCTTCTATTCCTCTAAGGACTCTTACATCTTGTACTTTTCGTGGAAGTAGATGTAAATTATAAAAATAAAATGGATGTGGCCCTCCTGGCATATTAGGTCCATGGTCTGATATTCCTAGATATTTTATATTTTTATGAACTGCTTCTTCGACATTTTCTTTAAAAGTACTATGTGCATGTCCACTTATTAAGGTATGACAATGTACATCTATAATAGACTTTTTCATTAAGTTTCCTCCTGATATTTTATATAATTTTTTGTAGATAGCTAAAGGGCTATTTCAAAACTAAAGCTGTCATAATAGACAGAGTAATGTTTTAAAACAGCCCCATTTTAAATTATTTTATACTTCTAAATCTTTAAATTTATCTTTAAATAATTCTCCAATACTTCCTAAAGATTCCTCTACTTCTAGGTATTCTGTTATATCTTCTTCTGGCTCTCTAGTCGCTTCTTTTACTGAAACTAACATTCTTTTAGTCTTTGGTTTAAAGTCAAGAATTTTAACTTTAACTTCATCTCCAATATTAACAATATTAGTAACTTTAGCAACTCTAGTATCGCTCAATTCAGATATCGGTAAATAAGCATCTACACCTTCTTTAATTTGAACAAAAGCTCCCTTTTCTATTATTCTAAGAACTTTAGCATTAACAACATCATCAATTTTCACTTCTTTTGCTATTAAATCCCATGGGTCATTATTTATGTCTTTTAATGCTAATGCAATTTTTTTAGTATCTTTATTTACATCTAACACATAAACTTCTACTTCTTGACCTTCTGAAACAACATCTTCAACATTTTCAACCCTTGCCCAAGCTAAATTATTTATATGTGCTAATCCTTCAATTCCACCAATATCCACAAATGCTCCATAAGACATTATCTTCGTTACTTTACCATCTCTTTTTTGTCCAACTTCAAGAGAATTAAATAATTCTTCTTTTGCTACTTTAATACGAGCTTTTTCTTCTTCTCTTTCTTGTTTGATTCTAGCTCTTTCAGCTTCTTTTTCTGCTTTAATTTGAGCTCTTCTTTCTTCTTTCTCTTTATTTATACGTTCTTGTAATACATCTCTATGAGATGCTACAAGTCTATTCTTTCTAATATCAAAGTCTCTTATATAAACTTCTAAATTAAGACCAACAAATTTAGATGTATCTGTAATAAACTTTGTATCAAGTTGAGAGATTGGTATAAAAAATGTATATGTATTGTAATTAGCAAATACACCTTTGTCTATATTTTTTTCAACATTTACAGTTATTATTCTATGTTCATCATAAGCTTTTTGTAATTCTGCAAAATCATTTCTTTTATCAAGTTGTAATTTAGATAAAGTTATTGTCCCATCTTTTTGAGATACTTTTGTTATTACAGCACTTACTTCATCACCTATATGGTATAAGTCTTCTATATATTGATTTTTTTCTATGTTTAATTCACTTATAGGTATTATCCCATCAAACCCGTAGTCTAATCCTAATTGTACTTCATCATTTCTCACTGCAATTATTTTTCCAGTTATTAATTCTCCAACTTTCACTTTGCTGAATACTTGTTCTTGCTGGTCAAGTAATTCTTGCATTGTTAAATCATTTTCCATTATATAAACATCCTTTCCTTTTATTAATTATCATATCTGTAAATATTATACCATTAATATTGCAAATACTTACATTTTTCTTATTGTAATTTTAAAAATTAATTCAACTTTATATCTTTATACATTATAGAAAATATCTTATTAAATTAAAATACAAATTCTAATTTTTATCTATTAAAATATTTTCATGGAAATTTTATATTATATATATTATTCTTCTGTCGTTTTAGATTTTGATAGAGAGCTTTTATAAAATATAAAGAAACAGATTGCTGTTATAGTAGCTGCTGTTATATCTGCAATTGGCTCTGCTAAAAGTACTGCAAAAAGTTTTTCATTAAAAAATGTTGGAAGTATAAATATTAAAGGTATCAAAAGTACAACTTTTCTAAGAAGAGCTAAAATCAAAGATATTTTTGCTTTTCCAAGTGCTAAAAATGTTTGTTGACAAGCTAGTTGAATTCCAAACATAAAAGAACCTGCAAAATATATTTTTATACTCCAACTAGTCATGCTAAGTAACTGCGGATTCTTATTAAATATACCAACAAAAAATGCAGGGAACATCATAAGTAGAATCCACAAAATAGTAGAATATGTAAAACATGACAATAGGCACAATTTAAATGTCTTTTTGACTCTATCAAGTTGTCCTGAACCATAATTGTAACTTATTATTGGTTGTGCTCCTTGTGTAAAGCCCATATTAGGAAGCATAAGAATTTGCATTATACTACTCATTATAGCCATTGAACCTACTGCTAAATCTCCTCCATACATCTGCAATTTACTATTTAATGCTATAAGTACTAGACTTTCTGTAGATTGCATTATGAATGGAGATATTCCTAACCCCAAGACTGGTAATATAATACTTACTTTAGGTATCATATACTTCTTTTTTATCTTAAGTATACTTTTCTTTCCAAATAGAAACACCAATACCCAAATAGCGGAAACACCTTGTGCAATTATAGTGGCTAATGCAGCTCCTTTTACACCCATATTAAGACCAAATATAAAAATTGGGTCAAGTATTATGTTTATCAAAGCACCTATAGCAACTGTAATCATACCAGTTGTAGCAAATCCTTGGGTATTTATAAAAGTGTTCATTCCCAGTGAGATTTGAACAAATACTGTACCTATTAAATAAATTTTTAAATAATCCATTGAATATCCAATAGTAGATTCACTTGCCCCAAACATCCAAAGCAAAGGCTCTTTTCCAATCTGAAAACCTATAGTTAAAAGTATTGCTAAAATCACTAATACAGAAAAACTATTACTCATTATTTTCTCTGCACCATCATTATCTTGTTCACCCATTTTTATAGCAGCTAATGGTCCTCCTCCCATACCAATTAAATAACTACATGAAGTTATTATAATTATTATCGGAAATGCTACTCCGACACCTGCCATAGCAACTTCTCCACTTTCCATTCTTCCAATGAAAATCCTATCCACTATGTTGTATAAAACATTTACGATTTGTGCAATAATAGCGGGCGTAGCAAGTTTAAATAACAATTTTCCTACACTTTCATTTCCTAAATTAGTGCTTGAATTTTCCACCTTAAAACCTCCTTAGTCTATTAATTAAAATTTATTGTGATTGAAATTTTATTCTATATAAAAAATTTATTTTATTAGTAGGAAAATTTTTAGTACTTTCCTCACAAATAATACTATACTATATTTCTTTAGCCATAGTAAACATTTTAGAGCAAAATGAATTTAAATGATACTCACAAAAAAACTATCCAAACATATTGCTTGGATAGTTTTATATTATATGTAGAGAAAGTGCTGAAACTATAACTCCTGATAATAAATTACCAATAAATACTCCTACAAAGGCATCTTTTATTCTCATTTTTAGTATAGAAGCTATAGCAGATGCGGTCCATGTTCCTGTAGTTGGAAGTGGTATCCCTACAAATAGTATTATACCTATCATTGAAACACTTTTTAATTTTTTCATTCTTGAATTTATTTTTCTATCAATTGTATCTGCAATCCCTTTAAATAATTTTTTCCCTCTTAAAAATTGCAATACATGCCTAAATGTTAATATCAAGGGAATCGATACCAAAGTAGAACCAATTACACTAAATACATAAACCCACATAGGATTTAAACCCATTGCAATACCTATAGGAATGGCTCCTCTTAATTCTGTTACAGGAACCATAGATAAAATTAATATGTGTAAATATCCCAAACTATTCCCTCCTATTCTAAGTGACATTAAGTTATGAATTTATTCGTTCTATAACCTCACCATTCTTTTTACTAACCAAAAAAGCATTTTTAGCTAATGAAAGCATAGGTAAATCACTCTTAGAGTCCGAATATGCATATGAATTTTCATAATCAATCTCTATCCCAAGCTTATCTAATACAGCCTTTATTCTATGTATTTTTTCAATTCCCTTACAGTTTTCCCCCACAAATTGGTTTTTATATCTTGAATTTTCATAAAACAACTCAGTGCCTATGACCTCATCTGCAAAACCATAATCTTTAAAGTATTTCATATACGCATATGGAGATGCTGTTATCATAATTATAATATTATGTTCTTTTTTGTTTTTGTAAATAATTTTTTTCATAGACTCGTTAATTTTTTTCATAATACAGTCATCAAAAAAAAAATTTAAATCTTCTTCACTAAAATCTACTATTGGATGAAAGATTGCCTCTTTTGCTCTTTTCAAAGGTACTATTCTAAGTAAGTACATAGCTAGAGTAAAAACAATATATGGCAACTTTATAATAGTTTTAAATGTTTTATTTTTTAAAGAATAAATAAAAAAATCTAACATGCTATCAGTATTTATAACAGTATAATCTACATCGAGTAATAATACACTTTTCTTCATAAGTATTTCCTCATCCTCTCACTAAAAAATTAATATTATTAAACATGCAATTATCCACAATATTACGTTTATTTTTAAAGCCCAGTCTTTTAATACAATCTCGGTAGGATTTCCTTCATTTGTAGTGTTAATTATATAATTATATCTAAGTACACCATAAACTACAAATATTGTTGTAAATATCATACGTGGTTTTTCTGGATTACTTGTAGAATACAAAGCATAACACACAATTGTAGAACTTAACATAACTACCATCATTTGATTTAGATTTTCTATGTCATAATCTTCTAGTATCTTTCTATGTTCAATTGCATCATCTCTTAAAGTCTCTATTTCTTTTTTACGTTTTCCAAAAGCTAAGTACAAAGATAAGAAAAAGGTACATAATATTATCCAATTTGATAAGTTTACATCTATGGCTACACACCCTGCATAAACCCTAAATATAAATCCAAGAGATATTGAAAACACATCTAATAATATTATATTCTTTAATTTAAGAGAATATAATATATTATTTATCAAATAAAGAACAAGAATTATAGTCAATCTGAAATTAACAACTATTGATAAACTAATTGAAATCAAAGCTAATATTACAAATAGTATATTAGCATTTTTTTTACTTATTCTCCCACTTGCAACTGGTCTATTACGTTTTTTAGGATGTTTTTTATCTTTATCCATATCTATAGCATCATTCAATGCATATACTGATGATGATATAAGACAAAAACATACAAATGCAATAAATGTCTTTAATAGTAAATTTGTATTTAGTATGTTATTTGAAAAAATTATAGCCGAAAATACAAAGAAATTCTTTATATATTGCTTTATTCTCATTAGTTTTATATAATCTGAAATTTTAGTAAGAAGCTTTACATTTGTATTTGTCTGTTTCATAAACTTACTACCCTTTCAATATTATTTTTTAAACAGGATATGACTTTATCCCTATATTTAAAATTTCTATAAATCCATTTACATTACTAATTATTATAGTAACCAGTAACAATGATAGAAATATATTGTACATATTTTTTTCATTTTTTCTAAGTGCTTTAGTGAAATAAGCCAATAAGACTATAACTGCAAAACTAAAATTTATAGCCATTATACTTGAATTAACTAGATTATATCCTATTATTCCATGTAAAACTAAGTTGAATATAATTATTCCCATACATAGTTTAGGAACTCTTTTTTCTGAGTTTTCAATAACTGACAAAACACAAAAACAAAATGCTAATAATGTAAGAATAACTGGTATTGTCGCAACTTCTCCATTTTGCAAAAACAGACCTTTTTTAAGCTCTGCTCCAGGAAAATAAAAAACTGAATACAACAATCTTTCTATAATCATTGCAATTTTTTCTAAAATTGGCCCACTTCTTATAAATTTCGTGTCATACTGTATTACATTGCCAAGGTTCATAAAACTCTCATAAGATTTCGTTGAAACTACACAAATATATGCTATTAAGATAAATGTAGCTAAATGTTTTAACATTTTTCCTAATTTTAGCTTAAATTCAAATATAATATTAAAAAAATACAAATATATATTGCTAATAGTTATTCCAAACAAAGGGATAGCAGCTAATTCAACCAAATAAGAATTTTTTCCTTTCATCTTATTTGCAATAAGTATAAAAAATATTAACGAAAACTGACTATATATAAATCTCTCTACATTCAAAGTCATAAATAGTTGTGGGAAAGAAAATATCATTATCATAGTAAGTAAAATTAAAGTTAACCTCTGCATTTTTATCTTTTTAATATGATTAAAAACTAAAGTTATAGACATCGCGCTAGTTATTATTTGTAGACAAATCAATCCAAATCCATAAGCGCTATTAAAATCGGCTGTTCCTGGATTTGCTATTGATGTACAAAATAAGTATATTGGATATGCAAAAATTGATATAATTGCTGAAAATAATATGTGTTTGCTATTATCTTGATTTATAGCAAATACATTTAAATTGAATAAAACGCCAGTATCTGTATCTAATAACACATCATAAGTATTGTTCAAATCATAAAATATAGTGGTTTTTGAAAAAAATATCTTAGTTATTATTAGATAGGTTATTACAACTAATATAAACAACAACATCTCATTTTTGTATTTTAATATTTTACTCATCAATATATATCACCATCCATTCATTATATAGGATTTGTTACTACCTATAATTTATTCCCTTAATTTTAATAGTCGCCTTTATAATATCCTTACTTGTTTTATTTTAATTGAATAAGTCTTTATTTACAACCACAATATTCACTTTATTAATGCTATATTTAAATAGATACTATATATATAGTATTTATTAGTAAAGTACAAAAACATAATTTAAGGAGACAATATTATAGCTTGTCTCCTTAGATACTAAAACCATATTCTAAAGTATTCCTAAATAATGAATTTCTAGCATAATATAAATTAATTACACTGTAACATTATTAACTCCATCTTCTTCCCATTTTTTAATCTCTTTTAATCTATCGATTATAGGTAAATGCTGAGTACATTCAATTTCACATTTTCCACAAGATATACATTCTTCAGCTTTTGCATCACTATTCATTGTATAATTCCAATGTCCTAATCCATAAACTAATTTTGTCATCTCTTCATCACTCTTTTTAAACATCTGCTTTTCATTATAAAAAAGCATATAAGCTGGAGTATTAATACCTTTTGGACATACCTTACAGTACCCACATCCTGTACATATTTCATTCATATTTTGATTTAATCTTGTTTCAATGTCATGTATATCTTCATCTGAATAAATTCTATTTTCATCTGCAATCTTACATGCATCATCTATATCTTGCTTTTTATTAAATCCTATCAAAGATACGCTTATTTGTGGAATTCCTATATTAAACCTTAAGGCGGCTTCTATAGTGCTTTCATCCTCTTTTGCTAAAAAAGAAAGCTCTTTATTGTATTTTGGAATAGTTCCACCACTTAATGGATTCATAGCTACAACACCATATCCATTATCAACAGCATATTTAGCTCCTTTTAATCTATATGGAAAGTTTAATATATTGATTCCCATAGTTACACCTTCAAACTTATTTTCATCAAGAATCTCTATAACTTCGTCTCCTGGCTGATGTGATGAGAATACTATATGGTCAATCAATCCTTCTTCTTTACATTTTAATAATCCTTCATATTGACCTCCAGGTCTCATAGCTAGTTCGTAATGCTCCATCTTTCTAATATTCCATACATGATAAAAATTTATTTTAGATACGCCTAATCTCTCTATTGATTTTTTTACAGCTGCTATAGCTTTTTCTGATGTATCACAAACTTTTGGTTTTTCTTTAGTTGATACATAAAAATCAGTTTTACCTTCCGCCATCATTTGTCTAAAAGCTAGTCCAAATATATCTTCACTTCTATCATCACAGTACCCTGGTGCTGTATCAAAGTAATTAATACCTTTTTCATATGCATATTTAACTAAATCGGCATTTTCTTGATTGCTTTTCTCTAAATCAAACCTTAATCCACCATAACCAACTACTGAAACCATTTTCCCTGTTTTCCCATATTCAACGTATCTCATTATAAACTCCTCCTTAGATATATTAAGACTTCTTCTCTTTACAAAAAATATTATACCATAAATATTTTTTATAAATTATTTATGGTATAATATTTTTTTTATAAATTATAAAATTTTACGATTGACATTTTATAACCAAATTAAAAGCTATAAAAAGGTTCAATATGAACTATTACTTGAGCATTTTCATTAATCTCTTCTTGGATTTGTTTTTCAATTTTATGTGTTAAATCATGAGATTGCTCTATACTTATAAAGGGGTCTACCATCACATGCATATCAATATAAATAGAACTTTTACTTCCCCTACTTCTGATATTGTGGACATCTCTTACTTCATTAAATTCAAACACAATTTCTCTTATATAATCCTCCTCTACAGCTACCCTATCTACTAAAATTCCAATAGATGGCTTAAATATTCCATAAGCTGAGTAAATTATAAATGCAGAGATTATAATAGGTACTATAGATTCTATTATTACTGGGAATCCTAATTTTACACCAATTAGAGTAACTAATACTCCTAGAGATACAAAAATATCACTTCTTGTATGCAGTGAATCTGAAATCAAGACATAGCTATTCAGTTTAGTTCCAATCCTATATTCATACATACATACAAAAATATTTATAAAAAGTGTAATTACTAAAGCAATTAGACTTTCTATAGTTATAGAAGGTGTAATTGGATTGGATATTCTTGACACTGCACTAAGAATTATCTTAATTGCTATAACAAACAACATTCCACTAATAAATAAGCTAGTTATAATTTCAAATTTTTTATGTCCATAAGGATGATTTTTATCTTTTGGTTTAGACGCAAAGAAAATGCCTATCAGTCCTACTATATTTGATGCTCCATCTGACAGAGAATGGAATCCATCAGCTGTCATACTATAACTCTTGATTTGATTACCAATAATGATTTTTAATAATGCTACTGCAAAATTAGCAAATAAAATTATCCATAATACTTGCTTTACTTTCTTATAATTATCCATAATAATCTACCTCCTCCCTTCGATTTAATCGAAAAAAGACTATGTATCAATATTAATTAACTAGACAATAAAATTATATATAATCACATTTATTATATTTATATTCAAAATTGGTTGTACTTGTTCATTCAATTTGAAACTTAATTCTAAATAAAAAATTCAGTCATTGTTTTGATATACATAAAAATAAGTTATAGACAATATATAAAATATTATCTATAACTTAAGTCTTTGATAGGAACTATTAATTTTTTATACTAAACCTTCTTTAACTAAGAATGAATGAGCAACGTCCTCTGGTGATTTACCAAGCTCATCAACTTGATAGTTAAGTTCTCTCATAGTCTCTTCATTGATTTTACCTGAAAGCATATTCATAACTTTTTCTAACTCAGGATATTTCTTTAAAGTATCTTCTCTTACTAATGGAGCTGCATAATATGGTACAAAGAAGTTTTTGTCATCTTCTAGTATCTTAAGATTGAACTTTTTAATAAGACCATCAGTTAAGAATGCGTCTATAACTTGAGATTCATTATTAGCTAAAGCTGTATATCTTAAACTTCCATTCATTGCTTTTACATCTTTAAACTTTAATCCGTAATCTCTAGCGATTCCTATAAGACCATCTTCTCTATTTTCAAACTCTAAAGTTGGCGAGAAAGTAAAGTCTTTACCATATTTAGTCAAATCAGAAATAGTATTTATTCCATACTTTTCGGCAGTCTCAGGCATCATGGCTAATGTATAAGTATTATTAAATCCAAGAGGGTCAAGTAAAGTTAACTGATTTTCTTTTTCCATAGTATCTTTTACAACCTTATATGCTTCATCAGCATCTTTAATTGGAGTATGTTTCATTACATTTACCAAAAGTGTACCTGTATAATCCACATACATATCTAGTTCACCAGATTTAATTGCATTAAATGCAACAGATGAACCACCTAGATTTAAATTTTTCTTAACATTAAGATTTGTATTTTTTTCTATTAATTCAGCATAAACATTACCAAGTATAAGTTGTTCTGTATAATCTTTAGAACCAATAGTTATTGTATCTTTCTTACCTGAAAAACTTGAACTAAAAACAACAAACAACATTGAAACAACAACTACAACAGATATTACTTTAAGTGCTATATAATTTTTCTTTGGTGCTTTTGGATTTAATCCTTTTGGAGTAACTGCAACTTCAATTTTACTAAATAAATAATCAACTAGTAGTGCAATTATACATGATGGAATTGCTCCTGCTAAAATCATATTATTGTTTACAGTTTGAACACCTGAAAATACTAAATATCCTAGACCACCTGCACCTATAAACGCAGCAAGAGTCATCAAACCAACAGCTGTAACAGCAGAAATTCTAACCCCACCCATTATTATAGGTAGTGCTAAAGGAAATTGTATTTTAAATAATGTCTGATTTCTTGTAAGACCAATACCTTTAGCTGATTCTAATACGACTGGGTCAATACTGGTTATACCTATATACGTATTTTTTACAATTGGTAGTAATGAGTAGACTACTACCATAAATATGGCTGGTTTACTTCCTATCCCAAGTATGGGTACAAGAAGACCCAAAAGTGCCATAGACGGAACTGCTTGGACTAAGTTTACAAATCCAAGTATTATTTTTCTAAGAGATGAGATTCTTGAAATAATTATTCCAAGAGGAACTCCAACTATTATAGCTATCAAAATAGATGTAACAGTTAAACTCATATGTTGTATTAAAAGCTCTATAATCTTATCCTTTTGTAATAGTATAAAGTTAAAAAAATTATCCAAGGACACTCACCTCCATTTCTAGGAATTGTTCACTTAAAACGGAAAGTAAACTACTTCTAGTAATTAGCCCCACAAGTTTATTTTCATCAGAAACAACTGGAATATATCCAACCGAATTACGGTTCATTACATTCAATATCTCAACTAAATTATCTCCTTCATTCACATGTAAAGGCTCTTTTGACATAATATCAGCAAGTAATATTGATTTGTCATTAATATCTTTCATATCCTTTACTGTAACAATCCCTTTTAATGTTTTAGCTCTGTCTATAATTAGTAAACTGTCAACCTTACTTGTTCTCATAATTTCTATCCCTTGAGTTACAGTTCTCGTTGAAGTTACAGCAATAGGATTTTTTATCATAATATCCCTTGCTTTTATATACTCTGGATTATCCCAAACTCTATCTTCTCCAATAAAATCTTTTACAAAATCATTTGCAGGTTTTCTAAGTATATTTTCTGGAGTATCATATTGTGCTATTCTCCCATCCTTCATAATACAAATTTTATCAGCTATCTTTAAAGCCTCATCCATATCATGAGTTACAAATATTATAGTTTTTTTCAATTCATCTTGAAGAGAAAATAATTGCTCTTGTAAAGATGTTCTTGTTATTGGGTCTAAAGCACTAAAAGGCTCATCCATTAATATTATCTCAGCATCAGTTGCGATGGCTCTTGCAACACCAATTCTTTGTTGTTGACCACCACTAAGTTCTGAAGGATACTTATTTAAAAACTCATCACTATCAAGACCTACCATCTCTAGTAGTTGTAATGTTCTTTGCTCAATTTCTTCAATGGACTTTTCCTTTTTTAGGCGTGGAATTAACTCTATATTTTCTTTTATTGTAAGGTGAGGAAATAGGCCTGTGTTCTGTATAACATATCCTATTTTTCTTCTAAGCTCTATTTCATTTTCTTGAGAAATTGGTTTGCCATTAATATATATTTCACCAGATGTAGGTTTTATTAATTTGTTTATAAGCTTCAATGTTGTAGTCTTCCCACAACCACTTGAACCAATTAAAACCACCAATGTACCTGTTTCTACAACTAGAGAAATATCATCTAATATAACATTATTTCCTATCTTTTTGGTTACATTTCTTATTTCTATCATAATCTATCATCCCCTTCATCGACAAGCAACCTCCAGCAATATTATAAGTTGTTTTTATAATTATATCATATTATTCTCTTTATGTAAACAAAGTAGACCTTTTAGGTCAGTTTCTGACTGAAAATTCCTACAAATATAAAGTATTTATATATAGTTATACAATACATAATGTTGAAAAATAAAGTAATAAAAATATTCACAAAATAACACTAGTCTTAATTATATAACATCAAAACTAGTGTTATTTCATTTTTTAAAAAACTATAGTTGGATACTATCCATATACTCAAATAAAGTAATATCTTTGTAGGTTTCTTTTTTATCACTTAAATTCGATATTGTAACTCCCAATAGCCTTATTTGTTTTCTATTCATCTCGACATTTCTTAATAAATTGTCTATGCCACTTCTTATATCACTATATTCATCAATATAATGGTCTAAACTAAGACTTCTAGTTATCTTTGTGAAATCTTCATATTTAATTTTTAATGTAAGTGTCTTTCCAAATTTCTCAGAATTTTTTAATCTATGACATACCTCTTCACAAAGTTCATCAAGAATGTTGCGTGTTTCTTCTTCATCAATATCCAGGTTATGACTTAATGTAGTCTCTGCCCCAACAGATTTTCTAACTCTATTTGGCTCTACAGGTCTATCATCTATTCCTCTTGCGAATTTATACAATTCATAACCTTTTTTCTTAAATATATTTTCAAGTTCAAATAAATTTAAACACCTTAAATCGTATCCTGTTTTTATACCTAAATTTTTAAGGGTATTTGAAGTAACTTTTCCAACACCAAAAAATTTATTTACAGGTAATTTATCTAAAAACTCTTGGGCATTTTTTTCATTTATTACAGTCAGACCATTAGGTTTTTTTAAATCCGACGCAATTTTGGCTAGAAACTTGTTGTATGACACACCAGCTGAAGAAGTAAGACCAACTTCTCGAAATATATCTCTTTTTATTTGCTTTGCTATCTCAATTGATGAGTCAATATTTTTTTTATTTTTTGTTACATCTAAGTAAGCTTCATCTAAAGACAATGGCTCAACTAAATCAGTATATCTATAAAATATATCTCTTATTTGATTTGATACACCCTTGTACACATCAAATCTAGGTCTTACAAAAACTGCATATGGGCACCTATTATAAGCTACAGCTGATGGCATAGCTGAATGTATACCAAATTTTCTAGCTTCATAAGAACAAGTTGCAACTACACCTCTACTTTGTGGATTTCCTCCAACAATAACAGGTCTTCCTTTTAATTTTTTATTATCCCTTTGTTCTATAGATGCATAAAAAGCATCCATGTCTATGTGAATTATTTTTCTATGAAGTTCCATCCTTATCACCTTTTAAAATACAAACAGATTGAGTTTATTTAGATTACCTTTTAATTATACCAAACTTATGTTTCTTTATGCTCTTTTTTTTAATTCTCTTTACATATTGATATTTTCCATATATAAAACATCCTATAATCAACTAATTTAATATAATTTATAAAAAATCCTTAAAAACACTTGCAAAAACTATATAAAAGCTTTACAATAGGTATTCCAAGGAACTAAATTTAAAATTCCTTATGGATAACAGTATATATATTAATTTAAATGGGATGTTTTAAAAACAAAAGACTGCCTTATACAAGGCAGCCTACTGATTTTATTATAATTGTAATGGACTGCTCAAACTATTACTTTAAAACAGCCCATATTTTTTTATATAATTTTAACTATAGTAAAGATTTTGTGATGGATACTCTGGGTCACAAGTTACATCTATGCCAAGTTTTCTAAATGTTTGTTCATCGTCTCTATTTAGTATAGTAGTAGAATGAGCTTGACATCCTTTTAATAATGCCAATTTTTCCATAGCAAATTGTGCAGTTGGATTAGTTACAGCACAAATGCTAAGTGCAGTTAAAACCTCTTGGCAACTAAGAGAAACATTTCTACTAGCTAAAGTTTTTGTTTTTAGATTTATAATAGGTTCTAATATTACAGGTGATATTAAATGCATATCATCAGATATATTAGCTAAGTGTTTAATTGCATTTAATACAGCTGCTGCTGTTCCATTCATTAAGTCAGAACCCTTACCAGTTAATATTGTTCCATCCTCTAACTCTAGCGCTACTACAGGGCAAGTATCATTCTTATCAGCATTTTCTTTTAATTTATTACTGTAATTTCTAGCAGGTAAGACAACTTTTCTATCTTCTGGTTTTAGGTTAAGTTCTTCCATAATCATTTTCATTCTATCATAAGCACCTTTATCAACTTGTCCTTTTTTATATTCACAGGCAGTTTTAAAGTATCTTCTTATTATTTCTTCTATCGAGGCTTTTCTTATTACTTCATCATCTATTATTCCAAATCCAACTCTATTAACACCCATATCAGTTGGAGATTGGTAAATTGATTCTTTTCCAGTTATTTTTTCTATTATTTTCTTAAGCACTGGGAATAATTCTAAATCTCTATTGTAGTTTACTGACATTTCACCATAAGTTTCAAGATGGAATGAGTCTATCATATTTACATCTTTTAAATCAACCGTAGCTGCTTCATAAGCTATATTTAAAGGATGCTTCACAGGTACATTCCAAACTGGGAATGTCTCGAACTTAGAATATCCAACTACATTTCCTCTTTTATTTTCATGGTATAACTGACTTAAACAAGTACCAAGTTTCCCACTATTAGGACCTGGCGCTGTCACTACTACTATTGGTTTTGTAGTTTCTATATACTCATTTGCTCCATACCCCTCATCACTAACTATAGTCTCAACATCTGATGGATATCCTTTTGTTGGATAATGCTTATATACTTTAATTCCTCTACGTTCTAATTTATTTATGAATACAGTTGTAGCAGGTTGTCCTTCAAATCTAGTAATTACTACACTATTTACATCTAACTCATAACCTCTTAAATCATCTATTAATCTTAAAACTTCCATATCATAAGTGATACCAAAGTCTCCTCTTATTTTATTTCTTTCTATATCTCCTGCATATACACAAATTACAACTTCTACTTTTTCTTTCATATGTTGTAATACTTTTATTTTTGCATTTTCATCAAATCCTGGAAGTACTCTTTTTGCATGAAGGTCTCCCATTAATTTTCCTCCAAACTCTAAATAAAGCTTGTCAAAATTATTTACTCTTTCTAAGATATATTTAGACTGCTCTTCTAAATATTTTTTGTGGTCAAATCCTATTTTCATCTTAACACCTCACTAAATTAAATTTCTTATTGATAACAGTATATTTATATATATTTTTTTAGTAAAACATCTTATAAAAAAATGTTAATACTTTTTCACTCAAAGTAATATTATACAATTAAGATTAATTTTTTTCAAGATAGTTTTATAGTAAATTAGATATACTCATATAACTAATAAAATAAGAATATTATATTTTATATATCTAAATATAATATTCTCACCTTATCACTAATTTATTTCAATATTCTCATATATCTTTTACTCCAAGTTCAATACTTTTCTAATATCTTCTATTCCTTGATATACTTCTTGTTTAGAGAAATTCATAGCCTCTAATTCCTCATCAGTTTTTTCCATAAGCATAGTGTAAAATTCTATTGCTATATACTGCATATTTTCAGTATTCACAGTGTTAGCTTTATCGAATAAAATCTCTTCTGCTTCATTCACTTTTCCTTGAAAAACTAGTCGTTTCAAGGTAATAAGTATAACTTCTTCTTCTGTATTATACACTAAATCTTTTTCTTCATATTCACTGTATTTCTTTCCCAATAAAAGTCTTGCAACCATAAGTTTTATCTCATTGAAAATCTTATCTACTATAGCCATTTTTACATCTCCTATAAATAAAGTTTATTTTCTTTTTAATTATAACAGACTTTATATTAAAAATTATTATATGTAAATGAAATAATTCAAAAATAGATTTTAAACATAAAAAAAGAAGGTAGCGGGGGATTTCCGACTACCTTCAAACACTAGATTGTGATTGGTTTGGTATTTTACTTATACCCACCGTACGCTTTGTTAAATCATCTAAATTGATTTTTTTAGCATCCACATCCTCCATCAAAAACGTCACCGCATTCACAAAGTATTAATAATACTATTAAGAAAGGTATCCATGCACATAAGTCCATCTCAGCCCAACAATCTTGGAATGCTAAGAATAAGAAGAATAATATTATTATCCACCAAGCACATCCGCCAAATCCGCCTTCACCAAAAAATCTATCCAACATAATATGTTACCTCCTAGTTATTTTGTATGTGGAGTTTCAGCTCCTAAAATATACTATGTTTAAGGGGTAATATTTGCTAATGATTTTTTTAAATTTTTTCAAAGATTTTCTAAAAAAAATTATTGTCTAACACTCAATGTCTTGCTATCACTATTGATGACTACATCTCCAGCAGAAGTCAAAAATGTTTTTACATTCAGTTTTTCTAATATTTTTAATACATCTTCATCAGGAGCTTTTTTATCTGAACAAGTAATAACAGCATATTCTGGGGTAATAGACTCTAAAAATGCTTCAGTTAATTTGTCATACCTTCCATGATGAGGAATTTTAACAAAATCATATTTTAAGGTATTTTCACTTATAAACTCTGCCAACCTTTTTTCCTCTGCATCTCCTGCAAACAAAAACCTGTGTTCTCCATAATTTATACTAGTCATTATTGAATAATCATTTGAACTTTCATAATCACTTTTTGAAGCTGGTTGTATGCTTATTTTTGCATTATTGATTTCAAGATTCATCTTTTCCTTCAGTACTACTGGTTCTACACCAGCTTGTTTAAGTGAATCTGTATACTCATCATACTGTTTACTGTCTTTCTCATAATTTGCTTGTATCAGATTCTTTACTTTGACACTAGATAGCACACTATCGACTCCACCTATATGGTCCTTATCTAAATGAGTTAAAATCAAATAATCAAGTGTATTTACTCCTTTTTCCTTTAATTTATCAACTATTTGTTCTCCATTTTTATCTTCTCCTGTATCAATCATTACAACTTTATCGCCTATCTCAATTAATATACAGTCTGATTTTCCAGTGCTTAGTATAGTAGTCTTAAATGCAGTATTTTTTGTGTTGCCTTGAATATTATTTTGACTTACACTATTTTTTTCACTCTTTAAATAAGATTCACTTGTTGATTTTATCTTACCATTAGTAGTTATATTTACCACAATCAATAATATTGCAATTACAGACAATGTAGTAACAAAAAACATGATGTCTCTTAATATTATTCTCTTCATCCAAAATCTCCTATAAATTTTATTTATTACATATTTATAGTATAACAATCCTGACTTAGTAAAATACACATATAAACGGGGCAAATTCTAGGCATATTTGTGGCATTAAAAAAACGGGGTTGTCACGCTAGAAAATAGCGCTACGCCCTTTTTTATACAAAAAAGTAAATCCCAAGTTCAAAAGAGCTTGGGATTCTTGTATAATACTTGTATTAAAAAACAAAATACTATACAAATTAATTATGCTACTTATTGTGATAATCATCAATTTAAATTACCACTAAATATGGATTATATGATTCCAAAAGATGATTCTGTAAGGTTATTAAGTCAAATTATTGAGGAGATGAAGTTAGAAAAATTATATAAGACTTATTCTCGAATTAGAGGAAATAAAGTAACCCCTATACAACTTTTGAAATTCGAGAAATATTCTGAAAGTTAAACAGTTGGCAGTATATTCTATTTTTCTATTGAAAATGATATAATATAGCTATTAAGAGGGAGGGGGACAAAATTTTGAAGTTAAAAACCTTTCAACTGATTCTGATTGTTTGTATGATTTTTCTTTCTTTTCCAATAGAACTTGACTCTGCTTCAGATAAGGTTCCAGTTAAAGTCGGATATTATGATGATGGTGATTATATGAGTCGAAATGAAAATGGTGAGTATATAGGGTTTAATTTTGAATATTTGCAGGAAATTAATAAATACACTAACTGGAAATATGAAATAGTAGATTGTAAAAGTTGGGAAAATGCTTTTGAAATGTTAAAATCAGGTGAGATAGATGTTCTTCCTAGTGTCTATTATACAAAAGAGCGTACAAAAGAAATGCTTTTTCCAACACTGCCAATGTGTAATATTTATACAACTTTAAATGTAAGAGTGGACGATACTCGTTATGATTATGAGGATTTTGATTCTTTTCAAGATATGAAAGTAGGTGTTATTAGTAATAGTAAAGATGCTGAAAACTTTAAAAAATATTGTAAAACAAATGATTTTAAAGTTCAAATTGTATCTTATAAAGAAACAAATGATTTGTTAAGAGATTTAGAAAATGGAAACTTAGATGGTGTTGCTATAACACATCTTGGTCGGACTAGTACATTTAAAAGTGTAGCACAATTTTCTCCAGAACCACTTTACACTGTGGTTTCAAACCATAAGCCAAATTTATTATCTCAACTAAATTCTGCTTTGAATACATTGACACTTAGGAATTCTAGTTATGAAACAAAATTATACAATAAGTATTTTTCTATAAGTACTGCTCAGAAGCCAGTATTTACAAAAGATGAGCAAGAATATATACAACAATCTGGTGAAATTTCAGCTGTTTATGATGCTACAAAGATTCCACTAGAATATAGTGATTCCAAAACAGGGGAGTTTTCTGGTGTGGTTGCTGATTTATTCAAGGTAATTACAAATAACACTGGTTTGAAATTTAGATTTGTTTCTGCAAAGAATTATAATGAAGCACTTCAATTATCAAAAGATTCTAGTATATCTGTAGTTTGTGGTATGGAAAACGATTATATCAATAACCAAAAAAACAATATAAGAACAACACAGTATTATTTGCATGCTCCAGTAGTTTTAGTTAGTGGAGAAAATGAAAATGAAAATGAAATTAAAAAAGTGGCAGCTGTAAATGGTTCTTTGATTGGAGAAAATATTACTAAAGATGGGAAACTGGATAGAACCATAGAATATTATAATTCTCCAAAAGAATGTTTTGATGCTGTACTAAAGAATAAAGTTGATGCTGTTTATGTAAATACTTATATTGCAGATTATCTATTATCCAATCCTCGTTATGAAAAATTTTCTGTTTCAACTTTGACAAACTATGCAGAAGAAATAAGTATTGGTATTTCTGATTCTGCAGATTCAAGGTTGTTTTCTATACTAGATAAATGTATTCAATACATGTCAACAGAAGAAATGGACAGAATAATTTTAAAAAATACAATAAATCAATATGATATAACTTGGCAAGATATTATTCATCAGCATCCGATGGCAATTATTGGAGGAATTATTATAATATCAGCTATTATTATTATACTTTTGAGTTTTCTGCTTTTATTAAAGTCAAAAAATAACAAGCGTATCGAGAGTTTGTTATACCGAGATAGTCTTACAGGAATTTGGAATTTAAATAAATTTTCTAAAGAAGCCATTAAGAGTTTAAGAAATGCAGAAGGTGGTTTATATGTGATTGTTTATTTAGATATAAAACAATTCCGAATGATTAATGACACTTTAGGATTTTCAGAAGGAGATGAAATACTTTGTGCATTAGCTAAAGTTTTACAAAACACTGTCTCTTCTGAAGAATCTTGTGCTCGCGTTTCTGCAGACCAATTTGTTATGTTATTAAAATACAATAGTTGGGATTGCTTAAAGGAACGTCTCTTTAAGATTGACACTCAACTAAATGATTGGATAGAAAAAATGAGAAAAACTTACCAACTTATTCTTGTATTTGGCGTATACATAGTAAATGAAGTTGAAAAACATGATATATCTCTCATGCTTGACCTAGCAAATTATGCGAGAAGAAATACAGAAATAACACACAGAAGTTGTATTGTGCTTTATGATATGGCTATGAGAGAGGAAGGATTACACCAAAGAAACTTAACAGATAGGATGCAAATAGCATTAGAACATGGAGAGTTTATTCCATACTTTCAACCAAAGGTAGACATGAATACAAATAGATTGGTAGGAAGTGAAGCACTAGTAAGATGGAATTATCCAGATAAAGGTATAATAAGTCCTGGAGAATTCATTCCTTATTTTGAAAAAAACGGATTTGTGGTAGAAATTGACTTTTATATCTATGAGGAAGTTTGCAAAATGTTAAAGAGATGGATGGATTTAGGATTAAATATTAGTCCAGTATCTTGTAATTTTTCCAGAATTCATTTTAACAATGAAGGCTTCTCAGAAAGATTGATAGAAATAGCAGATTCATATAAAATACCTCATAAATACCTTGAAATAGAAGTCACAGAAAGCATTTTTATTGAAAATCTTAATCAGATTTTGAGTCATTTTAATCAACTAAAAGAATCAGGATTTCCTATTTCTATAGATGATTTTGGTTCTGGATATTCATCTCTTGGTTTATTACAACAATTTTCTATTGATATAATTAAGTTAGACCGTACATTTATACAAACAGGAATGCATGGTAGTCGTGAACAAGCTGTTGTGTGTGGAGTGGTAAATATAGCAAAAGAATTAAATATGAAAGTTATATGTGAAGGGGTAGAAAGTATAGAACAAGTGAGGATACTAAAAGAAATTGGATGTTATTTAGCACAAGGATATTTTTATGCAAAGCCAATGCCACAGGATGATTTTGAGCAATTATTAAAAAATCCTGTACTGGAAATTAAATCAAATGTTTAAGGTGTACATTTATTATAAATAAAGTTTATGTTCTAAGTAAAATTATGCATGATAAATAAAGGTATAAAAATAGCATTTTTTCAGATAATATTTTATTATAAATAATAAATTTAGAATACTTTTTTAGTATATCTATTGGAAGATGACTCTATCTTTGTACCATCAATAAATAGAGTGTTCTTTGAAATCTCTTTATTATTTTCAAGAAAGTTTGTAAACTGAATTATATTATACAAGAATCTCAAGTTCTTTTGAACTTGGGATTTGCTTTTTTGTACAAAAAAGGGCGTAGCACTATTTTCTAGTGCGACAGCCCTGTTCTTTTTATAAAAATTAAGTCTATCTTTCTAAAGTCACATCTTCAAATCCTTTAATTTTATCATTAGATAAGACACTCTTTTTAGTCGATTGTCCATTTTTTCTATCAAAGGTATTTTTGGCTTTTACTCCTGATAAAAACTTACCTGCTCCATTAATACATCCTTCTTCACACATCATTCCTTCTATAAAGTTACCTTCTAATCTACCCAATTTAGCCATTGTCATTGTCTTTTTAATTTGTCTTGAACCAGATACTTTTATAGGTTCAAAATCAAAACTAATTCCCTTCTCAGCAATATAGTTTTGTATGGATTTAGTTAGACCTCCAGATGCTCCAAATCCCCTTCCAAAAATTGACCCATCATTTATATCTTCATTTGAACATTTTGATAAATCTATATTAAAGGATTCAAACAATGCCATTAATTCTTCAAAAGTAAGCACATAATCTACTGCATCTTTTAGACATGCATCTGTTGCTTCACTCTTCTTAGCTGTACATGGACCTATAAATACAACTTTAGCATCAGAATCAAATTTTTTTACCAATCTTCCTGTTGCTACCATAGGAGATACTGTAGATGATATTTTATCTTTTTCATCAGGAAACATCTTCTCTATATACTTAAAAAATCCAGGACAACATGAATTTGTCATGTAATCATCTCCAGATTTTATTCTCTCAATAAATTCATTACTTTCATGAACTGTAACTGCATCTGCGCCACAAGAAGCTTCTATCATATCCACAAATCCCAATGACTTTATAGCATTTTTTAACTGTCCATATGTAATATTACTATCAATTTGACCTGTTATAGCTGGAGCTACTATTGCATACATATTTTCCTTTTTGGCAAGTTTTTTCGCAACAGGTGCTATCAAACTTTTGTCAGATATTGCTCCAAATGGACATGCTGACATGCATGCTCCACAATTTATACAATTATCTTCATGTATCATAGCTTTCATAGTATCTCTATTAAAATCCAATGCTCCTGTTGGACAGACACTCTTGCAAGGTCTTACAACTTCAGATATAGCATCATATTGACAAGAACTTTTGCACATTCCACAAGCTTTGCATAAATCATGATTTATATATGCCCTCCCATTTATGTAAGAAATCGCTCCAAACTTACATGCTTCTTTACATCTATGTGCTAGACATCCTCTACAAAGTTCTGTAACTGTAAATTCATTTATTGGACATCTATCACATGCTGCTTCTACTATATATATAATTTGTTCATCTGTATCTAAGTTTACTAAATCTGGATTTATATCTCCATATTTACTATTTGGTGTTAAACTTAATGCAAGTTGTGCTCTTTCAAGAACTACCTCTCTCTCCTTATAAACACAACATCTATATCTTGCTTTTTCTCCTTTGATTATTTCATATGGAATTTTTTCTATATTTTCTTTTGTTAATTTTTCTTCAATTGATAATCTAGCTACTGCTGTTAAAACTTCATGCTTCAACCTTTTTAGTTGCGTTTCAAACTCAAACATAAGTAATCCTCCCCATAAATCACATCTTTTTTGCTATATTTCTACTATTATGTACATTGTATTTTCATTTATTCCCATAAATCATTATAACACAGGCGTATACTTTGTTAAGTTATATACAAAATATTATATATGTAATTTTTATTTTAAGTGTATATAGTTTTTAATTTAAATTACTAAATAAACAAAAATATAAATAAAAATAGAGTTACCCAAAAGTCAACTTGCAACTTAGAACAACTCTATATAATATGTATTTTATACTCGTTTTATTTTTCTAAATTTATTTTACTAAAATCTTTTATCTTAGTATTTGCTAAGACACTCTTCTTAGTTGATTGAGAATTTTTTCTATCAAAAGTGGCTTTAACTTTTGCACCTGATAAGAACTTACCAGAACCATTTATACATCCACCTTCACACATCATTCCCTCTATAAAGTTACCTTCTAATTTTCCTAAGTTTGCCATAGTCATAGTTTTCTTGATTTCTCTTGCACCAGAAATCTTTACAGGTTCAAAGTTAACACCTATGCCTTTTTCAGCAAGGTAATTCTCTATGGCTTTTGTAAGACCTCCAGCAGCGCCAAAACCTCTTCCAAATATTGATGCATCATCTATATCTTCATTTGAACACTTAGCTAAGTCTATATCAAATGCTTCAAATAATGCCATTATTTCTTCAAAAGTCAGTACATAATCCACTGCACCTTTTAATTCTTTCTTAGCTGCCTCACTCTTTTTAGCTGTACATGGTCCTATGAATACAACCTTAGCATCTGGCTCATAACTTTTTATAAATCTTCCACTAGCTATCATAGGAGATACTGTAGATGATATTTTTCCTACATGATTTGGGAATGTCTTTTCTATATAACCAACAAATCCTGGACAACAAGAATTTGTCATAAAAGATTCTCCTTTTTCCATTCTTTCAGCAAACTCTAAGCTTTCATGCACTGTGACTGCATCTGCTCCACAAGCTGCTTCTAGTACATCTACAAATCCTAATGATTTTATAGCATTCTTTATTTGACCATATGTAACATTTGCTTCAACTTGACCTGTTATAGCTGGAGCTACTACTGCATACATTTTTTCATTTTTAACTAATTGTCTAGCTACAGGAGCAATCAAACTCTTATCAGATATCGCTCCAAATGGGCAGGCTGACATACATGCACCACAGTTTAGACACTTATCTTCATGTATCATAGCTTTCATATTCTCTCTATCAAATCCTAAGGCATTAGTTGGGCATACGCTCTTGCATGGTCTAACAACCTCTGAGATGGCATCATATTGACAAGCTTTTTTACACATTCCACAAGCCTTACATAATTCGTGATTTATATAAGCCATTCCTCCGACATGTGTTATAGCACCAAATTTACAAGCTTCTTTACATCTATGTGCTAGACAGCCTCTACAAATATCAGTTACTGTAAATTCATTTATTGGACAACTATCACATGCAGCCTCCAAAATATATATAATTTGTTCATCTTCTCCTATATCCATTGTATCTAAATCTATTTTATCTTGACCTGGTTCTAACCCCATACTTACATTTACTCTCTCAGATATTATGGCTCTTTCTTTATAAACACAACATCTGTATGTAGGTTTCTCACCTTTTATTATTTCATATTGAATATTATCCATTGCTTCTCTTGTAAGGTTATCTTCTTTTCCAAGCCTAGCTATTGCTGTTAAAACATCATGTCTTAATTTGTGTATTTGTGTTTCAAATTGAAACATTTTAATACCACCCCCGTAAATGATTTTATACGATACCATTATAACACAATATTTGCTTTTATTAATATATACATAAAATATTATATGTTTAAATTTTATTTTATCGAATATATATAATGTTTTTATATTTTATTGTATAATAATATTGATATTTCTGAAATTTCACTATTTTTATCTTGAATTTTTAATCGAATATATAATATTTTTTATTATATTTTTTAATTTTACTTTTTATTTGCATTCCTTTTTATTACATTTTTTGCTATTAAATTCATTCATAGTTTAGTATGATTTTGCACTATCTGTTATTATATGATTTAGCAGTTTTTCTTAAATTCTAAAATTAATTAATTTTTTTAAAAATTTTATTTGCTTTTATTTTAAATTTATGCTATATTAATAGAACAGACTTATTTTTTTAGTTTGTATTTTTTAATAAAGCGGAGGTTTTCTTATAATGAAAAACGGAATAGTAAAATGGTTTAACAATGAAAAAGGATTTGGATTCATATCTGTAGAGGGAGAAGACGATGTTTTCGTACATTTCTCAGCTATACAAAATGATGGATACAAAACTTTAGAAGAAGGCGAAAAGGTTAGCTTTGATATAACTCAAGGTAATAGAGGACCTCAAGCTGAAAACGTAAATAGAATATAATTATTTAATTTAAATATATATATTTTAGAAAAGGAGCTATCGTAGGCTCTTTTTTGTTGTTTATTATACTTATAATACATTACAAAAACAAGAAGTTACTTTAAAAAAGACAATTCAAAACATCTTTTTAAAATAACTTCTTTTATTATAATATATTACTATCAAAAACTACTCTATTTAATTTTATCAGATATCACTAAGCATAACTCTCTCAATATTTTACAGGCTATAACTGTTGATACACCTGTAATATCATAATCAGGACTTAACTCTACAATATCACAACCAACGATATTTATATTAGAGTTTTTTATGATTCTAAAAACTTCTTGAAATTCTCTATAATTTATACCACCAGGTTCTGGTGTACCTGTTCCTGGAAATACAGATGCATCTAGTATATCTAAATCTATAGTTAAATAAACATTCTTTCCATTCAACATATTAATTATATTTTCAAAGGTGTTTATTCCTCCAATTTCCATATATGTATGCTTTTGTTCTGTAGCAAACTTAAATTCTTCTTTTGTACCAGACCTTATACCAAATTGAAATATTTTATTATCTCCTACAACATCCCATACCCTTTTAATTACTGTTGCATGAGAATTTTTGCTATTATTATACTCTTCTCTTAAATCTGCATGAGCATCAAAATGAATTACATATATATCATTATACTTTTCATACACTGCTTTAAAAGCTGGTAGTGTAACTAAATGCTCTCCTCCAATCATAAATGGAACTTTTGAATCTCTAACAATCTTAGATGTTTCTATATATATTTCTTCTAATACCTTTTCTGTACTTCCTACACTTATTTCTAGGTCTCCATAATCGCATATACTGTAATCTTCCAAGTCCAAATCTAAAAACGGACTATATGTTTCAAGACCATAAAATTCTTTTCTCATAGAACCACTTGCAAATCTAGCTCCTGGTCTATTTGAAGTCGTTCCATCAAATCCAACACCAAATACTATAAGATTAGATTCTTCATAATTTTTGTCCATACTCATAAAAGTATTCATGTGATAGAAATTATTGTTCATCTAACATCTCCTTTACATATTGAGGTAACATAAACGAACCTAAGTGTATATTACTATTATAATATTTAGTTTTTAAATTTAATTTTTCCCATCCATCCCTATCTTGATTTTCTATTGGACTAAATTTTTTAGAAGCAAAACCAAACAACCAATGACCAGATGGGTATGTTGGTATATGTGCTTGATAGACTTCAGATATTGGAAATATTTCTTTTAACTTCTTATTAGCTCTTTTCATTTCCCTAGCATTAAAATCAAAATAAGGACTTTCACTTTGATTTACTAAAATTCCATCATCACTCAGTATTCTATGACAATCTCTATAAAAATCAGTTGAAAAAAGACCTTCTCCTGGTCCTATTGGGTCAGTTGAATCTACTATTATTAAATCATAAGATTTATCAGAGGCACATTTAACAAAATTAACACCATCTTCAAAATATAAATTAACTCTTTCATCATCTAATTTGCATGAGCATATATCCATATACTCTTTAGATACATCTACAACCATTTTATCTATTTCAACCATATCAATCTTTTCTATTTGTGGATAACGGCTTAATTCTCTTACAGTTCCGCCATCACCCCCACCTATTACTAATACTTTTTTTATGTTTAAATTTGTAGACATAGGAACATGAGTTATCATCTCATGGTATATAAATTCATCTTTATCTGTTACCATCATTAACCCATCTATTGTTAGAAACTTTCCAAATTCATCACTATCAAATACATCTATTCTCTGAAATTGAGACTTCCCCTCAAATAAATGTTTATTTACTTTTATAGAAAATCTTACATTTTCTGTCCATTCTTCTGTATACCAAAGCTCCATATAATAATCCTCACTTTCTCCTATATATTTTGTATTTATACTGCTTCTGGCTTATGAGTAATTTTCCCTAAATCTTTTTTTGAATATTTTTTTATTTTTGTAGTCAGACCTCTTGGAATTTCTGTAGACTCACTTCTTTCTGATTTTAAAAGTTGTTCTAACAATTCAAAACTTTTCCATGGGTCTATATCACCACAAGTAAAAAAATCTGCTGCTGCATAACCATACTCAGGCCAAGTATGTATTGTTAAATGAGATTCTGCAATTATAACAGCACCTGAAACCCCCCAAGGATTAAAATGGTGAAATACAGAATCAACGATTGTAGCTTTTGCATTTAATGCTGAATCATTCATAAAATTTTCTATAAGATGTGGGTCTTTAAGTACATTCTCATCACAATTATAATATTCTACTAGTATATGTCTTCCTAGTGTTTCAAATTTCATTTCAATCCCAACTCCTCTACATATTTAATCTATTCTTATCTTTTCTAAATAAAGCAATTTATTTTATTACAAGTATTCTATCTAAGTTTTTATCTTGCACATCAGTTAGATATACATTGCTATTTTTTAAGAAAATAATATATTCCATAATTTCTTTTGTTATCAATTCTCCTGGAGCAACAATTGGTATCCCTGGTGGATATGCCATTATTGATTCTCCACAAACTCTATCTATACACAAATCAAGTTCTACACTTTCTTTCGGTGCATAAAAAGCTTCTCTAGGATTAAGTTTAATAGTAGGATTTATTTGAACCATATTAAACTCATTTAATGCAGATTCTTTTCTATAGACCTTTGCAATTATAGAGAGTGCTTTTACTAATCTATCAATATCAGACTTATTCGTTCCAATAGATACAAGTGCAAGAATATTGTACGAATCTCCTAATTCTACTTGAATCGAAAAATTTTTATATAATAAGTCATAGACTTCAAATCCAGTTAAATTTAATTCTTTCACGTTTATACATAGTTTTGTTTCATCTATAAATTTGACACCTTTTTGTTTTAATATTTCAGTAGATAAAACTTTTATTCCATCAATTTTGTTTAATCTTGATTTTGCATACCTGGATAAATTTAGTGCTTTTGATAATTGTTTTTCTCCATTTTCAACTAGGTTTGCTCTAGCACCATCTATACTTGCCATAAGTAAATAAGATGCTGATGTTGACTGTAACATATTTATTGATTGAAGAACTTTTTCAAATTTTACATTGCCTCTATTAAGCAAAAGTGCTGAAGACTGTGTCAATGCACCTCCAGTTTTATGTATGCTTACAGCTACCATATCAGCTCCTAGTCCTATTGCAGAGGGAGGCAAATCTAAATGAAATGGAAAATGAGCTCCATGAGCTTCATCCACTAGCACCAAAATATTATTTTTATGACATAGCTCTATGATATTTTCAATATCAGCACAAACTCCATAATAAGTTGGATTAAGAAAAAATAATGCTTTTATATTACGATTTCTTTCTATCTCCACTTTAATTTTTTTAAGAGTAATATTTAAACTTATGCCTAATTTCTCATCAAATTCTGGCTGTATAAATATTGGTATTCCTCCACAGAGTATTAATGCATTTATCACTGATTTATGTATATTCCTTGGAAGTAATACTTTTTCACCTGGTTTTATCACACTCAAAATCATTGCATGTATTGCCTGAGTTGTACCATTAGTTATAAAGAATGCTTCATCAGCCATATATGCTTGCGCTAACAAATCTTGTGCATTTTTTATAACCCCATTTGGAGCAGATACATTGTCCATAGTTGGTGATGAATTTATATCCATTTTCATGAGATTTTCACCTAGATATTTATTTAATATATCTACACCTCTATTTTTTACATGTCCAGGCACATCAAAGCAAGCTATATCTTTTTCTGAGTATTCCTTTAAAGACTCTAATAATGGAGCACATTCATAGCTCAATTCAACTGCATTTGCGAACTCACTATCCATGATTTTGAATTCATCTCCTCTCTATATTCAAATAATTATTGTATTCTTATTTATTATTTCTATTTTTTATTTTTACTTTTATTAAACTCATGATATTTATTATATTAACATTCCGCTACTTTTACAAGTGTTTTTTTGGTTTTATCCAAAAACCCAAACATTAGTCATGTCAATATTTATAAACTTTTTTATTTTTTGTTGTTTATATTAATTTTTTTAAAAATTAGTATTTATAAACTTTTTTGTTTTTTATTTTTTTATCATTTCTATTTTTTTGAGATTTACAAAGCTTTTGAGTTTAATATTTTTAAGTTGTAAGTATTTTATTACTAAACTTTTATATTATTCTGATTTCATATGTCAAAATTTCTGGTTTAGTTAGACTAAATAAATTTCCTATTTTTGTATTTTTATTTTCTGTTAAAATTTATTAAATTTTTTTTATTTGATGAAATAAATTCTATTTTTATAAATAAAACCAGATACAAAATAAAGATTTACAAAGAATAAAAGTTTCTTGATATAACAAAACAACCTTATTTAGAATGGCAAATAGTTAAGGAAGATATTTTTTGTTTCTTTTTATTTCTTATTGACAATAGTACTAATCAGTACTATACTACATAAAGTACCGATTAGTACTATTAGGAGGATATTATGGATATTAGAAAACAAATTAGACTTGTAAACTCTGCTTTAAGCAGTACATTGGATTTATATAGGATATGGGCGAAAAAGAATAAATTGAATTACAATTCTTTGCTTGTTCTATATACCTTGTATGATTTTAAGACATGCACTCAAAAACAAATATGTGATTGGTGGGCTTTACCTAAACAAACAGTTCATGGAATTTTATTTGATTTTGAAAAAAAAGGTTATATTTTAATTACCCCAAATGAAGAAAATAAAAGGGAACGATTGATTACATTTACACCTAAAGGAAGTGATTTCGCTTGCGAGATATTAAAGCCATTACTTCAAATGGAAGAAAATGTAATGGAAGAATTAGGTGAAGAATTGATAAATCAGCTAATTGTAAGTAACACAAAATATTATGAATTACTCAAGGAGGAAATCAATAATGGATAATGTTTTGGCTAAAAAGTTTTCCTTTTGTTCATTATTACAATTTGCAATACCTAACATTGTGATGATGATTAGTTTATCTATGTATATTATTGTTGATGGAATGTTTGTATCACGATTAATTGGCACGACTGCTTTATCTGCTGTTAATATGTTTTATCCTGCAATATGCTTTGAAATGGCAATCGCAATTATGATTGCAACTGGTGGTAGTGCAATAATTGCAAGAAAATTAGGTGAAGGTAAACAAAAAGAGGCACAGGGAAATCTTAGTTTTTTAATTGCTATAGAGGTTTTAATAGGAATTTTGATTGCGATTCTAGGGAATGTTTTCATTGATGAAATTATTTTACTTTTAGGTGTAAGTCCCATTCAGTCTCCCTTAACTATCTGTTATGCAAAAATTATATTTTCATTTGCTCCTGCTTTCTTTCTTCAAACGGCTTTTCAAACATTCTTTGTTACAGTAGGAAAACCAACATTAGGATTAGCTGTTACTTTATTAGCTGGTATTACAAATATTGTCTTAGATTATATTTTTATGGCACCCTTGAATCTAGGTATAAATGGTGCAGCAATTGCTACAGGAATAAGTTATTGTATTCCTGCAATCGTGGGCTTGTTATTTTTCTTTACATCTAAGAAAAATTCATTATGCTTTGTAAAACCTAAAATGGATTGGCAAGTACTTATAAAAGCTTGTGCAAACGGTTCATCTGAGATGGTAACAAATTTAGCAAATGCTGTAACAACTTTTTTGTTTAATTATGTTCTATTAAAATTTTATGGAGAAGATGGTGTAGCTTCCATTACAATCATACTTTATTTTCAATATATATTCACTGCTCTTTATTTTGGATATTCTAATGGAATTGCACCTGTCATAAGTTTCAAATATGGAAATGATGACAAAGAGCAGTTACAGAGTATATTTAAAAACAGTATTATTTTTTTGCTTATAAGTACAATATTAGCAAACTTTTTGATTCATTTGACAGTAACAGAAGCAATCACAATTTTCACTCCAGTAAATAGTAGTGTTTATGATATTACACTTCATGGATTTTTTGTTTACTCTCTATCTTTTATTATTATGGGATTAGGAGTTTTTACTTCTGCAATGTTTACTGCATTTTCAGACGGAAAGACCTCAGCCATTATATCATTTTCAAGAACTTTCATTTTTATTGTAGGTGCTATTCTTATTCTTCCTAATATATTTGGAGAATTTGGTGTTTGGATGGCAGTTCCTGCAGCAGAAGTTCTTGGATTCATTGTGGCAGTATTTTATATATTTAAGAAAAAAGATACCTATACTTATCTTTAAATATATCATCAAATAACACATTCCTGTTGAGTGTTGTATGAATGAGGAAATTTTTTATAAAAAATATAAAAGAGTTGAACTTGAAACTTGATTAAAAAAGTCAGCTTTAAGACAACTCTTACTTATATAATTTATAATATTAAATGCTATAAACTTATAGCATTTTTTGTGCATTCCTTTATATTCACTGCTTTACTCATAATCAAAACTGTTAAAAGCTCTGAAATAGCCATACTTACCCATATTCCATTTGCTCCAAATAACTTAGAAAAAATAATCAATATAATAGGTAAAAGTAAAATTGAACGCAAAGCCCCTATAACATTAGAATGTATTGGCATTTCTATTGCTTGATAATACATAGTTGTTGTTAAATTTTTTCCAATCATAAGGTAAGCTATATTAGCCATATTAAGTGCAACGTATGCCATTAAAATAATCTCTTCATCACCTGTAAATATTTTTATAATCTCTCTTCCAAACAAGAAGCATACTATTGTAAATATTACAGACACAAAAATACTCATCTTCGTTGCCATACTATAATAACTTAACATTTTATTAGTCTCTTTAGAACCAAAATTATAGCTTATAAGTGGCTGAACACCCAAAGTTATTCCCATTAGAAGATTATAAATATTTGTAGTTATATAGTTCACTACAGCATAAGCTGAAAGACCTACATCTCCAACCACTCTTGTTAAAACTATATTATGTGCAAGTATTATTATTGAAAAAGCACACTCTGCAAAAAATGAAGGGAACCCTATTGCAAACAATTCTTTTAAAACATCTTTTTCTATTTTAGCTGTTCCAAAGGACAATTTACCTTTCTTAAATACAAAATGAGGTAGCATTATCATTAGTGTTGATAACTGACCTAATCCACTTGCAATTGCTGCACTCTTTATACCAAATCCAAGTTTAAATATAAATATATAATTCAAAGCTATATGAAAAATTGTCCCTGACAAAGTTGCTATCATTGCAAGTTTTGGTCTTCCATCATTTCTTAAAAAGCTACAGAAAACAAGTCCTAGTAAGTTTGGAAGACAAAAAACAGCATAAAAGGTTAAGTACTCAGCAGATAATCCAACTAAGCTTTCAGTTGCTCCCATAAATCTAACAATATGATTTGAAAAAAGTATACAAAATATTGTAAGAGATACACTACCCAATATTAAAACTTTTATAACTTGCCTAAATATATTTATAGCCCTTTCATCATCTCCAGAACCAAAGTTTTTTGATACTAATGCTCCTCCTCCAACTGCCATTAAACTAGATAACCCTAAAAACACCATAACAAGAGGCACCACTATACTAACAGCTGTAAGTGCTGCATCACCTAGTCCTTTCCCCAAAAATATTCCATCTAATATAGTATTAAATGATGATACAAACATAGCAAGAGCTGATGGTATGGCATATTCTAAAAATTTTTTTATCATTATAAATCACCCCTCTATATATTATTATGATAATTATTATTCCACTATATAAAATATTAATATATCCTCTGAGGGGAGAGTCAAGTTTTTTTGTATACTATTTTTTTCTTATTTCTAACTGAACTAATGTCTTTTCTTTTGAATCTGAGTCTACTCTAGAGAGTATCCATATTTCATTAAAATCACCAACAATTTCTATATTGTTATCCTTAGCATAATCTATTATTTTTTGATAATAATCATAAGCTTTATTCCAATTATCATCATATAATATAGTTAGATATTCTCCTTCTGGCAAAATATATTCATTTTCATAATTGTCTCTTCTTGTAAAATCAACTATGTTATCATATAATAATGTATCTCTTTCTTTAATTACTTTTTCATAAGAAATACTCCCTGAGATTATAGGATAGACATCGTTGTATTTGTCCTGAACATGTAAGATGACATGTCTAAGATACATCTCAAACTCAACTTCATCTTTTGAATCACATTTATAAACACTTACTTTTCTTTCTTTATTGTATTTTACAAATACCTGATTTAAACCATATTCCAATAATTCATTTACATTAGATTCTATATCATTTAAATATTTTTTTACATCTGACAATTCTTTTATTTTATTTTCTATCATTTTTTTCTGCTCATTAATTGTATTCAACATAGATTTTATTGAACCATCTGAATCAATCAATTTTTTTATATCTTCAAGAGTCATTCCCATAATCTTGCAGTACTTAATTACATCTATACTCATAAACTGCTCTCTTGAATAATATCTATATTTATTTTCTTGATTTACATATGCTGGTTTTAGTATACCTATTTTATCATAGTATCTCAGAGTTTTTATTGATAACCCAAAAAGCTTAGATACTTCACCTATTGAAAAATATGTTTTTATATAATCTCCCCCTTTATATTTTGCATTAAAATAATACTATATTCCTATGCAAACAGCAACATAAAATTAATTTTATTTTTAATTAATTTTATTCATATTTTTTTATTAATAATTAACAAAAAACATAAATATATATAAAAAAATAAAGAGAAGCTTTATAAAGCTCCTCTTTATTCCATCTCCGATACAGGTATCGTTTTCCAATGTTCCCTCAGAATTCTTTCAACATTTTCTAAATCATTCTCTTTCATAAATTTTACTACTTCAATATGTTGATTATTACTGTATGTCAACATTTTATATAACTCATCTTCATTATTACTAGTATATGACTTTGACATAAAATTATATCTTAAAGAATTCAATAGATTTATTAACACTTGATTTTCTGATTTAGCTATGTATATATCGTGAAATTCATTACTTAATTTTAAATAGTTACTGTAATTTTTATACTTTATAGATATAGTCATCATTTCTGTTAATTCTTCCATTTTTATTAAGTCTGATTCAGTTAAATTTTGTACTGCTGAAGAACCTGCTAAAGCATCCAATACTCCAATTACAGAATAGGTGTCTAGTTTTTCCTTTTCTTGAAATTCTTTTACAACAAATCCTTTATTAGGTATCTTTTCTAGTAAATTTTCACCCGCCAACCTCGTTAGTGCTTCCCTTGCCGGTGTTCTACTAACTCCTATAGAGTTACAAATCTCAGATTCAGTAATTCTCTGATTAGCTTCATACTCTCCATTTTGGATTTTTTTTGATATATAGTCATATACTTGAGTTGTAAGTGGATCTACCTTCATAAGACGTTCCTCCATATTAAGATTATAAAAGTTAAATCTCCCGCCAACTTTGGTAGAGAGGTTCAGTTTTACCTTACTCATTTATATAATATCACAATTATCATATTTTTTATACTTGTTTGTAATATTTTGAAATACTAAAATTCTTATAGTAATTTAAACAAAAAATGTAGAAAAAGTTTTGATTTATCAAAATTTTTTCTACATTTTTACTTTCTCTTTATTTTTTAAATCAAGTATTTAATTTATTCTAAAAATGCCAAATGATTTTGCTCCTAAATCAATTCTCAATTCATTATTTTCAATTTGTGTAGTATTATTTACATTTTTAGGGCTATACTTTATTGGTATTTCTTCAATAAAACTACCATCTATATTTAATGATATTCTTTCAGTACTCTCACTTCTATTTACCAAAATTAATACTCTATCATTATTTTCATTAAACCTAATAAAAGCAAACACAGAATTATTTTCTGTATATATAAAGTCTGTATCTCCTGAGCTTAAAAGTGTATTTTTATTTCTAATTTTTATAATATCCTTATAGAAACTAAGCATATCTTCATCTTCATTTTTCCATGGATATGTTCTTCTATTATCTGGGTCAACACCTCCACAAAGACCTGCTTCATCTCCATAGTATATATATGGTACACCTTCAAAGGTCATCTGTACAGCTACTGCAAGCTTCACTAAATCCACATCATAATTCAATTCAGTTTTAGCTCTTGTAACATCATGTGTACCAATTAAATTTAAATTAGACTTAAATGATTCTTTTGGATAATTTTCCTTAATCTGCATATATCTATTGCAAAGTTCATATGATTTAATTTCTCCTTTTAGAAAAGAAAACATATTGTTTCTAAAAGGATACCCCATAACAGAATCCAATTCTTTACCCAATAGATAACTTCTTCTTTGACCATAACTAATCTTATTTGACGCATCTTCCCAGACTTCTCCTATAAGAATTGAATCATCGTCAGCTTTTTTTAGTTCCTTTTTTAACTCTCTTATAAACTTAGTTGGTAGTTCATCTGCAACATCTAACCTCCAACCTTTAACACCCATATCTATCCACTTATTTATAACACTATCTTTGTCATATATTATATAGTCCATATAGCTATCTTCTAGTTCATTTATATTTGGTAATGTCTTAACATCCCACCAACTTTTGTACTTTTGAGGAAAGTCTTCAAACATGTACCATGGATAATATGGAGACTCTTTCGATTGATATGCTCCTAGGCTATTATAGTTTCCATACATATTAAAATATTTACTATCTGCTCCAGTATGGCTAAAAACACCATCTAATACTATTGACATATCTTTTTCTTTTGCTTTATTAATAAGCTCTTTAAATGTCTCTTCATCTCCAAACATTGGGTCAATCTTTTTATAATCACCTGTATCATACTTATGATTACTAGATGCTTCAAATATAGGGCTTAAATATAGTATACTTACTCCTAGTTTTTTTAGATATCCAAGTTTGTTGATTATCCCTCTCAAATTACCACCATGAAAGTCCCACCTTATAATATCACCTTTGCTGTCTTTTATGTACATAGGTATATCTTCCCAATTCCCATATATAAAGCTATTCTTTTTAGGATTGTCAATTTTACCATTTCGATTGCCATTATTAAATCGGTCTACAAATATATGATAAAGTATTCCTTCTTTATACCATGTTGGTACTTTAAAATCTTTATAAACAGTGATTTGATATTTATTTATATCATTGTAGTCATACTCACAAGAATATCCATTTTCTCTATTCTTTCCATAAAATACAGTTTTTTTATTGCCATCCACTTCAACATCAACTTTAAAATAATAAAAATAAACACCTGTCTCTTCAAAGTTTTCCATCTTGCAACAGAAACACTTTCCAAGTTTATCATTACTTAATTCTTCATTTAAAGTTATTGTTCTCATTTCTTCTTCCTTATTTATTTCTAGGGAAATAGAATCGACATTATATCCTTCATTTACTTTAACATAAATAGTCAATCTCTCATCAAATTTTAAAGCTCCAAATGGAGCCTTAAAATTTTTATCCCAAGAGTTATATTCTATTATATCTTGCATCTAATCACACCCTTTTAAACCAAATGTCTTTTGCATATTCAGAAATTGTTCTATCTGAGGAGAAAAATCCTGAGTTAGCTATATTAACTAAAGACATTGTATTCCATTTTTCTTTATCTCTATATAACCTGTTTATATCAGCTTGAGCTTCACCATAATTCTCAAAATCTCTCAATACAAAATATTCATCATTGTAAGTGGTAAGTGAATTATAAATGCTTCTTCCTTCTTCACCTAGATTAGGAATAAATCCATTTATTAAATCATCTACTACCCTTTTTATATTCATATTAGAATGGTATAAGTCAAGTGAAGAATATCCACCATACTTATTATAATTCAACACTTGCTCTGCACTAAGTCCAAATAAAAACATGTTTTCTTTTCCTACTTGTTCACATATCTCTACATTTGCGCCATCTAGTGTAGCCAAAGTTATAGCACCATTCATCATAAACTTCATATTACTTGTTCCTGATGCTTCCTTTGTTGTAGTTGATATTTGTTCACTAACATTTGCTGCTGGTATTATTATCTCTGCTAATGATACTCCATAATTCTCTAAAAACACTACTTTTAACTTGTCCCTTACTCTGACATCATTGTTTATAGTACTTGCAACAGAATTTATAAATTTGATTATACATTTAGCTAAATAATATCCTGGTGCAGCTTTTGCACCAAATATAAAAGTTCTCGGGTCAATATTTAAATTAGGATTATCAAGTAACTCATGATACATATGAAGTACATTAAATATATTCAACAACTGTCTCTTATAAGCATGTAATCTCTTAACCTGAACATCAAATATTGAATTTGGGTCGATATTTAAATCGTATTTATCTTTTATAAGTTTTGCTAAATTTGCTTTATTATTATATTTTATATCATCAAGTCTCTGTAAAACAGAAGAATCATTTTTAAATTTTTCAATATTCTTTAACTGTAAAGTATCTTTCTTCCATGAATCACCAATTAAATCTGTAATTAAATTGCTAAGTTCAGGATTTGAACTTATAAGCCATCGCCTATGTGCAATTCCATTAGTCTTATTATTAAATTTATTTGGCTCATCTTGGTAGAAATCTTTCAATACCTCTGTTTTAAGAATTTGAGTATGAAGCTTAGCAACTCCATTTACACTGTGACTTGTAACAATACATAAATTTGCCATGTTGATGTTATCCCAGCTTATTATACTCATTCTATTTATTCTATCTTGGTCATATCCTTTATTATTTAATTCCTCTACATATCTTCTATTTATTTCTTCTATTATCATATAAATTCTTGGTAATAGCTCTTTCATCATACCTACAGGCCATTTTTCCATTGCTTCTGACATTATAGTATGATTAGTATAAGATACTGTTTTTTTAGTTATTTCCCATGCCTCATCCCAAGATAAGTTTTCTTCATCAAGCAGAATTCTCATAAGTTCTGGTATACATAAGGTAGGGTGTGTATCATTTATATGAATTGCTACCTTATCACATAAATTGCTAATATCCAGTTTGTTCTTTTTATATTTTCTTATTATATCTTGTATCCCTGCACTTACAAAAAAGTATTCTTGTTTTAATCTCAATAACTTTCCTGCATAATTTGAATCATCTGGATATAGTACCTGTGATATTTCCTCAGTATAATACTTATGTTTTAAAGCCTCTTCATAGCTACCAGAATAATTTAGAGCGTTTGAAGTAAGTTCACCAAAATCTCTCTTTGGTATCTCACTTTTAAACAATCTTAAAGTATTTATACATTGATTTTGATACCCAATTATTGGTATATCATAAGGCATTGCCATTACAGGAAGGTAATTCTTATGCATTACTTTTAAATGACTACCTTCCTTAAATAATTCTACCTCTCCACCAAACTTCACCATTGCTGCTTCATTTGGCCTTACAGTTTCCCAAGCATATCGTCCTTCTGTAAGCCAGTTATCAGGTACTTCTACCTGATAACCATTTACAAATTTTTGTTCAAACAAACCGTATTTATATCTTATTCCATACCCTTGACCACTTATATTCAAGGATGCCATAGAATCTAAAAAGCAAGCAGCTAATCTACCAAGACCTCCATTTCCTAAGGCTGGGTCTACTTCAGCTTCAACTAAATCATCCAAGTTAATTCCTAATTCAGATAAGCCTTCTCTAACTTCTTCTTCAATATTCAAATTTAGTAAGTTTGATTTTAATTGTCTTCCTATTAAAAATTCAAGACTAAAATAATAAACTTCCTTTTTCTTGTCTAACTTTGTTGCAACCCACTTTTTTGCTATTTCATCTTTCAATAAACTACATAATACGTTTAACAATTGTTCATTAGTAGCTTCCTTGATAGACTGTGCATATAAGCTATACATTTTCACTTCAAATTTTTGCTTGAATTTTTTTTTGCTTATTGTTACCAAAAAAACCACTCCTTTAATCACATATGTCTCTATATGTTTCTATATACTCCTTAGCTGATTTTTTCCAACTATTATCTGTTCTCATTGCATTTTCAACTAATTTAGTCCATTCTTCTTTATCTTTAAATACTTTGATTGCATTTTTCAAACAGAAAAACATCTCATGAGCATTGTAATTTTTAAAACTAAATCCATTGCCTTCACCAGTAAATTTATTGTAAGGCATTACAGTATCCTTAAGCCCTCCAGTCTCTCTAACTATTGGCAAAGAACCATATCTCATAGCTAACATTTGTCCTATACCACAAGGCTCAAATAATGATGGCATTAAGAATATATCACTTGCAGCATATATCTGTTGAGCCAATGATGTATTAAAAGTAATTCTAGCTGATACTTTATCAGAAAAATTAGAATCATAATAATTGAACATTGATTGATATTGATGTTCTCCAGTTCCTAAAACAACAATTTGTAAATCTTCTCTCATAAGTTCAGGCATCATATACGCTATTAAATCAAATCCTTTTTGAGAAACTAATCTTGAAACTATTCCTATTAATGGAATAGATGAATCTTTTTTCAACCCTAAAAGGTCTTGTAGTCTCAATTTATTTTCTATCTTTTTATCAATAGACTCTACATCATAATGAACAAATATATCTTCATCTTTTGCAGGGTCATTTAAGTCATAGTCTATACCATTTAATATTCCTTTTAATTTTCCTGATTCTTTTCTAAGCAAACCATCCAATTGTTCACCATAAAATGATGTTTGTATTTCATTTGCATAAGTAGGACTAACAGTTATAATTTTATCTGCAAAATTTATTCCAGCTTTCATAAAATTTATTGAGCCATAATATTCTATATCCCCATTATCAAAGTATTTTTGAGGTAAGTCCAATATATCATCTAAAACAAATTTATCAAACACACCTTGATATTGCAGATTATGTATAGTATACATAGTTTTTATATTTTTATACCCCTCAAGGGTTGCATATCTCTCTTTTAAAATCAATGGTAACATTCCTGTATGCCAATCATTTATATGTATTACATCTGGATAAAAATCAATTCTACTTATAGCTTCTAAAACAGCATCTGTAAAGAAAGTATACCTTTCTGCATCATCTCCATATCCATATATACTCTTTCTTTCGTCTTCTCTTCTAAAATAAAATTCATTATCTATAAAGTAAAATTTGACTCCATCCAATTCCATTTCTAAAAGTCCACAATATTGATTTCTCCATCCAACACGTACACTAAACACAGCTATCTCTTTTAGTTGATCTTTTAAATAACTTGGTATAGTTGAATATTTAGGCATTATAACCCTTACATCTACGCCTTCTTTTTTTAATTCTTTAGGTAATGCATAAGATACATCCCCTAATCCTCCAGTTTTTGCAAAGGGCCAACACTCTGCTGTTACATAAAAAACCTTCACTAGTCATTCCCCCTTCTAAAAAATATATTTATATGTTTGTATTCTTTTCTACTACAAGAGGATATTTTTCATCTCCTCTTAATTCTTTTCCATTTGATATATTGGTATTTTTATCTAATATTGCATTATATAATTTTGCATTTGATTTTATTACACAATTTTGCATTACTATTGAGTTCTCTATAACTGTTCCTTTTTCAACATTGACCTTTCTAAATATGATACTATCTTTTACAGTACCTTCAATTAGACAACCTGATGCTATAAAGCTATTTTCTACCTTGGCACTATCTGTATAAATTGTAGGCGATTCATTCTTTTCTTTTGTAAATATCTTTCTTTCAGAATATAATAATTCATCAGCAATTTCTAAATTTAATAAATCTTTACTCATTTCAAAATAAGATTCAACAGAATTTACACATTTCAGATATCCTGTATACTCATAAGCTCCTACTTTCATGTTTTCTGCTTCTTCAATAATGAATTCTTCTAGATAACAATAATTGCCTTTATTTACAATATTATATATACACTCTACAAAATCTTCACGTTTCATAATATAAGTTTCCATACATATATTAGCTCTAGGGAATTTACCTAAATTATTTCCAACATTTATTACTCTATTGTTACTATCCAAATTCAAAGTTAAATTACCAGCAAAATCTTTATTTGCATTATTTACATTTTTATATATTATAGTTATATCATTATGAGATTTTTTATGATACTCCAATGCTTTAGAATAATCCAAGTTGCATAGCATATAACTAGGTGCTATTAAAATATATTCTTCTTCACTCTTTTCTATATAATCTAGATTAGCTAAGATAGTGTATATATCACCCTCTCTATGTGAATAAGTATTTCTATACTTAGTATTTTCTGGACTAAAAATTGATAAGCCACCTTTTTTTCTACTTAAATCCCAATCTTTACCACTGCCTATATGGTCTGTCAATGATCTGTATTTTTCCTTTGCGAATATTCCAACTTTAGTGATTCCTGAATTTATCATATTAGATAAAGCAAAATCTATTATTCTATATCTTCCAGCTACTGGAGTAGATGCTATTGGCCTTCCATAGTTAAGCTTGTTTATTGCTGGGTCTCCTTTTTTGTTTAAATTTATTATGCCTAAACATTCATTTCTCATCTTAAAGACCTCCTTCTATTAATACGCATCTAGGTTCAATATTTTCGTATTCAGAAACTACATTTATTTCATTATTTACATTTTTTATCTGAACATTATCATTTATTGTTGCACACTCACCTATCATAGCTTTTTCTATAGTTACATTTTCACCTATTACAACATTTGGCATTATTACTGAATCAATTACCTTACTTCCTTTACCAACAACAACTCCATGTGATAATACAGAATTACCAACTTCACCTAAAATCCTACAACCATCTGCTATCATTGATCTATGAACATTTGCATTTTTACCTATATATTGTGGAGGCATTGCCATAGTATTTGTATATATTTTCCATTTAGGGTCTGCTAAATCAAGAGTTTCTGGAGATTTTATTATATCCATATTAGCATCCCATAAACTTTGTATAGTTCCTACATCTCTCCAATAACCTTTAAATGGATAAGCATACATTCCAACATTATCTTCTAACATTTTAGGTATTAAATTCTTTCCAAAATCATCATAATTTACTTCTGAATTTTTTTCTGCTTCTTTAAAATAACTTCTCAACATCTTCCAATCAAATATGTATACTCCCATAGATGCTAAATTACTCTTTGGTTCACTTGGTTTTTCTTCAAATTCATAGATACTTGAATCTTCATTTGTATTCATTATTCCAAATCTAGAAGCCTCATCCCAAGGGACTTCAATTACTGCTATTGTGGCTTTAGAGCCTTTTTCTTTATGAAATTTTAACATCTTACTATAATCCATTTTATATATATGGTCACCTGATAGTATTAATACATATTCTGGATTATAAGTATCTACAAAATCCATATTTTGATATATTGCATGTGCTGTACCATTATACCAATTACCTTCTTTTTCATTCATAAATGGTTGCAAAACATATACACCACCATTTATTCTGTCCAAATCCCAATGACTTCCCATACCTATATGTGAATTTAATATCAACGGTCTATATTGAGTTAAAACACCGACTGTATCGATACCAGAGTTTGAACAATTACTTAACACAAAATCGATAATTCTATACTTGCCTCCAAATGACACCGCTGGTTTGGCAATTCTTTTTGTAAAAACGCCTAGCCTTGAACCTTGCCCTCCTGCCAAAATCATAGCTAACATCTCTTTTTTCATTTAATGACACTCCCCTCATCTAGTAATTAATATTTATAATTGCATTTTTACTTTTATAAACTCTATCAGTCAATAAATGTTGTGTATAAATTTTGCTCAAATGATACTTTAATAAAAATAAAATAATATCAACTATACAATTGATATAATGTATACCCCATAATATGCTTGTTGACGTATACATTATTTTCCATAAACACCATAGTATTTATTAATATTCAATTCTCAGTTAAAAAATAATACAAATTTTATTTAACAAATATAAGAAACATTTTTTATGAATATTTTATACCATAATAGATATACTTATTTTTTTATTTATTAAATGCATGATAATAAAATATAATTATAAATTTGTTAAATAATTGTCTAAAAAATTTTAAATAATCAATAGTTAACCTTTTTTTCATTAACACTTTTTTGACATCATCTAAACAGTAAATTATAAAGTTACAATTAGGTTATTAGTTTTATTAATAGTAATGTTGCTATTTTTATAATTATGTGTGCTAATGATATAAATAGATTAATTAAAATCATTCTCATTACCTACATGTTTTATATATTATTATATAACACTTTTTATATTAGTAAAGAATAAATTGTATAAAAATTCTGTTAATTTATTTTTATAATATTATTTTTTAAATAAAAACAAAGAAGAAGACTTAAAAAGCTATAAGTCTTCTTCTTTTCAACGTGCATTTTTATACTATATTTAATTAATTCGACCTTTAATTTCCATTTCCTTCTTGTGATAACAAAACTCTTTTATTTTTTTAATGAATCATTATTATCTAAAACTTCTTTTACATCTAACATATCTTTGTTATCATCACTCATAACTTCTTTTATTCCTTTAAATGTTCCTAAGAAGTTAACTGCTTCTGAAGGTAAAACTAGTTTTGTTGACTTACCTTCAGCCATTTTTTCAAGTGCTTCCATAGATTTTAATGCTAAAATATTATTGTCAATATCAGACTCTTTCATTGCTGAAAATACTAATTTTAAACCTTCTGCTGTTGCAACTTGAGTTCTTTTTATCATTTCAGCTTCACCTTGTGCTTTAGCAATAGCTGTTTGTCTTATAGCTTCAGCTTCACCTTCTGCAACCAAGATAGCAGATTCTTTTTCTCCTTCTGCTACACGTACCATAGCTTCTTTTCTAGCTTCTGCTGTTAGTATAGCAGATTGTTTTTCTCCTTCTGCTTGTAATATCGCAGCTGATTTGTTACCTTCTGCTTGAAGTATCGCTTCTCTTCTTTCTCTTTCTGCTCTCATTTGTTTTTCCATCGCAACTTGAATATCATGAGGAGGCATTATATTCTTTAACTCTACTCTATTTACTTTTATTCCCCATTTATCTGTTGCTTCATCTAGGATAGTTCTCATTTTTACATTTATTATATCTCTTGATGTTAATGTTTCATCTAAATCAAGTTCACCAATTATATTTCTTAATGTTGTAGCTGTTAAGTTTTCAATAGCAGCTATTGGATTTGCTATTTCAAACACATATCTAACTGGGTCTGTAACTTTATAATATACAACTGTATCAATCTGCATAGTTACATTATCCTTAGTTATAACTGGTTGAGGTGGGAAATCTATTACAATTTCTCTCAAATCAATTACATATGCCATCTGATCTAAAAATGGTATTAAGAAATGTACACCTGTATCAGCTACTTTCTGAAACTTTCCAAGTCTCATTATTATACCTACTTTAGATTGTTTTATAACTCTTATACAAGTTAAACTTATTGCTACAACTACTACTATTAATACAATACTTAAAACAATTTTAATACCCATACTATAAATCCTCCTTTATTCTATTGATTTGTCACACTAGTTGTAGAGTTTACTTTTTTAACAACTAGTTTTACCCCTTCTATTTTCAATACTTCTACTGTAGAATCTTTTTCTATCTTTTCACCATCTATAGAAATAGCAGTCCATGTTTCATGTTCAACTACAACTAAACCTGTGCTATTTGGAGAAATCTCTTCTGTAACAACACCTTTTTTAGACATCATCGCTTGTAAATTAGTGTTAGACTTATAACCTTTATCTTTCTTTACTATTTTTTTAGTAGCTACAACCAACATAGTTATAGAGATTACTGCAAAAATTAGAATCTGTAAGAATATACTCTCTACAAAGCTACTTAAAAATATAAGTACTACAGCTCCTACACTAAACCATATCAGAGTTAAGCTTGGTGTCAACATTTCTGCTATTCCAAATAAGATTGCTACTATCAACCATATTAATTTCATACTATCTTCCCTCTTTTCATATGAATTATAAAACTCTATATAAATATTATGTTTATACAATGCTTTTAAATGTAAATTTAAACCATAAACCAATAAAATAACTTAATTTTAAATTAATTTAATAGTATTATATCAACATACTTTGTTAAAGTTGTTACAAAGTAGTATCAAATATCATTCACTAGATAAGCAAAAACTCCTTCATTGTTAACGAAATGTTACTTATTAAATCCGTTGCAGTTACTGTATACATTTTCTTGCTTAATTTATCTCCTATATAACCATGTATATACGCTCCCATGACTGTAGCTTCAAATACATCCACACCTTGACCTATAAATGAAGTAATCATGCCAAGAAGACAGTCTCCCATTCCTCCAGTTGCCATACAACTGTTTCCTGTAGGATTTATATATGTTTTTTTGCCATCTGTTATGACAGTTTGATAACCTTTTAAAAGTACAACTACATTATATTTTTGAGCAAATTCTTTTGCTACATCTACCCTATGTTCTCTTATATACCCAATTGAGTCTCCTGTCAACCTGGCCATTTCTCCCAGATGAGGTGTAATCACGAATTTATTTTCCCACTCTAAAAATCTATAACATCTATCTTTCATAACATTTAATCCGTCAGCATCTAATACAATTGGACAATTAGAACCTTCCACTGTTTTGAGCAATTTATCAAATGTCTGATGACTATCTCCCATTCCTGGACCAAAACCAATTGCATTACTAGAACTTAATATTTTATTCAATCTTTCTTCTTCAAAATTTACAGTCATCGCTTCTGTAAGCCTAATAGATGCCTTGTTTTGTACATCTTCTTCACTAATCAATGTTACAAGTCCACATCCACTCTTAACAGCAGATTCAGTTGCTATAAAACTTGCACCATAAAATCCTTTTGAACCTGCAACTATAGATACTTTTCCAAAATCACTTTTAAAACCATGTACATCTCTTATTCTAATATTATTTTTCACAAAATTCTCATCAGTTATGAACTCGTCTTCATGGTATTTTTTTGTAATAAAATCTGGAACACCTATTTTTTCTACAATTACATTACCTATAAGTGAACTAGTGTCATAGTTTAAAAAACCTCTTTTATAAAACTCAAAACTAATTGTCTTATTTGCTTTAATACAAGTTCCTAACACATTTCCTTTATCACTATTTATACCAGATGGAACATCTATAGAATATGTCTTTTTACTATTATCATTTACCATGTCGATTACTTCTTTAAAAATACCAGTTATATCTCTTTTTAATCCAGTCCCAAATATAGCATCTACTACAACATCACTTTTAGATATTGCTTCTTTAAGCATTGTTAAATTTTTATTTTTTATAATATTTCCCTTTTCATTCTTAATAATTTTATCAACTTTATTTTTATTTATATTTTCATCATCTTTTTCAATTAAATCACTTTTATTAATATTTATAATATTAATACCCATATTTAAAAGTATATTGTAGTTTATTTTAGAACATTCACTTAACTTTTCAAGATTTCCTATTAAAAATACTTCTACATCTTTTCCTTTTGTATTTAAATGTCTTGCTATCCCAAGACCATCTCCACCATTATTACCAACACCACATACAACCACATAGCTATTATATATATCTATATCCATATTTTTCATTGCAGATATCACGGCATTTTCCATTAATACAATCATTGGGATTCCCAACTCTGTCACACATGCAGCATCAACGTTTTTACTTAAATCAGATGTACCTATCAGCATAAATCATCACTCCTATAAAGTTAAAGACTTCCTAAATATTCACAGATAAATATCTATTGAAGTCTTTTTAATATCATAATAAAATTACTAAAACTAAAATTTTAAAGTAATCTAAAATAACAAAAAATTTTGAATTAAAATAATTATTTAATTTTATTATATCACATAATTTGAGTTATTATGTTGGTTTAAAGCCTATTTGAACTAATCATCCAAATATTTTTTATTTTTATTTAGAAAATAATAATTAAGAATATTGCTATATTCCACACATAAAATTTTTTTTATTTAAATCAAATTTTCTGATAATTTAATGATTTTCTTAAATTTATAGTTGACTTTTATTTTTTACTGTATTAAACTAATTACTATACAAAATAGAAAACAAAATTTTCAAAATTATTAAATTAAAAGGAGAGATAAACATGAAGACTTTATTAAACAAACAAGTACGATTTTTTAATAGCCAATTTAGTTAGGGTTTGTAGCTAAGTTAAGACAAATTGTCATGACATAGATACAAACCCCTTAGGATTATGATTTTTAAGGATTGTATCTGTGTTGGCTATAGTAATTGTTGTTAAAGTTTTTATTTTATCATCATAATATAGAGCCACATGGATTATACTGTGTGGCTCATTCGTGTTTTTGCCATACAGTTATATATACTGTGTGGTTTTTTTATATTAAAATTCAATTTTTAAATTAAATTTAAAAAATTATTTAAAAAATATTTTCAAAGGGGTGTTTTATTTATGTCAGGTATTATATCTGTAATGACGCAAAGTTTAATTTTATCGATTATGGCACTGGGGGTTTATATAACTTACAAAATCTTAGATTTTCCAGATATGTCTGCTGATGGTAGTTACACAATGGGTGCTTCTATCGTAGCATTTTCTCTTACTAATGGTATTTCCCCTGTAATGGCAACACTAATGGCTATCTTATGTGGTTGCACTGCTGGTCTTGTTACTGGAATTCTTCACATTAAGTTTAAGATTTCTAACTTACTTTCTGGTATTTTAGTTATGGGAATGCTATACTCTATCAATTTAAGAATAATGGGAAAATCAAACATCCCTCTATTTAGTTTCAAGCACTTATTCAATGGAGAAATATCTCCTATAGTTTTAGCCTTAGTATTCGTTTTTATTTGTAAAGTCTTCTTAGACTTATTCTTAAAAACAGGTCTTGGATACACTTTAAAAGGTGTTGGTGATAACTCTCAAATGATTAAATCTTTGGGTATAAATATCGGCTCTATAAAGATACTAGGACTTATGATTTCAAATGGACTTATAGCTTTATCTGGTAGCCTTATGGCTCAGTTCTTAGGATTCTCAGATGTAAATATGGGTATAGGAACTTTGGTTCTTGGAATTGCATCTATAATAATTGGTATTACTTTATTTAAGAAATTCACTTTTATTAAAGATACTACTGCAATAATCGTTGGCTCTTTTATATACCAATTCACTATATACTTTGCAATGAGTTTAGGAATGTTATCAACCGACTTAAAACTTATAACTGCAATAGTTATAATTGCTTTCTTAGCTACTGGTAACTTAAATATTTCACTAAAAAAAAACAACCACAAAGCTAGTACCAAAAATAAATCAGAAAAAAGAGGTGTTATAGATGTTACAAATTAAAAATCTTTCAAAAAGTTTCCCTAATCCGTATGGTCAACCTAATACTATATTTGAAAATTTATCAATTGATATAGAAGATGGTGAATTTGTAAGTATCATAGGTAGTAATGGGACTGGTAAGTCTACTTTACTAAACATAATATCTGGACTTATAAAAGAATCTTCTGGAGAAATTACTTTAGATAATACTGCTATAACAAATTTAGCAGAATACAAAAGGACTCAGATAGTAAGTAGAGTTTTTCAAGACCCAAGCCTTGGAACTTGTCCTTCTATGACAGTTAGAGAAAACTTATCTTTAGCTCTTAATAAAGGTAAATTATTAAACCTAAGAAAGTGTCTTCGTCATAAAACGAATGACTTAGAACACTTACTTGAAGGAATTTCTTTAGACTTAAAAAAATATTTAGATATCAAAGTACAATATCTTTCAGGAGGTCAAAGACAGTCACTATCATTAATTATGTCTAGTCTAGCAAATCCTAAAGTTCTTCTGTTAGATGAACATACAGCAGCACTTGACCCTAAAACATCAAATGAAGTTATAGGGCTAACAGACAAGATAGTAAGAGAAAAAAATATAACTACACTTATGGTAACTCACAACTTAAAGCATGCTCTTCAATATGGTGATAGATTGATAATGCTTCATAAAGGCGAAGTTGTTTTAGATGTAAGAGATAAGGAAAAAGAACAATTAACAGTTGAAGAAATCTTAGAAAAATTCGAATATGCAGTTTAAAAAATAAAAAACTTAGTCTTAATCAAGTATACTTATAATCTTTTATATGAATATATGAACAAATATAATTATTAAATTTGAGGGAGGAAAATAAAATGATAAAAAGTAAAAAAATATTAAGTTTAATTATAGCAGGAGTACTTGGTGTATCAATGCTTACTGGTTGTTCTCAAAATGATGGCTCTAGTACTTCAAACGAAAAGGATAAAGCAGATAACAAAAAACAAAAAAATATAGGTATAACTCAATTAGTAGAACATCCATCTCTAGATAAAGCAAAAAAAGGATTCATAAAAGCACTTGAAGACAAAGGCTATAAGGATGGAGATAATATAAAAATAGACTTCCAAAATGCACAAAACGATATGCCTACTACACAAAGTATTGCAAGTAAATTCGTATCTGATAAAAAAGATTTGATATATGCTATATCTACTCCATCTGCTCAGGCAGCTTATAATGCTACTAAAGATATACCTATAATTATGACTGCTGTTACAGACCCTATAGAAGCTGGACTTGTTAAATCTATTGAAAAGCCAGGTGGGAATGTTTCTGGTACATCAGACTACCTTTCTATTGATAAAACATTGGAATTAGTTAAAACATTAACTCCAAAAGCAAAAAGAATAGGTGTTATATACAATACTAGTGAAGTTAATTCAAAAATCCAAGTTGATTCTCTACATGATTACGCTAAGAAAAATAATTATGAAGTTGTTGAAAAAGGAATCAGCTCTTCAAGTGAAGTTAATCAAGCTATTTCTAGCTTAGTTGGTAAGATAGATGTCTTATATGTTCCTACTGACAATTTAATAGTTTCTTCTATGCCAATAGTTGCTAAAGTTGCTAATGAGAACAAAATTCCTATAATAGCTTCTGAAGAAGGTTCTGTATCTTCTGGTGCTTTAGCTTGTTGTGGAATAGACTATGAAAAGCTAGGATATAAGGCTGGAGAACTTGCTATTGAAGTATTAGAAGGAAAATCTATTGGAGATATCCCAGTTACTATGTTAGATGAAACTGAAATAATAATTAATGAAGATACACTAAAAGCACTTGACATGCAAAAGTTATCAGCCGATAATATAAAGTATATAAAGTCAGATGAAAATACAAAATCTGCAGAATAATACTTATTAAATTTAACAAAGTAGGTAATATGAAAACTTTATATAATAAGTACTCTTATCCACCCTAACCCTTTGAAAATTGTGCTTATTTCAGCAATTCAAATATTGCATATAAAGTTATTCATTTTCCATAAAAGTCGTCTATACTGACGACTGATTATGAAAGTTATATAACTTTCTAATCACAACTTGAGCTGTCCAAAAGGATTTTAATATTCTTTAGACAGCTTTTTTTTATAAAATAGTATGAATTTATGTGCATATAGACTCTATGTTTAGTAAATATTTTCACAATTTTTCCATGTCAACAAAATATTAGGATAACGTTTTTTCCAAATATCACGTTAATTTGAAAGTTATCTAAGTATACATTATTTAGTATTTTAATTAAATTTAGCAGTTGACTTTTATTATTGTATAATTTATAATTTATAACAAGTCGAGAATACATATAATTTTCTGACTAATTAAAATATTAAAAGGGAGAGATAATTATGAATACTTTATTAAACAATAAAAAATATTATTATTATTATAGCCACTATTTTTAGGGTTTGTACCTACGTTTTAACATAGATACAGGCCCCTTAAGACTAGTAAAATTTTGGGATTGTATCTATGTTGGCTATATTGTTTATAGAGTTTTCATTTAACTATATAAGAGCCACATAGATTAAACTATGTGGCTTATTCGTGTTTTTCACCACATAGTTTTGTATACTATGTGGTTTTTTTATACACAAAATTAGCAAATAATTAAAATTATAAAAATATTTTCAAAGGAGTGTTTTATTTATGTCAGGTATTATATCTGTAATGGCGCAAAGTTTAATTTTATCGATTATGGCACTGGGGGTTTATATAACTTACAAAATCTTAGATTTTCCAGATATGTCTGCTGATGGTAGTTACACAATGGGTGCTTCTATCGTAGCATTTTCTCTTACTAATGGTATTTCCCCTATAGTGGCAACACTAATGGCTATCTTATGTGGTTGCACTGCTGGTCTTGTTACTGGAATTCTTCACATTAAGTTTAAGATTTCCAACTTACTTTCTGGTATTTTAGTTATGGGAATGCTATACTCTATCAATTTAAGAATAATGGGAAAATCAAACATCCCTCTATTTAGTTTCAAGCACTTATTCAATGGAGAAGTATCTCCTATAGTTTTAGCCTTAGTATTCGTTTTTATTTGTAAAGTCTTCTTAGACTTATTCTTAAAAACAGGTCTTGGATACACTTTAAAAGGTGTTGGTGATAACTCTCAAATGATTAAATCTTTGGGTATAAATATCGGCTCTATAAAGATACTAGGACTTATGATTTCAAATGGACTTATAGCTTTATCTGGTAGCCTTATGGCTCAGTTCTTAGGATTCTCAGATGTAAATATGGGTATAGGAACTTTGGTTCTTGGAATTGCATCTATAATAATTGGTATTACTTTATTTAAGAAATTCACTTTTATTAAAGATACTACTGCAATAATCGTTGGCTCTTTTATATACCAATTCACTATATACTTTGCAATGAGTTTAGGAATGTTATCAACCGACTTAAAACTTATAACTGCAATAGTTATAATTGCTTTCTTAGCTACTGGTAACTTAAATGTTTCACTAAAAAAAAACAACCACAAAGCTAGTACCAAAAATAAATCAGAAAAAAGAGGTGTTATAGATGTTACAAATTAAAAATCTTTCAAAAAGTTTCCCTAATCCATACGGTCAACCTAATACTATATTTGAAAATTTATCAATTGATATAGAAGATGGTGAATTTGTAAGTATCATAGGTAGTAATGGAACTGGTAAATCTACTTTACTAAACATAATATCTGGACTTATAAAAGAATCTTCTGGTCAAGTATTATTAAATAAACACAACTTGTCTAACCTAGCAGAACACAGAAGAACTCAAATAGTAAGTCGAGTTTTTCAAGACCCAAGCCTTGGAACTTGTCCTTCTATGACAGTTAGAGAAAACTTATCTTTAGCTCTTAATAAAGGGAAATTATTAAACCTAAGAAAATGTCTTCGTTACAAAAGAGATTTCTTAGAAAATTTATTAGAAGGAGTGTCTCTTGATTTAAAAAAATATCTTGATGTTCAAGTACAGTTTTTATCAGGAGGTCAAAGACAATCACTATCACTAATTATGTCATGCTTGACAAATCCTTCTGTCTTATTACTTGATGAACATACAGCGGCACTTGACCCAAAAACATCAAACGAAGTAATTGAGTTGACTAATAAGATTGTAAGAGAAAAAAATATAACTACACTTATGGTAACTCACAACTTAAAACATGCTCTTCAATATGGAGATAGATTAATAATGCTTCATAAAGGTGAAGTTGTATTAGATGTAAGAGGTAAAGAAAAAGAGCAATTAACAGTTGAGGAAATCTTAGAAAAATTCGAATATGCAGTTTAAAATATATCTATTATATTAATTTAAGTTTATTTTATTTCTAAAATAAGCTCAAAAATATAATAATTATGCTAACTTTACAATAATTCATATGAATATATGAACATATATAATAATAAAATTCTTGAGGGGGATATAAAAATGATTAATAAAAAAAGATTGGCAAGTTTAGTTTTAGCTGGTGCACTTAGTGTATCTATGCTTACAGGATGTTCACAAGGTGGAGATTCTGGTAATTCAAAACAAGAAAGTGCTTCTAAAAATAAAGAAGTTAAAAAAATTGGAATAACTCAATTGGTTGAACATCCAGCATTAGATGCTACTAAGGCAGGATTTGTAAAAGCATTAGAAAAGAATGGATTTAAAGATGGAGAAAATATTGATATAGACTTCCAAAATGCTCAAAATGATATGCCTACTACACAAAGTATTGCAAGTAAATTTGCATCTGACAAGAAAGATTTAATATTTGCTATATCTACTCCATCAGCTCAAGCAGCTTTCAATGCCACTAAAGATATACCTATACTTATGACTGCTGTAAGCGACCCTGTTGCTGCTGGATTAGTTAAAACACTTGAAAAACCAGGTGGAAATGTTTCTGGGACATCAGATTTTGTTTCTGTAGATAAAGGCTTAGAACTTCTTAAAATATTTGCTCCTAAGGCAAAAACTATAGGAGTTATGTACAATACTAGTGAGGTTAACTCTAAAGTTCAAGTTGATGCCTTAAAGGAATATGCATCTAAAAATGGTTTTAAAGTTGTTGAAAAGGGTGTAACTACTTCAAATGAAGTCAATCAAGGAATTTCTAGTTTAGTTGGTAAAATAGATGTCTTATATGTTCCTACAGATAACTTAGTAGCTTCTTCTATGCCTATAGTTTCTAAAATAGCTACTGAAAATAAAATTCCTGTTATTGCAGCTGAATCTGGTCCAGTTGAAAAAGGTGCTCTTGCTTGTCAAGGTATAAACTATGAAAAACTAGGTTACAAAACAGGTGAAATGGCAGTTAAAATTTTAAATGGAGAATCAGTTTCTGATATGCCTGTAGCTACATTGGATGACACAGATATCATAGTTAATGAAGATATATTAAAAGCTTTAGGCATGGAAAAACCTTCTAATGATAATATTTCTTATGTAAAAACTAAACAAGAATAGATATAATAGATTTTTTGAGGGAGTGGTCAAAATGAAACGAAGTAAACTAATAAATTTAACTTTGATTGGTGTTCTTAGTATATCTACCATTACAGGTTGCTCTAAGAATAATGAAGGTGATTTAGATGAATCATCCAGCAAAAACAATGATATAAAAAAAATTGGTATTACACAATTAGTTGAACACCAAGCTTTAGATGCATCTAAAGAAGGCTTTGTTAAAGCTTTAGAAGATAATGGTTTTAAGGATGGTAAAAATATAGAAATAGATTACCAAAATGCTCAAAATGATATGCCTACTACACAGACCATAGCAAGTAAATTCGTATCTGATAAAAAGGACTTGATATTTGCTATATCTACACCATCTGCTCAGGCTGCATATAATGCAACTAAAGATATACCTATACTTATCACTGCTGTAACTGACCCTGTCTCTGCTGGATTTGCAGATTCTTTAGATAATCCAGGTAAAAATGTTTCTGGAACTTCTAACTTTACACCAATTGAAAAAAGTATGGAAGCTCTTGATGTACTAGTTCCCAAAGCAAAAACTATAGGTGTCATATACAATACTAGTGAAGTAAATTCTAAAGTTCAAGTTGATAATTTGAAAAAATATGCTACTAATAAAGGGCTTAAAATTGTTGAAAAGGGAATTAGTTCTTCCAGCGAAATAAATCAAGCAGCTTCTAGCCTAATGGGAAATGTTGATGTTATTTATGCTCCTACAGACAATTTACTTGCATCTTCTATGCCTATAGTATCTGAACTTGCTACTAAAAATAAAATCCCTATAATAGCAGCAGAAGAAGGAATGGTAAAAGGAGGCGCATTGGCTTGCCAAGGTATAAATTACGAAAAATTGGGCTATAAAACTGGTGAGATGGCTGTCAAAGTACTAAAAGGAGAATCTAAAGTTTCAGATATGCCTATAACAAGTTTGGATGAAACTAATTTAATTATTAATGAAGATATATTAAAAGCACTTTCTATAGATAAACCTTCTGACAATAATATAGTTTACGTTAAGACTGAAAATAAATAATTTGACTACTCTAGTTTGAACGATATAAAATTAAATATATTTTCTCTATAATTACTATGCCTGTTTCTATAAGTTTTTTAAAACAAGAAACAGGCATATATTTTTACTTTAGTATCTTTTCTACTCAAAACTATGTATAAACATTCTTAATTTATTTTTATAGACTTTACTTTTCCAGGCTTTATATAATCAATATTTAGTCCTCTATTTTCTTTATTACTCTGCATGGATTTCCAACAGCCACAGTATCTGATGGAATATCTTTTGTCACAACACTTCCTGCACCTATTACTACGTTATCACCTATAGTAATACCTGGAGTTATGATTACTCCACCACCTATCCATACATTATTACCTATCTTTACAGGGGAACCATACTCTATACCAGAATTTCTAAGTTGTGCATCCATTGGATGATAAGCTGTATAGATTTGAACATTTGGCGCTAGCATTACATTATCACCAATTTCTATTTTACATACATCTAAAAAGATACAATCATAATTTGCAAAAAAATTTTCACCTACATGGATGTTATATCCATAATCACATCTTATATTTTGTTCTACATTTATTTTACTACCTACTGAACCAAATAGCTCACTTAAAATTTCTTCTCTTTTCTCATATTCATCCTCTAAAGTATTATTAAATAGTCTAGTTAATCTTTTACATTTCTCTCTTTCTTTTACTAGAATTTTATCGCTTGCATAATAGCCTTTACCTGACAACATTTTTTCTTTTTCAGTCATATAATTTACTCCTTTTCGTTATAATTGTTTCTAAAGCAAAATAAATATTCCTGTGGAAAATCTAAATAAATGCTGTCTCCATTTTTAAATCTCATTTTACTTTTTTCTAATTCTATTTGAATAGGCATACACTGGTTAGATAAGTCCTGTTTTCTAACGTATATAGTATATGTAAATGGATTTTCTATAATGTTAATCAATTCAAAACATAGCTTTCCACTTAAATCTTCATTAGAATCCAAGACATTAATATGATGCTCTCTGATTCCCACATATTCTATATTATCGCCTATTTCTCTATTTAATGTCAACTCGCATCCCCAATCTGTAGCATAAACAGTATTTTCATCTATTCTGTTTAATTGAGATATATTTTTACATCCTGTTATCTTTGCTTCCATAAGGTATCTTGGGGATTCAAATAACTCTTTTTTAGGTCTTTTTGGAAGGCCTTCCCCTTTGTTGTATACCATAATATCATCACAAACTCTATAAGCTTCCTCAATGTCATGAGTGACAAATAATATGTCTCCTTTATAATCTTTTAGCATATTCATAAGTTCTTTTTCCATATTACTTCTTAAATGGTGGTCTAGTGCTGAAAACGGCTCATCTAGAAGTAATATATCTGGAGATGTTGCCAATGCTCTAGCTAATGCTACTCTTTGTTGCTGACCGCCAGATAATTGCCAAGGATATCTCCTCTCAAACCCATTCAATTTAAGTATATCTAAGTATCTTTCTACTATTTCCTTTTTTTCATCCTTACTCAGTTTTAAAAGTCCAAGCTCAATATTTTGGCTTACAGTCATATGTGGAAACAAAGCATAGTTTTGAAATAGAAAACCTACTTTTCTTTCTTGAGTTGACAAATTTATCTTTTTTTCAGAATCAAACAATACTATATCGTTTAATACAATCTTACCTTTTGTTGGTTTTTCAAGCCCTGCTATACATTTTAGTGTCATACTTTTTCCAGAACCAGATTCTCCTAGAAAACCTAAAATTCCTTTTTCTTGTTCAATTTTTACCTTTAATTTAAAAGAGGATAAATCTTTTTCAATATCTACATATAAGCTCAATTATCTACACCTCTTTCCTATAATTTTCTGCTGAAATTCAGACCAATAATTTAACAATAAAATCATTGCTATAGATATCACTACAATAATCATAACCCACATCATAGCTTTATTCATATCTCCACCTTCCACAGCAAAAAATATAGCTATTGGCATAGTTTGAGTTTTTCCAGGTATATTACCAGCTACCATAAGTGTTGCTCCAAATTCTCCAAGAGCCCTAGCAAATGACAACACCAGTCCACCAATTATTCCAGGCCATGCTAATGGAACTGCAATCTTAAAAAACACTTTCCATTCATTAAGACCTAATGTTCTCGCAGCTGACAACATATTATTATCAATCTGTTCAAATGCTGACCTTGAAGTTCTGTACATCATAGGAAAAGACACCACTACTGCTGAAATTACAGTTGCTGTCCAACTAAATATTAAAGTCTTATCAAAACTTAACAAAAACTTACCTACAAAACCATTTTTCCCACATAGCAATAATAAAAAGAAGCCTACAACTGTTGGTGGCAAAATCAATGGGAGTGTAAATAACCCATCTATAAGACCCTTCCATTTGCCTCTATAATTAGCCATAATATATGACACAAATATTCCTATTATAAAAGTTATCACTGTTGACAAAAAAGATGTCTTAAGTGATATCCATAAAGGTGACCAATCTGTTCCCATTTTTCCCTCCTTAATTTTAAATGGAAATAGTGAAATTAATATGTCTATTAACTTCACTATTTCCATTTTATTATAATATACAATTATTTTCAATTTTCATTTATTTATATATAATTTATACTTAATATACATAACTTATTTGTAAACTTATTCTACTTTTTTGTACCCAAATTCTTCAAAAATCTTTTGACCTGCATCACTTAACAAAAACTCTTCAAATTTCTTAGCCGCATCTACATTTTTACTAGCTTTAATTACTGAAACTGGATATGTAATAGGTGAATGAGTTTTTTCATCTGTTTTTTCAACTACTTTTATCTTATCATTATTAACAGTATCACTAAAGTAAACGAATCCAACGTCAGCATTTCCTGATTGTACCCATGCTAAAACTTCTTTTACATCTTTTGCAAATACTAACTTGTCTTTTAATTTATCTTTTAAATCTAAATTAGTTAATACTTCATCTGCATATTTCCCTGCTGGAACACTTTCAGCTTCACCAACAGCAATTTTCTTTACTTTATCCGATGTCAAATCTTTCATACTAGACACATCACTATCAGTAGAAGAAATAAGAACTAAATCATTTTTTACTAAGTCTTTCGTTGTATCAGAAACTAATAACTTTTCTTCATCCAATGCCTTCATTTGTTTTTGTCCTGCTGAAATGAATAAATCACATGGTGCTCCTTGTTCTATCTGTTGTTGTAACGAACCTGATGCTCCATAGTTAACTATAAGTTTTACATTTGAATCAACTTTTTTGTATTCTTCTTCAAGCTTTGCCATTGCTTCTTTTAAACTTGCAGCAGCCGATATGTTTAACTCTACTGTATCACTACTTTTATTTGTTTTTTCTTGTTTTTCATCATCTTTCTTGCTTTCATTACTATTGCATCCAACTGTCCCCAGAGTTAAGCATGCAACTAGCCCTAATATTCCCAATATTTTTTTCATAACAATCTCCCTTTTTGTAAATTTGGTACACATTTCAATATGTTTTATCATGTTTTATCATGTTTTGTTACGTATAACTTAATTATATATACCTACTAATAAATTTTCAAGTAAATTATTTATATTACTTTTAAATATTTTCCTACATTTTTCTTTTTTTAATGTTAAAATAACCTTATATGGAGGTGTATTATGGACTCATTATCATCTTTGACGCCTGTCGAGGTAGCTGAATTATTAAAGATAACAAAAAATACTGTATATGAATTAATCAAAAGAGGTGAACTTCCTTCTTATAAAGTAGGGAAAAAAATAAGAGTTGATATTAAAGATGTTGAAGAATATATCAATAGTCAAAAGACTGGTAAAATAAAAGATACACAATTTAACAATAAGAATATATCTATAAATAATAATTTTAAAGTTATTATTTCTGGTCAAGATGTAATATTAGATATTTTAGCTAGGTCTGTTGAAAAAAAATTAGATGGAGTAAATACATTTCGCTCTTATATAGGTAGTTATAATGCTTTATATGAATTATATAATGGTAGGGTTTCTATAGCATCATCTCATCTATGGGATTTTGAAACAGATGAATATAATAGCACTTTTGTTAAAAAACTATTGCCAGGAATCCCATGTGTTCTTATAAATTTAGCTTACAGAATGCAAGGTTTTTATGTTGCTAAAGGTAATCCTAAAGAAATAAAAGCTTGGGAAGACTTAATTAGACCAAACATAACTCTTGTCAACAGAGAAAAGGGTGCTGGTACTAGAGTTTTACTTGATGGTAAACTTAGACTTCTAAATTTTAATGGTAACTATATAAAAGGTTATGACAATGAAGAATTATCACACCTTGGTGTTGCAAGTACTGTTTCTCGTGGAATAGCTGATGTTGGTTTAGGGAATGAAAAAGCAGCATTACAAGTAAATAATATTGACTTTATTCCTCTTCACAAGGAACGTTATGATTTAGTCATCAAAAAAGAAGACTTACAAAATCCAGTTTACCAAACCATAATTAACATAATAAACTCAGTTGAATTTAAGGCTGAACTTCAAGGTCTTGGTGGGTATGACTTAACTGATACAGGTAAAATCATAGCAGAAGTATAGAATCAAAATCGCAATCTATTTCATAAGACTTATAATTTTTCACAAAACTTATAACTTAAGGTCAAAATAAATTGCGATTTTTTGTGCATTTTTAAAAATATTTACCATATTAAATTTAGCAGTTAATACAAATTTCAATATAGTGAATTTCATAGTACTATTACATTTAATAGATATTCACATAATAGTACTTTTCCTTAACATAGATTAGCATATGATGTATTCTAACAAGCAACACTCTTCCTTTATTATATATATGTGGCAATATGTATGAATTTAATACATTATATACAATATTGCTTTCTTCTTGTATTTTTTCAACTAATAAATTATTTATAAAAGTATCCTTTTCATTTCCAATAACTTTACACCAATTTATTTTAACTTTTAAGATATATCTTCCCACTAGGTATATACATTCTACAATAAATAACAAAAATACAATATAATCAGTACCTCCTAGCTGATATAAACTTCCCGATACCAATGGTTTTGCAAAGAAATTATAAAAGTTTAAAGTATCTCCTGTATAATCAAAAAGTATTAATAGTAATCCTAACCCCCTTAACACTTTCATATTCAACATGTCTTTATCTTTATTATCTTTGTTTTTCATATATACTACCTCTCTTTTCTTTAGATTTTATTGTAATATAATACTAACTCTTTCATTTGAGGTATAAATGAATTTAATTGGTAGTTATTTTCATTTTTACTAGAAATTAATTCACATTACTAAATATTATTTATATTTCAACATAAAAATAGCTTATCTATTTTTGATAAATACCAAAATAAATAAGCTATTAATATGCAACTAATTTTTATCATTAACAACATTACTATCTATAAATTTAAAGATTTTATTGAAATATACTGTTTTATCATGCTCATATCCATCAACATGACCAACACCTTCTATAAGCCATATCTCTTTTTTGTCGTGTTTAACTAAATCATACATTTTTTGGCTATTTCTATAATCACAGACATTATCTTCTGTTCCATGTATAAATAATATAGGGACATTAGACTTTTTAACTGCCTCGTCTGGTCTTACATCACTGTACCAAAATCCAGATTTAAACTTATTGTATAAATCTCCACATGTTATTACATAATCGACTAATACATTTGGTATGTGCTTTTCTATTACTCCCATTCTAATCGCTTCTCTCATTTCAGAATAAGGAGAATCCAATATATAAAAATCCACATCTCTATTTTTAGAGTTTATCTCTGTATGCATAGCAGCTGTTCCTGCACCCATAGAAAATCCATGTATTCCTAATCTTCCATCTGGAAATTTATTTTTTATAAATTTAACTAAACTATCTAAATCATACCTTTCATAAAGGCCAAATGTATAATTATCGCCTCCACTATTACCTGTGTTTCTTTGATTATAAATTAATACATTATAACCTTTATCTAAGTATCCATATGCTACCTTTAGCATTTCATAGTGGCAACTTCCTATTCCATGAACAAGTATAATAGTATCTTTTGTCTTTATATTTGAAGTTATAAAAATACTTTCAAGTTTGTAATTATTAGAACTTTGTATCATTAATTCATCTGTCTTATAGTTTTTTAATTTCTCTAGAGGCTTATCTTTTCTCTTAGAAAATACTTTTATCACATCTTCTTTTTTTATTAGTTGTTCTGAACCAACTGAGCTATCATAAACTAATTTACCAAATATATAAGATACAATTAATAGAATTAACAGAAACACAACTGATATAATTATAACTTTATCGCTTAAATTAATATAATTTTTAAAATTATTTTTCATATTTATTTACCATACAATTTCCTAGATTATATTTTTAAGTAATAGAACAATTACTTATATTACCCTTATGATTTCTATTATACCCATTAATGTACTAAAATTACAAATTTTATTTAGTATTAATAAATTATTATATTATATAATAAAGATTTTTAGAATTTTATTATATAATATTATTTAAATATTCTTCTATATTTTTCTTCTTCCTCTTCAGTAAACACATTAAATACAACTTTTAAGTTTTTCTCAGGATTTTCTTTTAACCATAATCTAACTCTGCTTACAGCAAGATTAGCTGCTTCTTTTTTTGGATACCCAAATACTCCTGTAGAAATTCCACAAAAAACAATATTTTTTATTTCATCAATTTCTTTTATTGTGTTTAAACATGATTTGTAGCAATGAAGTAGTTGCTTTTCTTGTTCTTTACTTGGTTGACCACCAGATACAATAGGACCAACAGTATGTACTACAAATTTTGAAGGTAGGCAATAACCTCTTGTTATTTTAGCATCTCCAGTATATTCTAAATGACCTTGTTTTTTTATTATTTTATCACAATCTTCTCTAAGCCTAGGACCTGCACATGAATGTATCTCATTATCTACACATAAATGTAATGGTTGTAAGCATCCTAATAGCTTATTATTTGCAGCATTCACTATTGCATCTGCTTTTAAACTTGTTATATTACCTCTCCATATAGCAATACCTTCCTCTACTTCTTCTATATCATTTACATCTACTAACTCTCTTTCTTCACATTCAATTAACAATAAATTATGTAACATATTAAGTATTTCTGGAGCAATTTCTTTTGGTGGATATACATTCAAAAGTCCTCTAAGTATATCTCTAGGCTTAATTTCGTCATTTGATAAATTGTATATTTTAGAAGGAACTTCTTTTGAAAAATATGCAATTAAAGTGTTTATATTTTTCTTTCTTTGTTCGTCAGTTAGAGGCTTGATACTCTTATCAAAATCCTCAAATAAATTTACATCATCAGCATAATCTCTCCACTTCATAGCCATCTCTCCATTCTCATATTTTAGGATTGTAAAATAATTATGTATTATGTACATGTTTATTTATTTCTATAAACACTTACATAAATCCTGTTAAAAGTGTAAATTTTTTAATATTATTATATTTAAAGACAAAATATAGAATTATTTTAAGTATTTTATAGAAACCTTTATAAAAATAATATGCAATTTGTTATTACTTTAATAGTAAAATTTTTAAATAATAATAAAGGTGAAAGCTTCTAAAGCTAACACCTTTATAAATTAAATATTCTAAAAAATCATATATTATTCTTAGTTAAGTTCTGGCCAATAATTTTTATTTGCTTTTATTAAATCATCTAATAGTTCTTTTGCTACTGTTGCACTTGGAACTGTTTTAGATAGCATAAGTGCTTGCCAAAGTTTATTATATGATTTTTCAATCCAAGCATCAACCACTAACTTTTCAACTGCTAATTGTTGTTCCATTAAGCCCTTTTGAAACGTTGGTATTTTTCCTATTGATAATGGTTCATACCCATCTTTTCCAACTATACATGGAATCTCAACCATCGCATCAGATTGTATATTTTCTATAGCTCCATTATTTTGAACTATTAATAACATACGCTCATGAGTATTAAAAGCTAGAGCTGTAGCTAAATCAACTATAAACTCTGCATGTATTCCTATCTCAAGTCCACTGCCATTAGAATGCCCTTGCTTTTCTATTAATGCACATGAGCTAAATACTTCTTTTTCTCTTCCATTAATTACTTCATTAACACGAGTGTAATTTACATCAGAATGATTTACAACATAATCTGGGAATAGATAGTACTTTAAGTAACTACTTGGTATTGTAGTCAAATCTGTTTTTACTATTTCTCTAGTAAATAAATTAGTTTCAAACCAGCTATCCTTCTTATCATTTTTCATTCCTTCTTCACCATTTATAAATCCATACTCTTTTATATGCTCTACTAATTTTGGCAAAAGTTCATTTCCTTCTTTGTCTTTAATTGAAGTATACCAACCAAAATGATTTAATCCAAAATATCTTATATCCATATCTTTTCTAGATTCAAGCCCCGCAATCTTTGCTATACTATGCTCCATACCTATTGGCATGTCACAGATATTTATTACTCTAGAAGTAGGTCTTAACCTTCTAACAGCTTCTGCTATTATGGATGCTGGATTAGAATAATTTAACATCCAGCAATTTGGAGAATACTTTTCCATATAGTCTATATTTTCAAGCACACCTTCTATGGACCTCATTCCATAAGCTATTCCACCTGGTCCACATGTTTCTTGACCAACTATCCCATGTCTTAGAGGTATTTTTTCATCTAATTCTCTCATTTCAAGTTTTCCCACTCTTATATGAGCCAAACAAAAGTCTACATCTGTATAAGCTTCTTCAGGGGATGTTGTTGCTAAATACTCTATAGTAGGGTCCTTTTCTTTTATTAATATTTCACAGGCTTTAGCTACTTTATTTTGTCTTTCTTCATCGTTGTCATACAATTTAATAGCTCTTAATGGTAACCTATCTAGATTATCTAACAACATTAATATGATTTCTGGAGTATATGTACTTCCTCCACCAGCTATTACTACTGAAAACTTCTCCATAACAATTTCTCCTTTTCTATTTAAAAATTTACTATATTTATAAATAACTTTATAAATACTAGTACTTTAAAGCAAAAGGGAGTTCATTTATTAAATTTGCCAAATTAATAAACTATAGCCAAACTTCAAGCACTATTTATATGAAAATTAATTCTTATCATTTCTTGGGTCCATTATTTCAAATATGTCTACAAGCTCAGATACTAAAGAGTGAGCAAATAATGCATTTGAATAATGGTCTTCAGAATGTACAACTAAAAAATTAGTTCCACTATCTTCACTGTTCATAGCATTTGATAGTAATTCTAAATGATTCTTTGATGCTGTTTGTATTTTTTCTGATGCTGAGTCTAAAAGTTTTTTAGCTTTATCATAGTCACCTTTTTTTATTTCTTTAAGGGACATCATCACATCACTTTTAGCATCTCCCGATTCTGATATTATGCTAAATACTTTTTCTTCTATTTCAGGTATCATATCCTTCTCCTTCTAATGACTAGTTAAAAATCAAAGCTATCGTCACTTAATTCCGTAGCTAATTCTGCATTTTTGTTTAATTCCTCTTTCTCCATTATCTTAAAGAATGGATAATATATCAAGGTCATAAGTATTATACTTGCAAATACTAATACTATAGCCTTCCAGTCTAATGTCATTAAAAAAGCTGCAACTCCTGGAGGCAAAAATCCTGGAGGTTCTGCAATAGGTAATCCTACTAATCCTAATTTTAAAGCCATAAAGTTAAGTGCTCCAACTAGCACAGGTCCAAATACAAATGGTACAAACATATATGGATTCATAACTATTGGTGTTCCAAATATTACTGGCTCATTTATCCCAAATAATGATGGTAATAGCACAACTTTTCCCATACTATTTAAACTCTTACTCTTACTTCTCGACATAAGATATACTAGTCCTAAAGTTATTCCTGACCCAGTTACTTGTAAGAAACCATAGTAAAACCCTATTGTAAACACATGTTTTGGGTCTCCTCCAGCTGCTATTAGTGTCGCATTTTCTGCCATATATGTAGCTGCTATTGGCATCCATATACTTGAAGTTATTGCTGCTCCATGAAGCCCAAAGAACCATAACAATTGAGTTATAAAAAGTATTATAATTACTGCAAAGACATTGTCTAAACTGCTTATAGCTGGTGCTAAGAAATTCATTATAATAGCTGGTAATGGCTGACCTAGTATATTTTTAGTTACTGCTGCTATTGCTGTAAATAACATTATACATACTATCATTGGTGTTAAATTTCTAAAACTTTTATTTACTACACTTGGTACTTCTTTTGGAAATCTAATTACAAGATTTTTATCATTCATAAACTTAGTAATATCAACTACTAAAAGTGCTATTAGTATACTTACAAATAAACCTTGAGCATCTAAATAACTTGTATCTAATGCACCATCTACTATTTGCCCACATACAACAAGTTGTGCTATAACGGCTGTCATACCTATTTCCACATGATTAAGATTATATTTTTTAGCCAATGCTTGAGCTATAAAAAAAGCTGAGTATATAGATAATAAGCTCATAGTAAATTTATTTGGAATAAGTAATGTATCCATATTCTCAGATAATAACGTTTTTACACTTCCTTCAGGTAACATATTATTTAGAGCTACAAATAGCATACTTAAAGAACCAACAATTATTATTGGGGTGATGCTTATCATACCTTCTTTTATAGCTTGGAGATGCCTCTGCTTTTCAATCTTTTGTGCTATTGGAAGAAGAAATTTTCTCAAATTATTTTGAAGTGCTTCCATGTTTATCCTCTCCCTAATTATCTATTTTTATATAGCTCGATTGCCGACTTCATAACAGAAGGGGCATCCATACGACCATAATGTTTAGTATCTATTACACCAACTACTATTTTATAATTTTTACAAGCTTCAACTACATCCTCCTCCTTAAATCTAATTTGAGGAGCTACAAGAACTACATCTATATCATTAACTTGAATATACGATTTTAAATTTTCAAATGATGTTGCATCTATATTTATAGTTTTTGTTTTTAGATTTACATGCTCACTGCAAAAACTTTTCATTTTTTCTACGAGTACTCCTGTTGAAGCTCCATTTGCACATACTAATAAAATATTCATAATAAATTCCTCCTGCAATATTTAATTTCTTTTATTTTATAGTTTTATACTTTAATTCTTGCTTTAATTCTTAGTACTGCCAGTGATTAAATTTAAAAGCTGTATCTATAGCTTCTTCTGGCTTATATTCTTCTAATATTTTTAAGTATCTTTCTTTATAATCATTATCTACCTTTTTTTCTGGTATTACTATGCTAGCTTCATTTAAGAAGTGGAATGAATCTCTTCCCATTTCTAATCCTCTATATGTATGTTTATCAAGTGCCACATCCATAATTTCTGGGACTTTACCCATTGCAAATCCTTTTATAATTATATTTTTTAATAAGTCACTTGATCTATCTTTTTCACATGCACAAAGATATCTTATTGCATGTATGAAAAATAAAGGTCTATCTCCATCTGCATATGAATATTCCTTTCTTACTTGATTTAAATTATTTATGATTATTATAGCTGATGGGTCTCCCATTCCTATATCCTCAACTGATATTGTAAGTATTCTTCTCCACAACTTATCTTCTAATTCTGGTGATGATATATATAGTTCATAAGCAAATTCACATGCTTCTTCTACCATATTTCTTCTTATAGCCTTTTGAAATGATGATATTATTTCATCTGCACTAAATCCGTTTCTTGTAGTCATTCTTGCCCATGGGTCATTTGCCTTTTTATCTCTTAATATTTTCTCCTGCATATTATTTACTCCTTTTTATTTAAATTTTAATTCTTTATATTATTTATAAATAATACAAAGCAAGTATTGTGCCAGTTTTTTTAGACACTTCTAAATGCGATTATTTCAATCATATTTATTGCCAATACTCAGATACTTTGTCTAAATTTACTTGTATGTGTCTAATATTAATGTCATTTTAGACTAAAAAAGACTACCAAATAGGTTTTTATACTTATTGGTAATCTTTTTTATTATTTATACATATTCTAATATTAATAATATTTGATAACATTCTTTTTTATTAATTTCTATATTATATTTTTTATCTAATTGAGATAATATATTTTTTATTTTACTTAAGTCCTTATCACAATTAAGTGCTTTTTCTTTCTGAACCTCCCATGACTAAAGTCACAGGGTTCCTGTTTCATAGAATCTTGCATACTGAAATATGTCTTACCAATTCTCCACAGGCTATCCCCGTAGTTCCTACGGTTCTTACATAAGTTATTTATTTTAAACTGTTATTAGTCTTAGTCCTTCTTTTAGTATATTTATACTTGCATTTATATCTCTATCATGAGTTACATTACAACAAGGACAAATCCATTCTCTTATACTTAAATTCTTCATTTCCTCGTTTTTGTACCCACATTTATTGCATATTTGTGAACTTGCAAAGAATTTACCTACCCTTACAATTTGTCTACCATACCAATTAGCCTTATATTCTAATTGACGAACAAATTCTGACCATGACACATCAGAAATTAAGCGAGATAGTTTACTATTTC
>NZ_JBJODK010000010.1:0-137393 GCF_045900275.1 Clostridioides sp. GD02367 | reverse complement strand
CACTGACTATTTTAGCTACTAACTCACGACTAAAGTCACGAGTGTGCGTAGCTATTTTTTAATCAAAGAATCCTGATTCAGAAAATATATTCCAGTGCCAAGAGCCTACTCCAAATCCTGAAAGCAATATGGCTCCTTCATTTAGCGATTTATTAGTATCAAGAATCTGACTCATATTAGGAATTAGTTTTTTTCCAAGTCCATGACAGTGTTGACACATACCCTCAATATCATTGAAAGAAAACATATTGGCATTACCTATATACTCACTACCAAACCTTGAATATAAAGTTCTTAAAAATGAATTTACATCTGTGATAGTCCCTAGAGTTGACCTTGAATTGCCACCAAGTCTACTTTGGTCTATGATAATTGGTGTTGATAGATTTTCTATACAATCAGCTTTAACTTCTCCATATCTAGGTAAAAAACTTCTTATAAAAGTACTAAACCTTTCATTTAATTGACGTTGGGATTCTTTTGCAATTGTCTCAAACACGATAGATGATTTTCCAGAACCTGATACACCTGTAAATATGGTTATTTTTCTTTTAGGTATTGTTAAAGATACATTTTTTAAATTATTCTCTTTACATCCTTTTAAAATTATAAATTCATTATTCATAACTTTCCTCCTACATTGTTTTTATCTAGATTTTTTCCAAGCAAATAATAGTAGTGATTATGTGTAAGTAAAATACTATTTTATTAGTTTTTTTTATTTTTTATAAACACAGGTCAAATTATAGCATGTAGGTTTTATATGGTAGTATAATGTAGGGTTTGATTTTTATGAAAAATACATTTATTTTATATAAGTATTATTGAATCTATTTTATATAAATATCATTACTATATAGATATTAAATTATATAGAGCTCTTAAATTCAAAATTTTATATAATTGTATTAATTGCACAAAAAAGTACCTTATCTATAATTCTAAAATCATAAATAAGATACTTTTTCACATAATTAAAACACTTCACTTTAGATATCAAATGTAACCTACTACTTCCAAGAAATTAATCTTCACTTAACACAGATGTAAGTTCAGGGTCATTTAAAAGATGTTCAAAATAGCTATGCGCTGAAATATATCCTATACCATACATTTTGCGTTTTGAATTTACAACCTTATATTCATAACATGCACTCTTGACTTTATTATAGTCGTTAAAATCCACAGCCTTATAAATAGCTCTTTCATTTCTTGGTATATACTTCACATATTTTGGCTTGATAAAATATAAGTCATCTTGTATCTTACGCTCACGCTTAAGCTTCTTTAAAACTTCTCCATTTTTTCTATGCATTATATGGTCATCATACTTGTAATGATGAGCTATATGAGTTACATTACCTTTAAATTTATGCTCAAAATCTAATATAGTCTTCTTCATCAACTCATAATGTGTTCCTTCTTTTTTATCTATATCTGCAAGTATAATCACATTTTGAGGTTTTACCCCAAGTTCTTCCAACGCAGATTTAAATTCATTGTTTCTAAGCTCCTCTTTTTGCTTTCTAGTTAAGTTTCTAAACTTAGTATTAGCCTTAAAAACGTTAACCCCAGAACCATCTGATACTAGTACAACATATACATTATTTACACCACACTGTTTTATAGCATCTACAATTGCACTTCCACCCCATAAGACTTCATCATCTTGATGTTGAGGATAAAATACTGCTGCTGACTTAAACTTCCTGCTATTACTCTTAGGAATAGGCATCTCAAGCTTTCCATCAAAATTCCTTGCAATTAAAAATATCATTAATAATATTAATATACTTATGCCTATGTGCTTTGTTTTATTTTCCATATTTAAAAGTTTCTCCTTCTTATCAATTCAAATATCTGATAAACCCTTGTGGCAAATAGGTTGAAATACACAAATTATTTTACAATATTTTATAGTTTCATACAATCTTTGACACGAACTATAATAAAATAAAAAAGCCTTCTAAGCGCAATATTGCAAATATCACAGCTAGAAAGCTTCCCAATTCTTAAAATTTATTAAGCTTATTTGTAATCTAAATATGTCTATTTTGTATAAATTATACTTTAATTACTATATTGATACGACTATTTTCATAGTCTACATTTCTTTTAAAACTTCAAGTAACTCTTCTTCACTATACATATACTTCTTATTACAGAATTGACAACCAACTTCTGCTTTTTTATCTTCTTCTATTATTTCAGCTAATGATTTTTTACCAATTGCAACTAAAGCAGTTTTCACTCTTTCCTTTGAACATTCACACATAAATCCAACTTCACAAGTATCAAGTATTTTAGGCTCCAAACCATCTAAAACAATATTTAATATATCTTCTGGAGTTTTCCCTTCTTTTAATAGATTAGTTACTGAAGGTAATTTTGCTACATTTTCCTCTAATTTAGCAATCGTCTCTTCTTCTGCATCTGGCATTAATTGGACTATAAATCCTCCAGCAAACTCAACTTCTTCTTCTTTTGTAAGTACACCTAAAGCTACTACTGATGGAGTTTGTTCTGATACTGCAAAGTAATAAGTAAAGTCTTCTGCAATTTCTCCACTTACTAATGGATAAGTACCATTATATGGCTCTCTAAGACCTAGGTCTTTAATAACTTTTACAACACCTTCTGTACCTACTGCTGCTGCTACATTTAGCTTACCATTTGGATAGTCTTCCACTTCTACTTGTGGATTTCCTACATATCCTTTTACCATACCTTTAGAATCTGCTGTTGCAATAATAGTTCCAATTGGACCTCCACCCTTTATTATTACAGTCAATTTATCACTATCATTTTTCATCATTAATCCCATTATAGATGTTGCAGTTAATGTTCTTCCAAGTGCTGCTGTTGCTACTTTTGTAGTTTCATGTAATCTTCTAGCTTCTTCCACTGTGTTTTTAGTAGTTGCAACAAATGCTCTGACTTGACCATTTCCTGATGTTGCTCTTAATACATAATCTCTCATTCATATTCCTCCATATTTCGTTAATTATCTAATTTCACTATATTACTATTTTAATTTCAATCTATAAATACTTACCTATTTTAACCTTAGATAATGGTTCTTCTATATTATATTTACTCTCAATTTATAAAGCTTTATAATTATGAAAAAGTAACTGTTCATAAAACATCATCACTTTGTTTTAATATATAAACTTGTATTTGTTGTATTTTTATATGACATTTATATTCTATATACAAAATTTTTTTACATACAAAAATATCTTATTTTTTACATACAAAAAATATTCTTTGACTTTCTTCATTAGGTTCATTAAATGTAAAATCTCCATAAGATTTTATATATTTAAATCCAGATTCTTTAAGCATATCAACTATTTCATCTTCAGTGTACGCCCTTTGTTGATGTACTTCTTCAAACCTTTCAAACTTTCCATCTTCATCTTTAATAAAAAATGTCAGTTCCATTTCAATTAGATTTTCTTCATCATCAAAGTAATTTTGCCACATATAGGCTATATCATCTCTATTTTCACCATACATATTGTTTCCTAATATGTTGGCTAATTTATAAAACGAACTTATATCAAATATAAATATTCCATCTTTTTTTAATAATTCATATGTCTTTGAAAATACATTTTCCAAATCATCATCATAGGTTATATAGTTGAATCCATCACAAGCACAAAGCACACAATCTAAATCAGATATTTCAAAATCTAGTTCTGATATATCTTGTTGAAGTAAAACCAATTCTACGCCTTCTTTTTCTGCTTTTTCTCTTGCTACACTAAGCATCTCATCAGATATATCGATACCAGCTATATCATAATCTTTTTTAGTTAATGGAATTGTAAGATTACCTGTACCACATGCCAATTCCAATATATTTTTTACTTTTACACCTTCATCAGCTATTATATCTTCTATATATTTAACCCAGCCTTCATAATCAACTTCATTCATAAGTTCATCGTATACAAACGCAAAATCGCTATATTGACTCATCCTTTTTATTCTGCCCCTCCACAATCTTTTTCAGCCTCTTTTTGCGTGATGTAAGCATACCTCCAATTCTTCCAGCTTCCTTAGCTGTAAGCCCTGCCCATCCACGTTCTCCAACTTTGTCCATAAGACCTAGTTCTGAGGCTATCTCATATTTCATTATATCATCATTTGTCAATATTTTAGTATTCTTACCATTAGTTATCTTCTTTTCTCTTTGCATATTTTCTTTCAAAAAAATCACCCCTTCATATTTGTATTTTTGTCAATTAAAAGAAATTTATACAAATATGTAAGGGGTATTTATCAATTCACATCTTTTTAGATTTAAGTATCTCTACTTTTTAATTTTTATAAATTATTTCTTAATCTATAGCTCCTTTATATTTTAATAATTTTGCATAGACATTCAGTGCGTTTACACATATCTTTTCATCAAAATTAAAGTTTATATTATGAAGACCATTTACAAATCCTTTTTCCTCATTTCTTGAACCTAACATAAAAAATAAACCTGGAACTTCTTTTTGATAATAAGAAAAATCTTCTGATATCATAAGTGGCTCTAACTCCACAACACTATCATTTCCAACAGCTGTTACAAATTCTTGATATAAATCCTTGTCATTTTTAACAGCAATATAATCGTCTATGATGTTTATATTAACCTTACAGTTATAAGCCAGTTCAAACCCTCTAGCAAGTTCTCTAACTCTAAGCTTCATCTTCTCATATACTTCTGGGCTGAAGCATCTCATTGTACCTTCCATCTTTATATTTTCAGCTATTATGTTTCTTCTAGCTCCACCTTCAATTCTACCAATAGTCAATACTGCATTGTCTATTGGGCTTATATTTCTTGATACTATAGTTTGAAGTGAACTTACAAAGTTTGAAGCTATAACTATCCCATCAATTCCATTTTGTGGCATAGCACCGTGTCCACTTTTAGACACTATTTCTATATCAATGTCTCCTATTTGAGCCATAAAGTATCCTTCTCTTGTACCAACATAACCTTCTGGCAACTCTGGATATATATGAAGTCCATATATTTCATCAACATTATATTTTCTAAGTACACCTTCATTTATTAAAGCTTTTGCTCCCCCTGGACCTTCTTCTGCTGGTTGGAATATGAATACTATATTATCATTCAGTTGTTCTTTGTTATCATTCAAATATTCAATTAATCCAAGTAATATAGTGGCATGTCCATCATGACCACATAAATGCTTTACACCTTCCTCACTATGAAGCCCATCTATATCTGCTCTAAAAGCTATATCTTTTTTAGGTTTTTTGCCTTCTATTATTCCTACTATACCTGTTTCTAAGTAAACTTCATACTTAATCCCCAATTTATCAAGATAATCTCTTATGTATTTTGAAGTTTTATATTCTTTTCTTCCAATCTCTGCAATTGGATTTAATGCCTTTCTATGTTTATAAAGTTGCTCTTGTAAATATGATGCCTCTCTCATGTAATCTCCTCCAAATTTTAATTTATTAAAAAATATTTCTATATCCCTCATAATTAAAACATTATATAACAAACTATACTAATTAAAAGTAAAAAATTAAATTTAATATAAAAATATTTTGCATTATTAAATAATTCACCATTAATAATAATTCCCCTGTTTCATAAATCAAAACAGGGGAATTATTACTTAAAAATTTTATTTTTTAGCAAGAGAAGAAATGTTTAGCAAGTCCACCCTTAGCAGTTTCTTTATATTTATCCATCATGTCTATACCAGTTTCTTTCATTGTTTCAACAACTTGGTCCAAGGAGACAGAATGTGAGCCATCAGTTAATAATGCATAATTAGCTGCATCATAAGCTCTTTGAGCTGCCATAGCATTTCTTTCTATACATGGAATTTGAACGTATCCATATACAGGGTCACAAGTCATTCCTAGATGATGTTCAAGTGCTATTTCTGCTGCATATTCAATATGGTCTATAGTACCACCTTTTAAGTATGCTACTGCCGCTGCTGCCATAGAACAAGCTGCACCAACCTCACCTTGACACCCTACCTCTGCTCCAGATATTGATGCGTTAGTCTTTATTATATTACCTATTATCCCAGCCACAAGTAGTGCTTCAATTATTTTTTGGTCATCATACTTATAGAAATCTTGCATTGCAAAGAATATTCCTGGAATTACACCAGCAGAACCACAAGTTGGCGCTGTAACTATGATATTACCAGAAGCATTTTGCTCAGAAGCTGCTAGTGCATATGCATATACAAGTGTTGAGAAGTTTTTATCTTTTTGGTATGCATTATAAAACGTACTTGCTCTTCTTTTTAATAATAATTTACCTGGTATTATTTCATCTGTGCTTAATCCATCATCAATAGATTTTCTCATAGCATCTTTTATAGTTTTTATATAATCTTTTATGTCTTCTGGTTCACATTCCAACACAAAATCTACTAAAGTCTTATTATTTTCCTTACACCATTTTACTATCTCATCCATAGTATCTAGATGATATATACTGTTGCTTTTGCTATTTCTTTGACCTTCTTCTGCTATAGTTCCTCCACCTACAGAATATACAGTCCATTCAGCCGTTACATTTCCTTCTTTATCTAAAGCTTCAAACTTCATTCCATTTGGATGAAAATCTTTTATAATATCTTCTTCCCAAACGATTTCAACTTTTTTTGGCGATATCGTTTTTTCAATTATATAGTCAGTTAAGTGACCTTTACCTGTGGCTGCCAAACTACCATATAATATTGCTCTAAAACTTTCTGCATCTGGATTTTCATTTTTAAATCTTTCTGCTGCTCTTTGTGGTCCCATAGTATGAGAACTTGAAGGCCCACTTCCTATTTTAAAAAGTTCCTTTAAAGTATCCATATTATTCCTCCTAAATTTACGGTATTATTACTTATTATTAGATTTTACGCACATATTTATTATAACCTAAATATATTAATTATTAGTTATTAAATTCGCATAAAATTTATTTTTTATTTCCATTTTGGTATATTTTATTAAATTAATATGCATATTTTGAGAATAAAACATTTATTTCAAATTTTTCTAATATTAATATAATATAAATATCTTATTTAAACAGTTAAGATATTAACTATACCTATTAAAATTAATTAATTTGTACTATAATTATTATTGTACTTAAAAAATTAAATTTAGATAAAAAAGGAGATTTGATTATATGTTATTTAAAGGTTCTGCTGTTGCTTTAGTTACCCCATTCACAGAGGATAATAATGTCAACTTCGAAAAATTAGGTGAATTAATCGAATACCACATTGAGAATGATACAGATGCACTAGTTGTTTGTGGAACAACAGGTGAGGCAACTACTATGAGTGAATCTGAAATTTTTGCTGTAATAAAATATACAGTTGAAAAAGTTAACAAAAGAATACCTGTCATTGCAGGTACTGGTTCAAACAATACTATGTTGTCTGTTCATATGAGTCAAGAAGCTGAAAAATTAGGAGTTGATGGACTTTTAATAATAACTCCTTACTATAATAAGACTAATGAAAAAGGTCTTAAACTTCACTTTGAAACAATAGCAAATAGCGTTAAGTTACCAATTATTTTATACAATGTACCTGGAAGAACTAAAGTAAATATAAAGCCATCTGTTGTGGCTGAACTTGCTAAAATAGATAATATAGTTGCTGTAAAGGAAGCAAGTGGAGATTTAGCTCAAGTTGCAGAAATAGCTAAATTAGTACCTGAAGACTTTGCTATATACTCCGGTAATGATGACACTATATTACCACTATTATCATTAGGTGGAAGTGGTGTTATCTCTGTGCTTGCTAACATTTGCCCTAAGGAGACACATGACTTAGTAACTAAATTCTTTAAAGGTGATATTGAAGGCTCAAAAAAATTACAACTTGATATGGATGCTTTAATTGCTGCCTTATTTATAGAAGTAAATCCAGTGCCAGTTAAAACTGCCATGAATATTTTAGGTTTTAATGTTGGAGATTTAAGACTTCCTCTAGCTGAAATGGAAGAAACTAATCTTAATGTATTAAAACAAGAATTGACAAATTTTGGATTTAAATTTTAGCAATATTTATATAAATAAGTTGATTTTTTCTTAAATATGTATTATTATTAGAATAATCAAATTTTAATATCCTATTAACCTAGGGTAGAGGTAGCTGTAACTAAGAGTATCCAATAGTAGCTGGCAGGTGTTAATGATTGGAAAAAGGATTTACAGCCGAAGAAAATATTTCTTGCAATTATATTTTCTGGGATTACACATAACATGTGTAATACTGTCACTTATATTATAAGTGATGAGCTACAGGGTTTACTTTGAGTGATAAATTAGACGTACAAAGTATACCTTTGTACGTTTTTTGTATATAATTAAAGTTGTTAATATAATATTAAAGTTTTTGGATATAAAAAAATATTAACATATCTTACTTGTATAACTAAAATCAAATAAAATAATGTTTTAATAATTTAAAATTGGGGTGAATTTATATGAAAAAAGTAAACGTAGCGATAGTTGGTGCTACTGGAATGGTAGGTAGAACATTTTTAAAAGTATTAGAAGAAAGAAATTTTCCAATAGAAAATCTATTTTTATTCTCTTCTTCTAAATCAGCTGGTTCTAAAGTAATATTTTGTGGTAAAGAATATATAGTAGAAGAATTAAAGGAAACTTCATTTACTGATAGAGGTATACAAATAGCACTATTCTCTGCTGGAGGAAGTATTAGTGAAAAGTATGCTCCAATAGCAGCATCAAATGGAATCTTAGTAGTGGATAATTCTAGTCACTGGAGAATGGACCCAGATGTTCCTTTAGTAGTTCCTGAAGTAAATCCTGAAGCAATAAAAGAACACAAGGGCATAATAGCTAATCCTAACTGCTCTACTATACAAGCTATGGTTCCTCTTAAGCCACTTGATGATAAGTACAAAATTAAGAGAGTAGTATACTCTACTTACCAAGCTGTATCTGGTTCTGGTGTTAAAGGTGTTGAAGATTTAGAGAAAGGGATGAATGGTAATCCTACTGGATTCTACCCTCACCAAATATCTTACAATTGTCTTCCTCATATAGATTCATTTACTGAAAATGGATATACTAAGGAAGAAATGAAAATGGTAAATGAAACTATGAAAATACTTAATAATTACGACTTAAAAATAACTGCAACTACTGTAAGAGTTCCAGTGAGAAATGGTCATAGTGAATCTATAAACGTTGAATTTAACAATCCATTTGAATTAGAAGACTTGGTAAAAACACTTGAAGAAGCTCCAGGGGTTGTAGTAGTTGATAATCCTGCTAATAATGAATATCCAACTGCTGTAGAATTTGACAATAGAGATGAAGTATTTGTTGGAAGAATAAGAAGAGACTTCAGTGTTGACAATGGTGTAAATCTTTGGGTTGTAGCTGACAATATCAGAAAAGGTGCTGCAACTAATGCAATTCAAATAGCTGAAATGGCTTTATCATACGATTTAGTATAATATACAAACTTGTATAAATATATAATTTTGTAAAATATTAATAATAATATAAAAACAAGCATTAGAAGTAACTGTAATATAAAACACAAAAATAAAAAAGAGGGGATTGATTTTATATGATATTTAAAGGTTCTGCTGTTGCTCTAGTTACACCATTTACAAAGGATAACAAAGTTGATTTTGACAAATTAGGCGAATTGGTTGAATACCAGATAGCTAATGGTACTGATGCTATAGTATCTTGTGGTACTACTGGTGAAGCTAATACTATGACTGATGAAGAACAACTTGCTACTATTAAGTATGTTGTAGAAAAAGTTAATAAAAGAGTTCCTGTTATAGCTGGAAGTGGTTCTAATGATACTATGCACTCAGTTAATCTAAGCCAAGAAGCTGAAAAATTAGGAGTAGATGCTCTATTAATCATAACTCCTTATTACAATAAAGCTAATAAAGCTGGACTTAAACGTCATTTTGAAACAATAGCTAACAGTGTCAAACTTCCAATTATACTTTACAATGTCCCTGGAAGAACTTGTGTAAATATAAGTCCTAGCCTTATAGTTGAACTTGCTAAAATAGATAATATAGTTGCTGTAAAAGAAGCTAGTGGAGACCTAGGACAGGTTGCAGAAATAGCTAGTTTAGTTCCAGATGATTTTGCTATCTACTCTGGTAATGATGATACTATACTTCCTTTATTATCTTTAGGAGGTCAAGGAGTTATATCAGTACTTGCTAATGTTTGCCCTCAAGAAACTCACGATTTAGTAGCCAAATTCTTTGAAGGCGATATAGAAGGTTCTAGAAAATTACAACTTGGTATGGATGCTCTAATAGCAGCTTTATTTATAGAAGTAAATCCTATACCAGTTAAGACTGCAATGAATTTACTAGGATTCAATGTTGGAGATTTAAGATTACCTCTAGCAGAAATGGACCCAGCAAATTTAGAAGTATTAAAGAAAGAATTAGTTAACTTTGGACTAAAAGTTAATGCATAGTAAAAATTGATGCATGGTAAAAAATAGGTTTGGTCAAAAGTTAGCCCTTAATCATAGGAGGAAATTATGTTAAAAGTTATAGCAACTGGTTATGATGGAAAAATGGGTAAGATTTTAGCCGATACTATAAGAGAAGATAGTGAATTAGAATTGGTTTGTGTTGCAGCTAGAGGTATGGATAGTTGTGAAGGTGACCTTAAAATCTACGAAGACATGAGCACTATAGTTGAAGAAGTTGATGTAGTTATAGATTTTTCTCATCACTCTAATTTAGATAATATCTTATCTTATGTTTTAAAGACTAAGACACCTTTAGTAATTGCTACTACTGGATATAATGATGAAGAAATGAACAAAATACATGAAGCGGCTAAAGTTATTCCTGTATTCCAATCATATAATATGTCTCTTGGTGTAAATGTATTAGTGAAATTAGTTAAAGATGCAGCTAAATTATTAGAAGGATTTGATATAGAAATAATAGAAAAACATCACAACAGAAAAGTAGATGCCCCAAGTGGCACAGCTGTTATGATTGCTAACGCTATAAAAGAGGTTTTACCAAATGTTGAAAATAATTATGGTAGATATGGTCGTAGCGCAAAAAGACAACCAAACGAAGTTGGTATTCATGCTATAAGAGGTGGAAATATTGTTGGTGAACATGATGCTCTATTTGCAGGAGATAATGAAGTCCTTACAATAAGCCATCAAGCCCAATCTCGTGGTATCTTTGCAAGTGGTTCTATAGCTGCTGCTAAATACTTAGTTAAACAAAAACCAGGATTTTATAATATGGACAGCATGTTAGGATAATAACAATAATATAATGAGGACACACAGTTTAACTCAAATATATACAATAGATAAATTTATTTGATACTATGCTTATATGATAAAAAATCTGTAAAATAAATGTAAATAATGAAAAGTAAGTATATACTAAAATTGATAAATAAGTATATAATAAAAGAAATATAATGAAATACAAGGAGAATTAACAAATGGTAAATTTAAACGATGCTTATGAAATAGCAAGATATATAAAAGAAGTTAAAAAGAAAACACCTGTTAAGGTATATGTAAATACTAACTCTTTACATTTCCAATCAACTGATAAATTTAAAGTATTTGGATGCAATGGTTCTTATATATTTATAGGTGACTATGAAGATATAATGGAAGTATTAGATAAACATGGTAAAGATATAATAGATACTCATGTAGAATACGATAGAAGAAATTCTGCTATTCCTCTAAAAAATACTTTAAGTGAACATGCAAGAATCGAGCCAGGTGCAATAATAAGAGACATGGTTACTATAGAAAAAAATGCTGTTGTAATGATGGGAGCTGTTATAAATATAGGAGCTGTTATTGGTGAAGGTTCTATGGTAGATATGAATGCTGTTATTGGAGCTAGAGGTACTCTTGGTAAAAATGTTCATTTAGGTGCTGGAGCTGTTGTTGCTGGTGTTTTAGAGCCACCTTCTGCTACTCCTGTTATAGTTGAAGATGATGTTTTAATAGGAGCTAATGCAGTTATTCTTGAAGGTGTTAGAATCGGTAAAGGTGCTGTTGTTGCAGCTGGTGCTATTGTAACTACTGATGTAGAAGCTGGTGCTGTTGTTGCTGGTTCTCCTGCTAAAGTTATAAAAATGAAAGATGAAAAAACGGCTGACAAGACTAAACTTATGGATGACCTTAGAAATTTAGATTAATTAAATAAGTAATGTATAAGCAAAAGGGTGTCTCAACATGAATTTAATTCATTAGAGACACCCTCTTTTTAGGATATTTGAAATTATTTAAAATGTCTTAACTTTACCCTAGATTAATATATTGAACCACTATTTACTACTGGTTGTGCATCTTTATTACCACAAAGAACAACCAATAGATTACTTACCATAGCTGCTTTACGTTCTTCATCCAAAGTTACAACATTATTTTCACTTAAATTAGTTAGTGCCATTTCTACCATACTTACAGCCCCTTCAACAATCTTTTTACGTGCTGCTATTATAGCCTCTGCTTGTTGACGTTGTAACATTGCTGCTGCAATTTCTGGCGCATAAGAAAGGTGAGTAATTCTTACTTCACACACTTCAATTCCTGCAATATCAACTCTTGATTGTAATTCGTCTTTTAATTTATCAGCTATCTCTTGACTACTACCACGAAGAGATTTCTCATCTCCATCTTCAGATACATCGTATGGATAAAGTCTCGAAACATTACGAATAGTCGAATCACATTGAATAGATAAAAATGTATTATAATTATCCACATTAAATACTGCCTTTGTTGCATCTATAACCTTCCAAATTACAACAACTCCTATTATAATCGGATTTCCTAATAAATCATTAACTTTCTGCTTTTCATTATTAAGAGTCATTGTTTTTAAAGATACTTTTTTCCCTCTTGGATTAGATGATATATCTACTTTTTCATCAGATGAAGATTTTGATATATTAATTCCTGATGATGTTGGATTTATTGCAGAACAAAATGGATTTACCCAATAGTATCCTTCTTTTTTTATAGTCCCATAATAGTTACCAAACAAAACAAGAACTATAGCTTCCTTAGGATTAATCATCTTTAGTCCAAAACATAGGATAAAATCTACCAGTATAAATACAAGCCCTGAAATTAACATAAGTGAACCTATCCCAGCAAAGCCACTATCAAGTTTTATTATTCCAAAAACCATAATAGCTATTGAAACTACTAAAAATAAGATAATCATTATCAAAGCCATTACTCCATTAAATGTCTTTGCTTCTTTCTCTTGATAAGTCTTCTCTTCTTTTAACATATCTATCACTCCCATCTTAGTATATTAAGTTAAGATATTTCTAATTTAATAATATCACTTTTAATACCTTAAATGTTGAGTTTAAAGTTAATACTTTAAATTTTTATCTATCTTTACATATACACATCTTTAGATCTTTTAATATATTAATATTGATTTTTAAGCGAATTTTATGAAATATGAACTTAAATTTAATATATATTAAATTTAGGCACTCTTTTTTAAATATCCAGTAAACTATAACCCTAATATCACTAATATTATTTTATATAAATTGTATTAGTGATAAAATAAACTTATAGTAATACAACAAATTTTTATTAATTTAATAGGAGGAATTTATGTTGAAAGTTATAATTAGTGGTTATAATGGAACAATGGGAAGAGTACTAGCAGAATGTGTAAAAAAAGATAGTGAATTAGAACTAGTGTGTGGGGTAGCTAGGTCTGCTGATGAAAAAGGTTGCTATGGTGATACAAAACTTTATAAGACAATGACTGATGTTACTGAAAAAGCTGATGTCATAATAGATTTTTCACATCATGAAACTTTAGAACCAATATTATCATATGCGCTAAAAAATAATGTACCTGTAGTATTAGCCACTACTGGCTATGATGAGAGTGATTTAAACAGAATAGAAGAAGCATCAAAAAATATTCCTATATTATTATCATCAAATACATCTCTTGGAGTAAATATATTAATAAAATTGGTTAAAGATGCATCAAAAATGCTAAATGGTTTTGATATTGAAATTATAGAAAAACATCACAATAGAAAAGAAGATGCTCCTAGTGGAACTGCTACTATGATAGCAAATGCAATTAAAGAAGTGTTGCCTGAAAGTATAAATAAACATGGAAGATATGGTAGGGATTGCAAAAGAAAAGCAAACGAAATTGGAATACACTCTATAAGAGGAGGCAATATAATCAGTGACCATGATGTTATATTTGCAGGTGATAATGAAGTTCTTACATTAAGTCATCATTCTCAATCTGATGAGGTATTTGCAAACGGTTCTATAGTTGCAGCTAAATTCTTAGTTGGTAAACAATCTGGACTTTATAAAATGTCAGACATATTAGGATAGTTTTTTATACATAATAAATCTCAATCTATTTAGATATTCAAGTATAAACATTTAAATAGATTGAGATTTTAATATATATTATTGTATTCTATATACTGAAACAAATCCAGCAGCAGAAGTACCTGATGTTGTTGAGTTAAAAGTAAAGCTTAAAGTAACAGCTGCTGCTCTGGCATCAACCAAGAAGTCCAGTCCTACACTTACATCTGATGCAGTAAGAGTATTTACTGCTTTTGCAATAAAGTTATTTTGAGCTGTTCCATTAAAGTTTGTAGTTATTGACATAAACCCTGCAAGTGAAAGTGTAGCACGTACACCAAAAGATACATTGTATATTCCTCCAACTGCAAGATTTATAGTACTACTTGTTGGTAAAGTTATATTAGTTCCATTTATAAATGATGAGTTAAATGTAACTAATGAATTATTTGATAAGGTTGTAGAAGATACTACAAACTGTGCATTATTTGATGCTAATACCCCTGTTGCTCCTGTTGGACCTGTTGGGCCTGTTGCTCCATCTGCTCCTGTTGCCCCTGTTGCTCCTGTTGCCCCTGTTGCTCCATCTGCTCCAGTTGGTCCTGTTGGACCTATTGCTCCTGCTACTCCATCTGCTCCTGTCGCTCCTGTCGCTCCTGTTGGACCTACTGCTCCATCTGCTCCTGTTGCTCCTGTTGCCCCTGTTGCTCCTGCTACTCCATCTGCTCCTGTTGGGCCTGTTGCTCCTACCGCTCCGGTTGCTCCTGTTTCTCCTGTAACTCCGGTTGGACCTGTTGGACCTACTGCTCCATCTGCTCCTGTCGCTCCGGTTGCTCCTGTTGGGCCTACCTCTCCATCTGCTCCAGTTGCTCCTGTTGCCCCATCTGGACCTGTTGCTCCGGTCTCTCCTGTTACTCCTGTTGCTCCTGTTGGACCTGTTGCTCCATCTACGCCTGTTGCTCCCGTTGCTCCGGTTGGACCTGTTACTCCTGTTGCTCCATCTATACCCGTTGGACCTGTTGGACCTACTTCTCCTGTTGGACCTACTGCCCCATCTGGACCTGTTGCTCCTACTGCTCCTGTTGGACCTACTTCTCCATCTGCTCCTGTTGGACCTGTTGCTCCTATTGGACCTGTTGCTCCTGTTATTCCATTTGCTCCTGTTGCTCCTGTATTTCCTGTTGGCCCTGTTGCTCCATTTGCTCCTGTTGCCCCTGTTGCTCCTGTTATTCCATTTGCCCCTGTTGCTCCTGTATTTCCTGTTGGCCCTGTTATTCCATTTGCTCCTGTCGCTCCTGTTGCTCCTGTTGCTCCTGTTGGCCCTGTTATTCCATTTGCCCCTGTCGCTCCTGTTGCTCCTGTTATTCCATTTGCTCCTGTTGCTCCTGTATTTCCTGTTGGACCTGTAGAACCTGTTATTCCATTTGCCCCTGTTGCTCCTTTGTTTCCTGTTGGCCCTGTTATTCCATTTGCCCCTGTTGCTCCTGTTGCTCCTGTTGGACCTGTTATTCCATTTGCCCCTGTTGCTCCTGTTGCTCCTCTAGGGCCTGTTTCTCCAGTTGCCCCATTTGCTCCTGTTGCTCCTGTATTTCCTGTTGGACCTGTTATTCCATTTGCTCCTGTTGCTCCTGTATTTCCTGTTGGACCTGTTATTCCATTTGCCCCTGTTGCTCCTGTTGCTCCTTTAGGCCCTGTTGGACCAGTTGGACCAGTCGGGCCTGTTGGTCCTGTTGGGCCTACATCTTGATACAAACTTGGCCCTGAATTGTCATTGTAATCACTCATATAATAAATCCTCTCTCTTTTAAAATTAGAGCAATACTCTATAAGTATTAAGCATTACTCTATATAATTATATGAATCGACAATTTCTTATGTGAGAATATATTTATTTACTTATATCAATATCTATACTTTGATTATTAAATGACTCTATATTATTAACTTCTTTGCTCCAATCCTCTATTATTGGAGTAATACTTATTTTTTTAACATCTTTTTTGACTTCATACTCTAAAGAAGATTCAATATAATTACCTTTAGAATAATCTAGACTATATCCTCCTGCTCCACTAAGTAACTCTAAACTTTTTCTTCTTGCATCTTTAAGTTCAAATCCTAATGTTTTTGGAAGTTTATCATCTTTAGCAAAATTATATTTATTAACTTTGAATCCATACATTACTTTAATCTTCGTTGGAGAAACCCTCACTTCTTTTAATACTAAATCTATATCAACGTTTTTATTTTTTAATCGTACATTCTTGTCGACATTATAAATTCTTGTATCTTTAGCTATATTTGAACCATTTATACTAGTATTAAATTCCCAACTTCCACTAAGATACCCATTTAAGTGCTCACCTTCTACTCCTCCCATGTTTCCTATCTCTATCTCTTTTGATGTCTTTATACTCTTGTTTAACTCATACTCAACTTTATTTATGCTTATACTTATATCATAATCTTTATTTAAATCTACATTTTTCAATAAATCAAAATTTTCTACATCACTTTTTCCATCTCCATCTTTATCCAAATTCTCAAGTTTGCATGTCATAACCATATTAGTAGTTCCATCTTTATTTTTTTCTGATGTAGAAGGACCTGATACTGAAACAAAGTTCATATCTCCAACTTTAATTTTAATATCATCAATTCCCAAGAATCCATTTTCTTTCTTTAAACCCAAGGCATCTTTATCAAGCTTACTATCATCAACACTTATATTTAAAAATAGCTCCCCTTCTCCAAGCATAATCTCATTTAATGTTATACTTATTCCTTTATCTGTAACAACACTGTCTACAATGTTTTTATAGGGTTTGAGTTCTTCAGTATCTTTATTAAAGAAGTATTCTATTTGTTTTCCTATATGTTGCATGTATGCTAAGGTAGTTTCATTAGTAAATGCAGATGTACCTAAAATAACTACTGATAATCCTCCTACAAGAGCATATCTCTTAAAATTATTACTCTTATTATATTTAACCTTAGATTTCATTCTCTTTTTCATCTCCTCTTTTTCTTCACTACTCAATACAATGTCATCATATTCTTCTATATTTATATTTGTCTCATTAAATAAATCAAATTTATCTTTCATAAAAAATCTCCTTTTCTTCTATATTTTTTATATTCAAATATTTACTATTATCCATTTTATATTTAAGCTTTCTTCTTATTTAAATGAATTTTCATCTTTTTTCTGCCCCTTGAAAGTCTATTATGTAAATTCTCAACAGTAGTCTCATTTTGCATAGCTATGTCTTTTAGAGACATCTCTTCTAAATAATACTTTCTAAAGAGCTCTGCATCTTTAGCACTTAATGTACTTATAAGGTCATTTATTTCTTCTTCAATTTCTTTTTTGTACAATTTTTTATCTATATAGGATATTTCTTTATCTTCCAATTCCAAGTGCATATTATTGTTTGTGTACTTTTTCCTATAATTGATTGCTCTATATTTAGAGATAGAACCTATCCAATTTTTAAAGGAATTTTTTTCACTATCAAATTTTTCTATGTTATTCCATATTGATAAAAGTACATCATCTATACACTCTTCCTCATAAATCCTAGCATTAGCAAGAGTTCTTCTAACTATAGATGCTATAAAGTTTCCATACTCATCAATAAGCATTTCCATCCCTTTTTCTTTTTTCTTTTTTATATTTTTGATTATCAGTTTATCCTCCAAGTTAATACCTCCTTTGTAAAAGCTTTTACAACTACTAATACAATTAAAAATCTCATTTCCTATCACTTATTTTAAATTTTTTTATTATATTTATAAAAATAAAACTAGTTAAGCCATATAAAATTAAACTAATCCTACTTTAAATTACCTTTCAAATGAAAAATGCCTCAACACGATTAATAAAAATCATATTGAGGCATCCACAAAATTATATAATTGCTTATCTATCTTCATCTGTAACATTGAATATATAAGGAACATTTCTATAGTAATCACCAAAATCAAATCCATACCCGACTACAAACTTATCTTCTATTTCAAATCCACAATAATCTGGCACTAAATCTACTTTTCTTCTACTTGGTTTGTCCAAAAGAACACAACATTTTAAACTAGCTGGGTTTTTAGCTTTTAAATGCTTTAATACAAAATCCATAGTTAAGGCAGAATCGGTAATATCATCTACGACTAATACATCATATCCTGCTATATCAGTAGTAACATCTGCAACTACTTTTACTTTACCAGTACTTTCTTCACTATTTCCATAACTAGATGTAGTCATAAAATTAACTCTAAGAGGTAAATTTATATTTCTAACTAAGTCCGCACAAAATATAAAGCTACCTTTTAATAGAGAAACTACCATAAGATTTTTATCTTTATAGTCTTTTTCTATAACTGCTCCTAATTCTTTTAATTTATCTTTAATTTTTTCTTCTGAATACAACACTTCCCATTTTTTTGCTTCTATATCCATAAAAAGACCTCCAATTGTAATAATCCTTCTTAATTTTATAAGAGATTGCTCACTTTTTCAATACTCTTATTCAATATTAGCCAATATTATTGAGTTTTTAAGTGCATTCAACAATTATTAACAATGTATCTTATATTTTAAGTAGTTCATATATTAATACTAAATTACATACTATATATTTTAGACAAAAAAAGAAAAAACTTGCAATAACAAGTTTTTTCCATTTATATATAATTGTATTTCATTTGGGGCACTAATTAAATTTATTTATTCTATTTTTACTATATCTTATAATATAAAAATATTTTAAAATACTAATCAACTTTATTCATATCATTCATTACATTTAAGATTATCTCATCTGTTATAGACATACCTTTATCACTTACTCTACCTAAGTTTTGTATACTTTGCTCAACACTTGAACCAACTATACCATTTAGTGGTGGTACAAAACAGTCTTGCTTAGCTATTATAGCACTTTGTATAGCAGCAGATGCAGCAGATGATAATTTTAAAGCACAACCAGCTTTTGCTCCATCACATATCATTCCACTTAGGTCAGCTATCATATTTTCTATAGCTCCTTCTATTTGCTTTTCAGTACCATTCATAAGCCAAGAGATACCTGCAGTAGCTCCAGTAGATGCAGCAACTCCGCATCCACATACAGCAGATAATCTTCCTGTATAGTTTTTAATATAACCAGTTACTAGATGTGATATAGCTAAAGCTTTTGCTAGTCTTTCATCAGATTGTGGGAATTTTTTATTGTAAGCAACTATTGGAAGAATTGCTGTTAAACCGTGGTTTCCACTACCATTAGAACTCATAACAGGCATTTTTACTCCAGCCATTCTTGCATCTGAAGCTCCAGCAGTTAACATCATTGCATAGTTTATAACATCATTACCTAAAAGACCTTCTTCCATAGATTTTTTGATTCCATATCCTACGCCAATACCAGTTTTTTGCTTTAATCCATATTCGGCCATTTCTTCATTCATTTTTACTCCATCTAGTAAAAATTCTATATCTTTAAAATCAATATCTTCTACATTTTTTACTAATTCTTGTATAGTTACAGTGTCCATTAAGCTCTCAACTTTTTCTGCTGAATCATTTGAAACTGATACTTTTGGCTCATTATCTAGTAATACTTCTCCATCTTTCTCTAAGTATGTGAAGTTGTCATGTTTAGTTCTTATTCTAACTTTAGAAGTATGATTTGCTCCTTTTAATAACACTTCTATAAATACTTTCTCTCTAGTATCAGCAGGTGTTATTGATAAAGGAGTGTTATCCATATAATCTTCAGCTATTTTAACTTCTTCTTTTGTTAAAGTTTCTAGTACACTTAATCCGTTTTCAGAATGACCTCCTACTATACCTAGAGCTGCTGCTATTTTTAATCCTAATCTTTCAGTCCCTGGTATACCTACGCACATACCATTTTTATATATACTAGGACTAACTAACATACGATTTTCAACTATTTCTTCTCCTAATAATTCCTTTGCCTTTGCACATGCTAGTGCTAAAGCTACTGGCTCAGTACATCCTACTGCTGGCTTAACTTCTGCCTTTAACATTTCCACTAATTCTTTTCTTATATCTCTCATTTTATATAAACCTCCCAATTAAGTTTAGATTTAGTACTCAAATAATTCTATTAAATAATTTCTTATCTATATTTATAGCAAGATACATGCCATATTTTTTATTTTTTCTATATTTTTATTTTGATACGCTATAATCATTGATATGACTGATTCTATATATATACTTTTTTTATTTACATAGAGATTTTATATTCCTTTCAATCGATAAGAGAATGACAATTTCGCAAAAAGACAAAAAAAAATCTCAAAATGAGATTTTATATCATTTTGAGACGGCTTACACTTATTATATTACTATGAGATTATATTGTATTTTTCAATTTTTCTATATAATGTAGCTCTTGATATTCCAAGTGCTTTAGCTGTTAATTCTTTATCTTTTTTATAATCTTTGTATCTATTTAAAGCTTTTATTATCTCAATCTTCTCAAGTTCATCAAGTGGAACTATTCTATCACTTTTAACCTCTAATTCTTCTACAGATGTATTTTTTATCTTTTGAGGAATCACATTCATTGTAATGACTGGAGACGAAGACATATTCACACTATATTCAATAATATTCTGTAGTTCTCTTATATTACCTGGCCACTTATATTCAATCATAGCATCGACAACTCTGCTATCTATATCAATAACATTTTTATCTAGTTTTTTTGAATACTCTTTAACCATATGCTTAATTATAAGTGGTATATCATCTTTTCTTTCTCTTAAACTAGGTAATTTTATAGGTATAACGTTTAATCTATAATATAAATCTTCTCTAAAGGTCCCATTTTGAACCATCTTTTCTAAATCTTTATTCGTTGCAGCAATAATCCTTACATCTATCAAAACATTTGATTTACTTCCAATCTTATTGAGCTCTTTTTCTTGTAATACTCTTAATAATTTTGACTGTAAGTGTAAACTCATATCTCCTATCTCGTCTAAAAATATGCTTCCTTTATGAGCTACTTCAAACATTCCAAGCTTTCCACCTTTTTTAGCTCCAGTAAAAGCTCCTTCTTCATATCCAAATAATTCACTCTCTAATAAATTATCTGGTATTGCTGCGCAGTTTACAGCTATAAAAGGATTATCAACCCTATTACTATGATTGTGTATAGCTCTTGCAAAGAGTTCTTTACCCGTTCCACTTTCACCAGTAATAAGTACTGTTGAAGTTGATTTAGATGCTATTAGGGCTTCTTTTTTAGAATGTCTTATGGCTGCACTTTCACCAATTATATTTTCTAATTTTATCTTATAATCTTTATTAATCTTATTATAGTTCTTTATAGCATCTCTTTTATCTATAAAATCAATAACATAGCCTTTTAATTCATTTTTTAATACTATTTTATTGATATTATATATTCCTTTTGAATCATATCCATATCTCTTATAAAAAAAGCTACATGATTTATCTTTCTTAAAGTTATTTACAGAAGGCTTCTGTATAAAATCTAATTCAGCAAATATGTTTTTTCCAGTTATATTATCTTTTAGATTAAAAAGCTCCTTAAATTTTGAGTTATACTTATCAATCTTGCCATCTACATCAATAGATACAACAGCCTTGTCCATGTTGTTTAATAAAGTCTCTAATTTTTTCTTTTCTAATTCCAGTTCATACGTTTTAATTTGAGCTTTTAATTTGCTCGATATTAAATCTGCCATCTTACCTAGAAAGTTTATAAGACCACTTTTATTATTTTCTATAATCTGTGCCTGCTCTTTTGTAAAGGCTATAAGACCTATAACGCCATGAGAATCACCATCACATATAATAGGGCAGCATACCTCTGCAAACTCTACACAGGCATCATTCTTATAGCATTCCTTACATATATCACTACTCTTTGGGTCATCGATTAGTATTGTAATCTGTTCTGTAAGTGATTTTTTAAAAGCTGTATATTTATCTACTTTCTCACCTATTTTATCTACATAGATTCCTGTTCCTGCAATCCTAAATAGTTCTTTATTTACTATAGTTACATCTATATTGAGTACTGATACTATAGCCTCAGCTATATTTTGAATATCAGATTTTATATATTCTAAACCTATCATAATCATCATTCCTTATTTTTTCTTAACATAAGTATTTGTCTTATTTCTTTAAGAATCAAGTATATCTTATTTAAAGTAAATTGGATTGACATTAGGACTACAAAGAGCATAACAATTATTATCAATTCATAATTTATTTCCATCTAAACATCTCCTTATAACAAAAGACTAGGCTTAACCTAGTCTTTTATATTATATCCATATTTATATTTTAACTCATTTATCTTCTTTTTCCCACATAAATATATTTTAATTTATTTGACTCTTTAATCATACCATCAAAGTTTAATCTTGAAAATATATTGAATACTTCATGTGGATAGTGAATCTTTGCAACAGAACCACAAAACTTATGTTTAAGATAGTTTAACTTAACTTTTAAATTTTTTAAATTTAAATCCTCTAATATAACCTCTCCATTGCCCTTTAAAACTCTTTGTATTTCAGATGAAGCTTTTTCACAATCTGTAATAACATTAAATTGGTCTACTATTATTATCTTGTTGAAATGATTATCATCAAATGGTAAAAACTCTAACTTACCTTTAACTACATTGCAATTTTCATTATATACTAAAGAATAACAGACATCTTCATAGTTACTATTCTCCAGTATAGTTACAGATGTACCAAGACCTCTCAATCTCTTGCCTAGGTTTCCTATATGACCAACAAGCAATATTTTATCACCTACATTATACTCAATTGTATCCAAAAAACATTCTAATTCATCAGATGTATATTTAGCTTTAACTGGCTGTCTATTTATCTGATACAATATGCTTTTCACAATGCTTCACCTCTTCATTTCCTCAATTATAAATTATGTACAGATTACATTATAATAAATGGCGAGCAACTATTCAAGAGATATTTCATTAGTATTTTTTTAAACAATCTTTATGGGTTTTAATATGTTATTATAGCAGAATTATTGGTATTTTGTTCATAAAAAACAGTATACTTTTTGAATCTATTCGTTGTTATTCTCATCCAGTTTTTTTATTTTCGATATTGATACTTCATAAGCCATTTTTTTAATCACATTATTTTCATCTATTTTTTTCTCATATTCTCTACTTTGAACCCTGCCCCAAAGCTGTATTCTATCACCAACCTTTAGATTCTTTGCAAATTTAGCATTTCTACCCCAAACTATTGATGGTATATAGTCAGATTTGTTATAAGGTCTATTTATAGCCACCAATAAATCGGTTATTTCCCTTCCTAGAGGCGTCTTCCTATATACAGGCTCCTTACATACATATCCATCTAGAAATATGCTATTAGGGTCTTTATTTTCCTCATCTATACTTTTTATTTCTCTAGCAAACACTGTAAGCACTAATCTATTTTTATTATTTAATGTTTTATTATATGATCTTAATTGACCTACAACATTGACTAAATTTTGTTTATCGAGGTCAACATCTTGAAGAAGTCTTTCTGATACAGTCATTGGAAGTATATCAAAAGAATCACTTAGTCTGTTTATTTTTATTTTCATATTATAAAATTTTTCCCCAAATATCTCATGACTAAATTCTAGCTTATTGTCTAACTCCCCTCTTAAGTTTACTACGTTATTCTCATCTTTAACAGCTATCATATTTTATCCCTCCACAATTGTTAATTCTTATATTTCTGGTATCAGCTTATATAATAAATATATTTGTGAGGGATGTATTTTATTACAAATCTTTGATTGCTGTTTAAAAATTTTTATTTAGTTATAAATTTCATTTAATCTTTTCCTTTTTAAATTTATAAAATTGTTATTGGATTTATATATCACCACACTGTTTAATTCCTCTATTTCACTCTTATATTAATTTTAAAACTCTTTATATATTTTTTTAAGTCATATATAACTCATTCTAAATACTTGTATACAAGTAAATCCAGTAACTTAAATTTATCCAAATAATTCAGATAACTCTAGAGTCATATATAACTTATTTTTTATCAGTTACAAGTTATTTTAGACTTAATATGATAATATTTTTATTTATCTGTATTAATATATGAGCACTTGCATAGTTTATTGAGCATAAAATGTAAATATTTAACTTCAAATTATGCTTTAATTTTTATAAATACAACAATTTTCATCTCTAATTTAATAAATTATTATATATATTACACAATTGGCATATTAATTGCTTTATATAATTATATTAATTTAATAAATAAAAAACTGCCCTAAAATATTAAATTAATATTTTAAAGCAGTTTATAGTTTTATTATTAGCTGTAATATTTAATAAATACTAAGCAGTCTTTTTATTTTTATTTGCAGCCATTATCATTGTAGCAGAAGTGTAAGCTATAACAACTATTACTAATGCTTTTAATATATCCATTGGTAGAGTTTTTACTATATATGCAGCTACGAAAACCCCTATTAAACCACAGATAGCTATTATAACTGATGCTTTTTTAGTATATGCATCTTCTTTTATGAATTTCATACTTGCAACTGGCATTAATAATGCACAAGAACCCATAACTATTGGGAACGCAACTTTTGCAGACATTCCTAAGAAGTAAACCATCGCCATACCAGGAGCATATAGACCTATACCAGCTGTCATTAAAGCACCTAGTATAAAGTTACCTAATACACCTATTACTAATTTAACACCAGTAAGACCTAATTCATTTCCCCCACCTGGTAATACGTTAACCCAAGGATGACCTAATAACATTAATATTGCTGTTAATGCTAGAGTTACACCCATAACAAGTTGTATTTTTCTTTCGTCCATTTTAGCTATTATTCCTGCACCTATGTATGAACCAACAGCTGCTGCCACAACCATAGATACTAGAGTAACACCATCAACTGGTATGATTGATGTAAATATGAATGCTTCTGTAACAACTGGAATAGTATGTGCTACGTTTAATGTACCAGGCATTTTTTTATCTGGTATATTTAATTTTAAAGCTTTTGACATTGCTATTGTTGGAGCAAATGACCCTATTCCTAATGTATCAAAGAAATCTGTTATAAATCCTGTTACAGCAACTTTTGGAGTACTTTGTTCTTCTAGTTTCCCCTCTTTGTTTGCTTTAGCTACGTCTTTACCAAACACAACTGCAAAGATTGCTGCGAATACTACGTATAATGCCTTTAAGATCGCTACCATAATCCATCCTCCTATTTTTTTATTTTTTAATATATTCTGAATCTTATAGCCTAAAAGCTATAGAATAGTAGCCGATAAAAGGCTACTATTCTATTTTAATTTCCCAATTTATTTATTGCTTACTTAAGAATAAATCCATGTTTAAGTGGATCTTCTTCATCTATTACAAAATGATTGAATCCAGTTATATAAGCAGAACCAGATATTTTAGGTACTACAGCATTGAAATCTGCAACTTTAGTTTCTTCAACTATTTCACCTTTGAATAAAGTTCCTAATATACTTTCATATACGAATTTTTCTCCTACTTTTAATTCACCTTTAGCATGTAAAGTAGCTAATTTAGCACTTGTTCCAGTTCCACATGGAGATCTGTCAACTTGCCCTTGACCAAATATAACTACATTTTTGTAAGTAGCTTCTGGATGAGTTGGCTCATCATATATTTCAACTAAGTCTACAGTTTTTATGTGAGCTAAAGTTGGATGTTGTATTTCTATTTGCTCGTTTATTATGTCTCTAAGTTTCATAGCTAACTCAGTTAATTTACCAGCATTTTGAGGTTCTATTTTTAAACCTAATTGACTTGCATGTATTATAGCAAAGAAGCTTCCACCAAATGATATGTCAAATTTAACTGTTCCAACACCTGGTAATTCAACTTCAACACCTTCTTTATATAAGAAAGCTGGCACGTTTAAGAATGATACTTCTTTAGCTTTTCCATCTACAACTGTAACGTCTCCTCTTATTATTCCTGCTGGAGCTTCCATAACTACATGAGTTATAGGCTCTACTGCTGGAACTACACCTGTTTCTATAGCTGCTGTCATAGCTCCTATTGTACCATGGCCACACATGTTAAGGTATCCGCCACCGTCCATGAAGATTATTCCAAAGTCAGCATCTGGGCAACAAGGTTGAGTCATTACAGAACCAAACATATCATTATGTCCTCTTGGCTCTAACATTATAGCAGTTCTTAAATAATCTAGATTTTTTTCTAAATATTCTTTTTTCTCAGGCATAGAATTTCCTTTTATATTAGGTATTCCACCTACAACTATTCTAGTTGCTTCACCTGCTGTATGAGAGTCTATAGCTTGTATACTTCTGCTAAATTTCATATCAAATTCCCCCTTAGGTTTATTTTGCGTTTTACGCATTTTTAATTTTAGAAAAGCCAATGCTTCTTAACATCAACTTCATCCATGTGATTGTATCCAACTACTTCTGTTTCTATGTAGCATGTTGTCTTCTTATAATAAATTATGGTAGCTTTATATGTATGGCTTCGTAAATACTAGTCCTCATCTGCTCCCATAATAGTAAGACCTACTGTAAATATATCCAATACCTTAATTAAAATTATTCATAACAAGTGCATGTTAGAATCAATATCTATCAAATCTAGTAATGGATTTGTTATCCATGTTTTCTCATCTTAAGTTTTAAAAATGCTAGAGCTTTTTTAGCATCTATTTCATTTGTGTTGTTTTCTCCAACAACTTCTGTCTCTATACCTTCTTTTGATTTGTTCATATCAACTATAGTATTCATATATTGATTGCTTACAACAAATTTAGCTTGAGTACCATTAAATGTAACTCCAACTACAGGTATATCTCTTTTTCCTATTTCCTCAAATGTGTTGGCATAGTCAACATGTGAGTTTCCCCATCCATCTGATGAAACTATAGCTCCATCTGCTCTCATGGCTTCCAGCCAAGCGGCTGTTCTTTGTCCCACAAAAGTCTTATTTTCGTTTCCATCTGGAGTTCCTACTACTATTACTCCAAGTAAGTCTACATCTTTATCACTTTCAACTATGTCTAAAAGTGGGTCTCTAAAGTGATGAAGAGATGTTTCTTTTGTTGAAGGTCCTATTCCCATAATATCCACCTCTCTTAAGTCATAGCTCTAAGGGCACCATCTCTGTATTCATTAGGAGATATAATCATAGGTACATTTCCCATATCTATAATTGATGTTCCTCCTTCAAAACCACTAGGCTCCTTTGAGAATAACTGATTGTCATACATAGCACCTTGACCTGCTATTTGTTTTACTATGACAACCTTTTTTGCATTTGGTCGAATTTTGTCAAAATATTCACGAACTTGAGTAGCATTTCTTCCGTCTTCCATTTTCAAAGACGTTCTCATTTCTTGTATAAAATCATCACATGCTCTAAATGCTGCAAGTGGAAGTGCTCTTTCGAAAGGTAAACCTCCCTTTAGAGTTACATCTACATGAATTATATAATCTTCAACTGATGGAGTTCCATATCTACCAAACACCATTTGTTCTTTCAAAATTCCTTCTGAAGAGCCAAATTCATGCATTTGATTTCCATCTTCATCTGCGCCAGTTAACATTACATATACACCAGTTAAAGTATGTGTAATTCCCTCTCCCAATCTGCCTAAAACTTTGGTTGATATTGGTATAATGTCCATAATAGTGTTAATTTCTCTGTCATAATCTCCAGGCTTTATTATATCTACTTTTATGTCTGTTATTAAATCTTCTTTTTCTTTTATTTCATCTATACTTGATAAGTTGATTGTAAGTACATCTTTCTTTATAGAAGTTTTTGAACCGAAATTAACTTCATTCATATGAAACGGTTTTATAACAAGTCTTCTCATTATTTTTTCTTCCATAATATCCACCTTTGTTCTTAAAACCCCTCTCCTAACTGTGTGGGAGAAGGGTTTTATATTTTCAAATATAAATTACATTTTAAACGTGAGCTTTATATTCGTATGGTAATGGAACTATCTTACCAGCAGATGGTATTGCAACTAATTGCTCTAATGTATCTCTTAATATATGTGTTTGCATTTCTATGTTATGTGGTTCACCAGCATTAGCACCCATTGGAACTAATGGAGCAACTGCTCTAGGAGTTCCGTTTTGTCTAACTACTGGAGGAAGAGCTGCGATTATTATTGTAGGTATTCCAGCTTCCTCTATTGCTCTCTGCACGATCACGGCAGTTCTATGGCAAGTACCTCAGCCAGCTGTCATGACTACACCGTCTACTCCCTCTTCTTTAAGTTTAGCAGCGATAGCAGGACCAGTTTCTTCAGTGAAGACATGTTGGTTTCCTCCACCACCCATGAATGCATAGTGCATAGGAGCTACTGCTTTTATAAATCCTTCTGCAGCTAATTCATGTAATCTATCTATAGGAAACATACAGTTTATATCTTTGTTTACATCTCCATTATCATATCCACCATGTGATACCATCATTTCATCAACTGTAGCTGTATTAGGTACAGCTCTAAATGTAGTATCTCCTGCTAGATTAAATCTCTTGTCAGATTTTAAGTGAACACCAGCTGCTGTAGCTAAAGCTATAGTCATATCTTTTAATTCTTTAGTTACAGGAGTCCAAACTGGAGGAGGTGTTATTGGAACGAATATTTCAGATTGAAGTCCTTGTACTGTTGTAAGGCTCATATATTTCCTCTCCCTTCTATTTTCAAACGATTATTTATTATTTTTCTTCTTGCTTTGATTGCATTTCTTCTTGTTTTTCTTTTTCTCTCCTAATATTTTCTACATACTCTTGATTAGGCTCTGGACTTAATACCTCAGGATAGCTTAGCATGAATCCAACTTCTTGACCTATCTTAAGTTCGTAGTCAGTTATAAGCATTCTATTAGGTATTTTAAATTGTCCAAGTCTACCTTTCAGGTCTATAGTCACTCCACCACCTTTGATGTCAACTATAATACCCTCATAAAAAGTCTCTGATGAGATATATTTTAATCTATCCATTATAATTCTACCTCTCTACACTGTTTTAAACTTGGATCTAAATTTATACTATTATCTAAATCTTAGTTTTCGTCTTTTTCGTATATTTCTCTTCTTTTCTTACTCATTGGTAAAGATTGCTCATTATCTTCTAATGCTATTTTTTCTCCTGTAACTTTTTCTATAGCCTCTATGTTATTTAATTTAACATTTGGATTCCATTTTCTTTCAGGAGCTTTAACTTCTACACCAGCTATAGCATTTTTAAGCATAGCCATTATTCTAACAGCATCTTCTGGAGCTAATGTATTGTTAGATAATATTTCATTCTCTATACCTTGCTTAGACTTGTTATTATCTACCATGTGAGTCATGTATTTATTACCAACAACTAGAGCACCTTGAACAGCTGAGAAACTTACACCAACTACTGGTATACCTCTCATACCTATTTGCTCTATGTGAGATGCGAAGTCTATATGGTTGTTTCCGAAACCTTCAGTAGTTACTACAGCTCCATCAACTTCCATAGCTTCAACTAACATACCTAATCTCTTAGATACATAGAATTTCTCAGCGTTTACTTGTGGAGAACCAACAAATACAACACCTACTAAATCTATTTCTTCATCTTCCATAGCTCTTATTACTAATGGCTCTCTCCAGTAATGTCTTGACATTTCTTTTGATGCAGGTCCTATACAAGTTAATGCATGGATACCACCATCTAATACTTCAAGTGGAGATAATACAACTGGCATGTTTCCTAAGTCAACGTTTGGTTGAGCTCCTAATGTACCAACTGGCTCAACTGGTAATATTAGGTTGTCATGCATTGCACCTTGTCCCATTATTTCTTTTATAACAACAACTTTCTTTTTACCTTCTCTTCTGTATTGCTCTATTACTTCTTCGTCAACTACTAAAGAGTTGTCAACTGTTTTTAATGCTTCTCTTATTTCTTGAGTTACATAGTCAAATGCACGGTGAGCAGCTAGAGGTCCTGGTCTTTCCATGTTAGTTCCTGCTTTTATTGTTACTTGACCTTTGATGAATATTTCACCTTTGTCAGCAGCACCTGGTCTACCCCACATCATAGTAGTATTTAACTCACCTTCTGAAGAACCGAATTCACCTATTTGAACTCCATTTTCATCTGTACCAGTTAATACCATTACAGCTCCATCTATAACTCTAGTTATACCTGTACCTAATTCGCCTTCTTCTTTAGTAGCGATTGGTTGTATATCTAATACAGCTTCACTGTAAGTTTCATATTTATCAGGAGTTATTATTTCTAATTTCATATCTACAACTAACTCTTGAGTATCATTAGCTTCTTTACATATTTCTTCAGCATTTCTGATGTATAAAGTAGTTCCTTCTATTTTAGTCTCATCAGCAAATTCAACTTTATCTATTTTAAAGTGTTTTTTAGTTAAGCTTCTTAAAAGTTTCTTTTCTGCAACTTTTGGAGCTACTTCTGCTGCACCTGCTACTGGAGCTGCAACGTTTGCTACTGGAGCAGCAACTCCTGCTTGACCAGCTACTGATAAAGGTATTTCTAAGCTTATATTTTTACCTTCACCTATGTGTATTTTAACTGTTTCACCTAAAACTCCTGTGCTTACTGGCACTACTGCTTCTAAAGCTGCTGGAGCTTCTTCTACTACTGCTTCTTCTGCTACTACTTCTTTAGCCTCTCCTGCTTTGTATCCTTCTACATTTTCTGTAGTCATTGGAGATAACGCATCTAAAGTTTCTTTTAACTTAGCTCCTAGTACTTGACCTATAGTTAATCCATTTTCTGGTATTGTTAATAATCCAGAATCCTCTAAGTCTGCAAATATTGCTGGATCTTCTAAGTTTTCTGGTGCTATTATTGTTCCCGCTTCAAATCTACAACAACATACTGCTGGGTCATTTGCATGGGCTTGAGCTGTTTCTAAAGTTATTGACATAGTATAAAATACCTCCTTACATTATTTTCTTATTTATTATTTTAAATCTCGATTCCTCAACAGGTAGCCCCTTAACTGAGGAATCAAGTAAATTAAAACCTTCTTAAATAGTTGTATTTTAACTATTATTTTTGTGGTACTACTCCCATTTGAGTAGCAATTGCTAAAGGTATCTCTAAGTTGATATCTTTACCTTCTTGTATGTGTATTTTTATTACTTGACCTGTTGTAGCTTGTGTCAAAGTAGCTACAGGTGCTACTGGAGCTTCTACTTTTTCTTCAGTAGATTCCTCAACATCTGTTTCTGTTGTTTTATACCCTTCCACATTATCTGTAGTCATTGGAGATAAAGCATCTAAAGTTTTTGTTAACTTAGCTCCTAATACTTGACCTACTGTTAAATGATTTTCTGGTATAACTAGTAATCCTGAATCTTCTAAATCTCCAAATATTGCTGGATCTTCTAAATTTTCTGGTGCTATTATTGTTCCTTCTTCAAATCTGCAGCAGCATACTGCTGGGTCATTTGCATGAGCTTGAGCTGTTTCTAAAGTTATTGACATATAAAAATGCCTCCTTCTTTTGATTTTTAATTTATATTGATACCTTAACACTTTTAATAATCAACATTTTTACTGTTCCCTACTAACAGCTCTAAGTGTTAAGATTTTTAAACTACATAAGTCATCAAAATCATTGTTTTTTTCTCATTTGAAGTCACTTTATATATAAGCAATTCCTATGCCAACTTATTAACAAAAAGATTTTTTCTATAATAGATTCTTCTCTTATCGCTATTTTTAGCCAAATATCATATAAATATTTATTTAAAACAGTTTATTTTTTATGTATGTAAACATTTTCTCAAACAAAAAAAAGTGTCAATTTATCAACACTTTTTTATTTTTTTTAACACACCCACATACATAGCATTGTTATAACCATTGATTTCACTACACTTAATACTGATATTTATTATTTTGTCAAAATTTAGTCATGTGTCATATTTTAGACACATCTATTTTGTATTGGTCTATCTTATAATACAATGTAGTTCTTGGTATATTTAATATCTTAGCTGCTTTAGCTTTATTTCCATTAGACATTTTTAAAGCCTTTGTTATATTTTTTACTTCAATCTTTTGAGTAGCTTTCGTCAAATCTAAAGGATATTCCTCTTCTTCAGTACTTTTATTAGTAGAATCCATCATGTAGCTTGGTACATCCTCCATCTCTATCCTAGAGTTTTGAGACAAAACAACCATATTTTCAATTGTATTTTTTAATTCTCTAATATTTCCTTTCCATCTATAGTTTTGAAATATATCTATTACATCTTTACTAATTGTAAGAACAGGTTTGTTGTTTTGTTTACATATTTCTTCTAAAAAGCTATGAACCAACAATCCTATGTCCTCTTTTCTCTCTCTAAGTGGTGGAATCTTTATCTCCACAACATTTAATCTATAGTATAAATCTTCTCTAAATTTTTCTGATTTCACCATTTTACCTAAATCTTTGTTAGTAGCTGATATTATTCTAGGATTTATTTTTATTGTTGTATCTCCACCAACTCTTCTTATTTCCTTTTCTTGTAGTACTCTAAGCAACTTAGCCTGCATACTAAGAGGTAAATCAGCAATTTCATCTAAAAATACAGTCCCATCCTTTGCAAGTTCAAATATACCTATTCGACCTTTTTTGCTTGCTCCAGTAAATGCACCTGATTCATATCCAAAAAACTCACTTTCAAACAACTCATTTGGTATGGCACTACAGTTAACAGGTATAAATTGACCTTTTCTCTCACTATAATCATGGATAGCTCTGGCAAATACTTCTTTACCTGTACCACTTTCACCCCAGATAAATATGCTACTATTGGTTCTAGCTACTTGTTTTGCAATCGCTTTCGATTTTTCCAACTTATAACTCTTACCTAAAATTTTATCAAAGCTACCTTTGGATAAGTTTTTAACTTCATTCTTTAAATATTTCAATGTATCATTTACCTTTTCAAGTTCAAGAGCAAGTATCTTGGCTTCTGTAACATCAACTTCTGTACATACAACACCAATAAATTCTTCCTTATAAAATATAGGATTTGCATGGACTAGTGCATACATATTTTCTTTTTTATCTGTAAAATATAAGTCACTCATACCGATTTTACTATTTAATACTTTTTCTGAAATAGTATTTTCCAAAAATTCGTTCATCGGTCGACCGACTATGTCTTCAGATTTTATATCATACCTTTCCTCCATAAACTTATTCCACAATATAACTACACCTTCGTTATTTATAGCACAAATTCCTTCTTTAATTTGTCCTATAATATATTTCAAAGTCAATCCATAGTCTTCTAAATGCATATATAAATAGTCTCTAATATGCTCTTGTTTTAAGACTCCAATAATTTTATTGTCTCTAAGAACAGGGAGAATTCCTATATTTTTCAATATCATTATATCTCTGCACTCATCTAAGGTTAGACCTTCGCTGACATATATTACATCCTTTTTCATTATAAGTTTTACTGGTTGACCGTCATACTTCTTATGCATGTCATAAAGATTATGTATATCTGTCATAGATATAATCCCTTTTAATTCACCAGATGAATCTATTACCATTAGAGTTTTTGTGTTGCTTTTTATCATTTCTTTTATTGCATCTTCAATTCTTGTGTCTTCGTCTATAGTTGTAAATTTTGTATCCATTACCTCTTCTACTTTTTTTACTTCTGGTATCGAAAACATAAAGTCCCCCCTTTATAGTAGTACATCATCAAAACTTATTTATATATATTTATTCTAGCATATCATAATAACAGTTTATTAAATAATTAATATTAAAATTTCTTAACTGTTTAATATACAAATTTCTAATACAAATTCATGTAATTACTAAAATGAATACTTAAATCTATACAAATGAAATCAAATGAATTATACCTTTAGTATATTATTTTTTCAATACTATTTTCACCTTCAAAGTATTTTTCTATTCACAAAACAATTAACATCTGTTCTCACAAAGGTTATACTTACACAAAAAAATGCCTCAAAATGATTTTAAATCAATTTGAGACAATATATTCTAAAACTTAATAACAAACAGTACTCCATATTAATTTTTTGCTCTTTTTGTTTGATACGCTAACCCACAAATTGCTACAATACCAATAAGTATGTATGGCATTATTTGAGTTTCATCACCTGTTTTTGGTGATTTTACAACTATGTCATTTGTTGGTGGTACTGGTGGATTTACTATTGTATCATTTTTTGATGGCACTGATGGATTTTCCACTACATCACCTGATGGTGGCACTGGTGGATTTATCACTGTATCATCTGATGGTGGTACTGGTGGATTTATTACTGTATCATCTGATGGTGGTATTGGTGGATTTATCACTGTATCATCTGACGGTGGTACTGGTGGATTTATCACTGTATCATCTGATGGTGGTGATGGCTTAGGTTTATGACCATTTGAGTTATCATTACCATTATCTGGTGGCACTGGTGGATTCACATCAGGGTCTCCATCTGTTGGTACACCTATATTGAAATCAACTTCCTCGCCATTTTTTTGTTCTATTGTATAACTTAATAAATTTTGCTTACTAGTAGGCAATAAAGATGAATGGTCTTTATCACCAAAATCGAAAACTGTCTTAAAATACTGAATAGCTTTTGGGAAAATATAATCATAAGATAAAGCAGATATATTAGCTTTTACATCTGGCTTATTAACACTCTTAAGTTTAAACTTTTCTTGTGTTGAGATTTCTACTTCACCTGTACCTATTACATTTCCATTTTCATCATAAGCAGTTACTCCATCTGGTAACTTTAATTTAACTACACCACTATAACCTACTAAAGCTATAGCTTCTGTTTCATAAGTACCATCTTGATTCTTATCAAATTTAATATCAGTCAAACCATTACTCAGACTAGGTTTTCCTGTATCATTTGGCTTTAATTCTTCACGCCCTGCATTTAATAATGCCTCTAAGTAAGCTTTTGAATTTATTGCTGCTTCCTTACCTTTTAGATACTCAGCTTTTTCCTCTTCAGTCTTTGCACTCTCTATAAACATATCATAAAGCTTTATATTAGCTTGATATTGTTTAAGTCTTTCCTGCTCATTCATTTGCCCAAGCATAATCCAAATAGCATCTTGAGTAGTAGAATGAGTTATACCTTCATATTCTTCTCCACCTAAATTAAATTGTTGCTTATATCCAAATCCATCAAACTCAGAACCCGCATATAGTATAGATTTAATTGCATCTTCGTTTTGATTTTCTTGACCATTAAAATCTTCTGCTGGTAAGTATGGACTCTTATTATGACTAGTTGGAGATTTTAGATGATTATTATAACAAAATGCAGTTTGTTCTCCGTCTTCACCTTCTATTATATATTTCCCATCTTTATAGCCTGCACCTATAAGACCTTCTATTATATAATCAAAAGTTAAAGTTTTTGTAATATCATCAAATCTCACATCAAAATAAGGTCTATTTGAACCATCTGTTTCTTTTAACAAACATGTATTTTTTACTTTTGAATTTTTATTATGCCATAATCCAATATTTGCATCTTTTGAAGTAAGTACCTCACTAATTTCTGACTGTTCATCTGTTTTTACATCATTTTCATCTTCCCAGAAATTATATACAATCTTATTTATTTGAGATACAGTAAGATTAAGAATATCTTCAATATTCTGCTTCAAACTCATTTCTTCTACTTCTAATTCTTCCTCTTCTTCTGATGGTATAATTTCACCTAATGGCTTCTCCCCATCTGGTATCTCTTCACCTGATGGTTTCTCCCCATCTGGTATCTCTTCACCTGATGGCTTCTCCCCATCTGGTATCTCTTCACCTGATGGCTTCTCTCCATCTGGTGTTTCTACTCCTGATGGCTTCTCTCCGTCTGGTGTTTCTCCTCCTGATGGCTTCTCTCCATCTGGTGTTTCTCCTCCTGATGGCTTCTCTCCGTCTGGTGTTTCTCCTCCTGATGGTTTCTCTCCGTCTGGTGTTTCTCCTCCTGATGGCTTCTCTCCGTCTGGTGTTTCTCCTCCTGATGGCTTCTCTCCGTCTGGTGTTTCTCCTCCTGATGGTTTCTCTCCATCTGGTGTTTCCCCTCCTGATGGTTTCTCTCCATCTGGTGTTTCTACTCCTGATGGCTTCTCTCCACCAAGTATTGTATCTTTTCCACTTACTTCGTCAGCATAAGATATTATTGGTGCAAATGCAGTAAATGCCATACTAAAAGCAATTACTAAACTAATTATACTTGATTTTTTAATTTTTATTTTCAAGATTTTCCTCCTATTTATATTTATAGCAGGTTGCACTACTAACTCCATATATCTTTTAAGTGCCCAAATTTAAGATATACTTCACAGTTTCTATAAATAGGTTTTTAGTAATTTTTATTTTTGTAATATTTTTTATTTTTTAAGTGCACTCTTTACGAACATTCTAAAATTATTAGTAAGAGACAAAAACTTATTCTTACATTAAAAAAGATACTGTAGAGTATCTTGAGATAATACAAAACTATTTACTCTATTGGATAATTGACTCAATTCAATTTTTATATGTCAATATGACCACATATCTGAGTTTGTTTTTGTCTAATATAATTTTAATAGCTATTGCCATTATTATATATTAGATATTATATTTTGTCTATTTTTTCCATATTATTTATATTATTCGTTAATGTTATCGACATATAACAACAAAAAAACATCCCTGAAAACAATTTTCCAATTTTTTCCAAGGATGTTTTATTATATATTTTTATATTATATTATTTTATTTTTAATCTTACGTCACCTTTTATTCTTCTTATTAATGGGTGATTAACTGTTCTCATTACATGGTCAGTAATATGATATACACCTAATTTTAATTTTGGTGCAGAACCCATTACTGTGTTACTACAGTCAGTACAGTTTCCTATTAATATAACTTCTGCTCCAGCTTTCTTAAATTCTATACATTTTTGAGCTTGTCCTGGACAGTGTCCTGGATTTTCACATTTTAATACACCTTTAATTTCTTGAGCTTGTTTACATTTTTGAACTGATACTATATCAGTAACTCCCATTTTAGCTGCTATGTCTCTCATTCTTTCTTCATTAGGTCCACATGCACAGACTAAAAGACCCATTTTTCTCTTTTCATTAACAAATGGCATAGTAACTATTATACCACCACTAGTTTTAGTTATTGGAGTATCTAAAGTAGTAGCTTTACCAGTGAAAGGTCCTCCTAAGATTATCTCACCGTATTCACCTTTTATTCCACCAGCTCTTTCAATTAATTCTCCAACAGTAGTCCCAATTGGCACATCTTCAAATACTATAGATTCTTTTCCACTGTTTAATTGACCAACTACAGTTACATTTTTAGATATAACTGGTCTTTTTTGCTCAACAGCTTCTACTATTCTAGTTAATGTTTCTACATTTATTACTACTGCATTAGCTTCTGAAGGTAATTGAGTTGGCTCAAGTAATTTACCTAGAACGTCTCTTACTATCGCTCTCTCTTCTCCCATTGGGTACATGTCAACTAGTTCTGCAACTTCTATATTATCTCCTGGCTTTATTACTTTTTTAAATGCTGCTATTGCTTCTGGATGCTTGCTTTTTATTGCTAGCATACCTTTTCCAGCATTAGTAACTTCCATAGCATATTTTATACCTTGGTAAACTATCTCTGGTCTTTCTTCTATTTCTTTTATGTTATGAGCTAATAAAGGTTCACATTCAGCAGCATTTGCTAATATTGTTCCACCTTTTAAATCTATGTTTAATTTTATATGAGTAGGGAATCCTGCTCCACCCATACCTACAACTCCAGCTTCTTTAATTAAGTCAAGTATACCTTCTCCTTTTAATGGTTCAAAAGTATCATCTTGTACTTCATCAGCTTCGATTACTATAGCTTGGTCATTTATTTCACTTATTTTTCCACTAACACTGGCATAAATATTTGCTCCTAATCCAGCTGGTTCTGCGATTAGAGTTCCTTTTTTTACTACATCTCCAACACTTACTACTGGTTTATCTGGACCACCAACGTGTTGTTTTAATAAAATAGAATATAGTTTGTTCAACTAGTACGCCCCCTTAAGTATATTAATTTTTTTTATAAGCTGTTCAAATAATGTTAATGTTGTTTTTCTATTACAATGTCTTAACATATTGTTTATTTCTATAGAACATATCGCTTATTAACAAAGCAATTTCTATGCCAACTTTTAAACAAACTTATACCCTTTGAAAATACTGTCTTACAGCATCCATAACTTCTTTCAAATATTTAAACTCATTTTATAAAAGTCAATTATTAGACACTTTTTCAACCAATTTAATCTATAATTATTGATATCGCATACATGCATAAAAAGTGTCAAAAAATAGACACCGTCTTTTTATCGACACTTTTCTAACATATACTATATAATTTACCACAACTTTACTTAAAATATACATTTACTACTTGTTAATTCTTAAGTTTCTGCACTCCATTAGAATCAATTATGTAATTATCTTTATATAATAAGTCTGATATTTTTACTAAACTGTATCCATCTTTTTTAAGCTTACTTATTATAGTGTCCAAATAGTTATCTACATCATTTATATTAGCATGAAATAAAACTATTGAGCCAGGTTGAGATTCTTTTATTACTTTTTCAATTACATGGTTTGGACCAAGCTCTTTCCAGTCTATAGAATCCACATCCCACTTAATTACTTTATAACCTAAATCACTGCAAATGTCCATAGCTTTGTTGTTTACATCTCCAAAAGGTGGTCTAAACAAATTTGTTTTTTTCCCTGTTATATTAAATATCTTTCCTGATGTAGTTTCTATTTCTTTTTTTATGTCTTCTTTTGATATTTCTTTCAAATTCGCATGGGTATTTGAATGATTGCCAATTTCATGTCCCTTTTCATCTATAGCCTTCACAATATCTTGATTATCATCTACCCAGCTACCAACTAGAAAAAAAGTAGCTTTTACATTATGTTTATCTAAAATCTTTAAAATTTCATCCATATTATTAGTTCCCCAAGCAACATCAAAACTTAAAGCTACCTTTTTCTCATTTGTATCAACTTTATATATAGGCATTTTTGAGTTATCAGACTTAGAACACATATACTTTATTCCATAAACAAGAGCAAATATTAATACTAATAATAATGAAAAAAATAAAACACTATATATCAAAGCTTTAGTTCTTTTGACTTCTCTTTTCATACTATTCCCCCTTTTAAATAATTTCTTCTATATTTAAAATTTATTTTTTTTTAGCTCAAAAAAGTACTGTAATATTTAATTTATAAGACAATAAGTAAAAAAACAAAATCTATATCGTTCTAGTTAAACGCTCTAAAATACCCATTTATTTAATTTTTTAATATTTTTTACATTTTTACCTTTATTTTTCTGTATATATTATTTTTATTTTGGAGAAATTAGTATTAACATCACATAAATAAAAGTGTTGTTAGACATCATAAACTAATTATTTGAGGAGGAAATTTACTATGTCAAATTCAAACAGAACAGTAGTGCCAGAAGCAAAAGCTGCTTTAAACCAAATGAAATTAGAAATAGCTAACGAAATAGGTTTATCTAACTATGAAAACATAGACAAAGGAAACTTAACAGCTAGAGAAAATGGATATGTTGGTGGATACATGACTAAGAAATTAGTTGAAATGGCTGAAAGACAAATGGCTGGAAAATAGATAGTAAATTTTGACACCTGGGTATCAACAGGGCTGCTAATTAGCAGCCCTGTTTCTCTGTATTTATTTATAAAATTAATTTTATATGATTTGTTAAAGATTAATAATACTATATAAATTGTTCTTTTAATTTTGTATGAATTAGTTTAATATATTATATATAGAAATAGTTTGACGGAGGATGATATTTATGTTTGAAAACTCGTCTGAAGAATTAGCGTATCATAAACTTTTAATTTTATATATATTAGAAAAAATTAAAATGGATTTAACTAATTCTCAAATAACTCAAGTAGTATTAGAGACTGAGATGATGAATTATTTTTCATTACAACAGCTTTTATCTCAGCTTATGGAATCTAAGTTTTTGACTACATATAAAGACTCTGACAGAGAATATTATGCTCTTACTCAAAGAGGCGTAGAAAGTCTAGAATACTTCTTTAATCGAATACCTACTAGTGTTACAGAAAAAATAGACAAGTATATAGATTCTAATAAAGAAAATTTACTAGCAGATACTCAAGTAAAGTCTAGTTTTGTAAAACAAAGTGATAATGAATTTATTGTCAACCTTAGAGTCATAGAAAATCAGTCTAACTTAATAGATTTAAATCTAAATGTTTCCTCAGAGAAACAGGCAAAGCTTATTTGCAACAACTGGAAAAATAATGCATCTTATATGTATGCCGAAGTTATCGACTTACTTATAAGAGACATACATTAAAGCCTACAAACAAATTATAGTTGTAGGCTCTTTTCCTACCTTGATTTCTTTTATTAATTTGTTATTTGCAGTTTCGTAAACTTTCACTGAGTTTTCTTGTGTATCTGACACAAATAATAACCTTTCATCTTTAGATATTTCTAATCCCTGTGGAATTCCATTTATCTCAATATTCCCAATGTATCTACTTGTTGTATAATCTAAAATTCTCACATTATTATAACCCAAATCAGCAACATAAACTTTTTTCCCACTATAATTAAATCTTATTTCTACTGGTAATAAGAATTCATATAATACCTTTTTTATATCCATACTTACTTCATCAACTATTATAAGCTTTCCATCAAGTGTTGATATATACATTTCTTTCTTTTGTTTATCAAGTTCTATATGCCATGCTCTAAAGTCCATATTAATTTTCTTTTGTATATTTTTATTTATTGTATCTATACATACTATTGAATTTATACATGGTACATATAACTTTTTACTTTCTCTGTCAAAATCAAATCCATGTGGCATGTTATCAACACCAATAATTCCTATTGGATTTAATGTGTTTTTATCCAATACGTATATACTATTAGAATCTTCATTTGCTACAAATAATTCATTATCACTAAGTACAACTTGACTAAGACTTCCTCCTATGGAAACAGTATCAATTATTTTATCATTGCTTAAATCTAAGACATAGAGTATCCCATTACTTGAACTAGGTATGTATATTAAATTTTTTTCTTTTTCTATGCAAAAATGATGTGGATATATATTATCTTCTAATACTATTTCCTTTTCTAGCTCAAGTGTAGAATAATCAACTATACTAATACTCTTTGATAGATAGTTAGAAATATAGATTTTCACATAACCCCTCCTCTCCACAATACATATACTACAATAATATATTATTTCATTAGCTTGTATTATGCTTTATAGTTGCATTATTACGCATATATTTGGTATTATTATTAATGTTAAAAAAATGAAATATATTTAATGGAGGTCTTTTTAATGAAAGTAACATTTAACCCAAGTGGTGTTTGTTGTAGAGAAATGGTTTTTGAAGTTGATGAAAATAATGTGATTGTTGATGCTGAGTTCATAGGAGGATGTAATGGTAATTTATCAGGACTTAGAAGCTTAATAATTGGTCAAAATGCTCTTGAAGTTGCTGATAAATTAAATGGTATTGATTGTGGTGGAAAAGGTACTTCTTGCCCTGACCAGCTATCTAAAGCTATCCGTCAATCTATATAATCACCACTATATAAATATCAGAAAAATTATTAAAAACTTACTTTATATAAAAAAGAGCTATCTACTAAGTTAGATAGCTTTTTTTATATTTTTATTTATATTCATGTATTTATATTTTTATTTTATAAAGTTATAATTTATTTACTAAAGTTCTAACTGTCCCAATCATATATAAAGAACCTGCACTTATTATAACATCATCTTTATTTGATGTTTCCAATGTGTAATTTACTGCATCTTCTATCTCATGCTTTGATGTTACATCATCTACATATTTTAATACTTTTTCTTTTAATATATCTGAATTTATGGCTCTTGGATTATTAGGAGTTGTTGTTATTACCTTATTAAAATGTGGCAATAATATATTTAAAACACTATCAATGTCTTTATCTTCTAGCATACCTATTAATAGGGTTAAACTTCTATCTTTAAAATTCTTATTAAGTGCTTTTGCTAAAGATTTTGCTCCATCTTCATTATGCGCACCATCTATTATAAAAATTGGATTTTCTTTTATTTTTTCTATTCTTCCTGGCCACTTAGTATTTATAAGTCCTTTTCTTATAGATTCTTCACTTATCTTTTCTAATTTGTTTATATCTTTTAAATATTTTATTACACTCATCGCCAATATAGAATTATTTATCTGATGTTCACCTATCAATTTTATTTCAAGGTCTTTGTAAATTTCTTTCATTACAGTACAGTCATATATTTGAGAGTCTATATCTGATTTTTTTATATTTATATCATCAAAATTAACTTCTATATATTGTGCTTTTTTCTCATTACAAACTGACTTTATGACATTTTTAGCTTCATCAGTTTGGTCATATACTAGTACTACTCCATTTTCCTTTATTATCCCAGCCTTTTCATATGCTATTTTTTCTATTGTGTCTCCAAGTATTCCTGTATGGTCTAAACTTATAGATGCTATTACACTTACAAGTGATTTTGTTATTATATTGGTAGCATCATATCTTCCACCTAAACCAACTTCTAAAGCAACAAAATCCACATTTTGTTCTGAATAGTAATAAAATGCCATTGCAGTAACTACCTCGAACTCTGTTGGATATGCATAGCCTTGTTCTACCATAATATCTATTTTTTCTTTTATTAATTCAATTATCCTAGCAACATCGTCTTGTGGTATATTTTCTCCATTTACTCTTATACGTTCAGTAAAGGTTTCTAAATACGGAGATGTATATAAACCAACTTTATATCCACACTCTCTTAGTATATTAGAAACAAAAGAACACACTGAGCCTTTTCCATTAGTTCCAGCTACATGTATTATATTTAAAGTTTCTTGTGGGTTCCCCAATAATTCTAATAATTTTCCAATATTCTCTAGACCTAATCTTATACCAAACTTATTGGTTTGTGATATGTACTCTAATGCTTCTTCATATTTCATTATCTAATTCCCCCTGTATCGGCATTTTCTTTTATGTTATCTAATTATAGTATATTTTTTGCTTTTAATCTACTGACAAAGAATACATATAATCTAATACCTTATACATTAAATCTAATTACTAATTCCTTATTTATAATTTTTTGTTTTTATACATTTCTACTAACTCAGTTAATGTATATATCGAAACTAAATCATACTTTGATATATCCATATAATTAAATTTTATGTTAAATACCCGTTCTAGTTTTTGAAGCAAACTAAAACAATTATCATAAACTAATCCTATCTCTTTATTAAAAAGACTACATTGAAATAATTTTTCATTATCAACTTTAATATTTAAGCAATCTCTAACAACATCAGCGACTTTCATAAGAAGAACATTTTCTTTGTCATACAAATCTAGTTTAAAGTTTGGAATTCTACTATATTCATCTAAATCAAAACTATCCCAATTATTTTTAATTGCTAATAGTTCAAGTTTATCATTTAAATCAGATATCGTTATATCTGGATTTTCAGACAATATCTTAGCTATTTTACCAGTAAATTTTGCTGCTACATAGCTATTACACTTTGGTGGTAATCTATAAGAATTATTTATATCACAACTTATATACGAATTACTATCCATAACACATTGAACATCATATTTTTTATTGTACCAAAAAGAATCATCTACATCTAAGGTAAATCCTCTCACTCCTATAACATTATTAAACATTGCTGGATAACTTAAGTCAAATTCATTAGATAATGAACATACTATTATTTTCCCTTTTCTAAACAATTCATAACAAACTTCAAATAATCCCTTGACACTTTCTACTCCTATGACTGATAAACTTAAGTTAATCAATCTTATGTTTGTGTCTAAAAGATATTTTAATGCTTCTTCAAGAACTTTTATATTTGCGATGCTATCTTTACCTAAAACTTTTATAACAAATAGCTCTACATCTTCATACTCCTTCTTTATTATTGATGCACAAGCAGTTCCATGACCATCTTCATCATCAAATTTATCTGATATAAAAATATAATCATGTATACATTCAAAAGCAATTCCTCCAACTAAGTTATCCTTTAAGTAATCATGTTCTTTATCTATTCCTGTATCTAATACTGCAACCTTAACTTTATTATTCATATCACATATATTCTCCATTACTAAAAGTTTTTAATATATCTATGTTAATAGTTCATCTTAAATTTTAATTTAAGTTGCACAATTTCTCTTTTAAATGCCATATTTACTTCTAAAAACATAAATTAAGTATACTATATATTCAATTTATATTCATTATATCAATTATTATCATTAAATTGTTAAATAATAAGATAAAATTTTTAGATTTATATCACAATTTAGAATTATTTGTAAAAAGGAGATTATCCTTCTTATTAGACAATCCCCTTGTATACTTTATTCATATATATTTATAATTAACCACCAATTACACATTCTACTTTTTTACTTAAATATCATAAACCTCAATTTTATTTATGGGAATAATTATTTATATACTATAAGAACATTAATTTAAATGTAATTGTCTTGTAATACATTCTACAATGTATGAATCAATATGTAAAAAAACACTCAAGATAGCGAATAAATATATATTTAAATCAGCACATAAAAACTTGCACTCTGCACACTCATAAAATTTATATAGTCATTATCCTAAGGATTGATACCTAAACCCTTATATATTATATCATATTTCAATAAATAAATTGCATAAAAGGGAATCTTTTAATAGAACTAAACTATTTATAAATTCATTACTATAAATTCTACAAATTATAAATGCTTATTTTAATATATACTGTATTGCCTCAAACATTGATATAACTAATTAAAATAGATATAATAAAATGAAACAAATATTTATAGAATTTTATAAATATTCATTATTTTAAAGAGGTGATTATATTTGAAAGAAGAAATATCAAGAAAAGAAATTTTAAAGGAAAGTTTTCTGACATCAATCCCAATATTTCTAGGATATATCCCATTAGGACTTATTTGCGGTATTATGCTTCAAAAAGCAGGTTTATCTGCCTTTTACATACTAATGATGTCACTTATGGTATTTGCAGGTAGTTCACAGTTTGTGGCTGCTTCAATGCTAGCTTCAAATGGAAGTATAACTTCAATAGTACTAACCACATTTATATTGAATCTTCGTAATTTTTTAATGAGCTCCAACTTACATATGCATATAAAAAATAAAAATATGAGGTTTTTAATGTATTTTTGTCATGGTGTTACAGATGAAACATTTGCTATAAACTTAGAAAAATATACTTATAGTAATTGGACAGATAAACACGCATTATACCTAAACAATCTTTGTATACTAGTATGGGCTGGTAGTTGTTTCTTAGGAGCATTTCTTGGAGAAATTGTCACTATAAGTGATTCTGTAGCAAGCTTTCTACTTATAGCAATGTTCATAACATTAGTAGTTAATCAAATTAAAAGTAAAGTATACATACTAGTTTCAATGCTTTCTATCCTATTATCAATAATTTTATATACTTTCTTTAAAAGTAGTTTAGTCATCATAATAGCATCTATTTTATCTGCTTTATTTGGCTTTTATATACAAAAGTTAACTCGCAAGAAGGAGGAAATCCATGAATACTAATTACATACTTGTAGTTATTTTAGGTATGGCAATTGTTACTTATATTCCAAGAATTTTACCTATGATAATACTTTCAAAAAATGATATGCCTGATTCTATTAAAGACATCATGAAGTTTATACCTATTGCTATACTTAGTTCACTCATAGCAAAAGATATTTTTTTTAATGGAGATAATCTATATATGTCATTAACTAATCCCAAAATTATATCAGGTATAATAGTACTATTAGTAGCTTATAAATTCAAGTCTATTGCTATCTCAATAGCTGTAGGTGCAATATCTATATGCTTTTTTGGAGTCATATTGTAAAATTTAATATATGTTAATGCATAGTAAAAAACTAAAATACTACATATAGAAATTATCTATAATATACTAATAATTAATCTATTATAATTGTACACTCCACATAATGAAACAATACCTAGAATCTATAAGCTACTATTTTACATCATAATAAAGGCCGTCTTAATACAGAGAATTTTTTCTATATTAAGACAGTCTTGAATAAATAGCTCTGTGATGACTTTAAATATTTTTTAAATATTTTAATTTACCTTTTTCAAAATTAATACATTATATCACATAACAAGCTTGTTAATGCTACTTTTAAATCTTTGAGTCTATACTTACTAATTGGTATAAATTTCTCATTAATAGTAATCATATTATCACCAAGATCTTCTATTCTTCTCAAATTGACAATAAAACTTGTATGACATCTGAAAAATCCATTTTCACACAATAATTTTTCTGCTTGTTTCATGCTCATATTGGCTTTATAATCTCTCCCTAATGTATGTACAACTAAATCTCTCTTTACAGTTTCAACATATAAAATAGAATCTATAAGTATTCTATTAAATCCTTTTTTACTATTTAAAACTATATAACGCTCCTTCTTTCTTTGAAGGTTATCAATACAAAGATTTACACCCATTGCAAAGTTACTATACTCTATAGGCTTTACTAAATATCTATAAGCACGTACTTCATAACCCTGGGGGGCATACTCTGAAAAAGCAGTTGTAAATATAATTTCTACTTTTTCATCAAACTTTCTTATCTTTTTAGCCACCTCAATTCCATTGATATCTTTCATTTGGATATCTAAAAATATAATGTCAATTTTTTCTGGGTATTTAGATATTAAATCTTCTCCACAAGAGAATTCCAGTATTTGATAATTTAGACACCTTTCAGACAAAAGTTTTTCTGCAAATTCCTTAAGTATGCTTCTTTGTATTTTTTCGTCATCACATATAACTACCCTGAACATAATATCACCTCCAAATCTAAAATATCATTTAGTTTACTTTATTTCAATTTACAAACTGTACTCATTGACTTTTATATTCAAATTTCTTTACAAACTTAAATTGTCGATTAAACTACTTCTAGTAATTATCTTTGATACATAAACTTAAATTATGATAAATTCATCTATTTTTCTAGATATATTGTGCAAAAAATATATGAAGGCAAACGTAATCTGTATTTTATCATCCTATATTAAATATCATAATATAGCAAATTTTTATTGCTCATAAATTTTTTAGATATAAGATTAATATCATCATAAATAAGATAAAAATATAACACATCTGTAATGAATTATAACATCATATTTGTATATATAGAAAGAAAAACATACAAAAAGTACAGATTACGTACTTTTTGTATGTTTTTATTAACTCTAGTATTTATTTTATTTTAGATTCTAAATTTGTTAATCTTTCATCAACAGATTTAATCATTTCTTCAAATTTTTCTTTTTTAGCTTTTTCTTCTTCAATTAAACTTTCAGGAGCTTTTGCTAAGAATCCTTGGTTTGCAAGTTTTCCATTAACTCTCTTTATTTCTCCCTCTAATTTTTTCTTTTCTTTAGATAATCTCTCAATTTCTTTTTCAAAGTCAACTAGTTCATTAAGAGGTATAAATATTTCAACACCATCAATAACTACTCCAACTGCATCTTCTGGAACATTAGATTTATCTTTTGCTATTTCAACATTTGAAGCAGATGCTAAAGTTATAAAATAATCTTTACCAAGTTCAATAGCTTCTACCTTTTCTTCACTTGGTACTATTATCAACTTAGCTTTCTTAGAAGGTGGTACATTCATTTCTGCTCTCACATTTCTTATACTTCTTATACCTTCCATCAATAAATTCATCATTTCTTCTTCTTCAACCATATTATCTTCTTCATTATATTTTGGCCACTCAGATACTATTATACATCCTTCAACAGTAGGAAGGTAAGTGTATATCTCCTCTGTTATAAATGGCATATATGGATGTAATAATTTTAATATCTTTTCAAGAACATAAGTCAATGTGTATAATGCTGCAGACTTAGCATCTGTATCTTCTCCATATAATCTAGGTTTAACCATTTCAATATACCAGTCACAGTACTCTGACCAAGTGAAATCATATATCTTTTGAAGTGCTATTCCTAAATCAAACTTATCCATGTTATTAGTTGCTTCTTTTACAATATTATTTGCTCTTGATATTATCCATTTATCTGCTAGAGTTAAATTATCTTTAACACTTTCTCTAGTTATGTTTTTAATTATATCTTCATCAATATTCATAAATACAAATCTTGATGCATTCCACAATTTATTAGCAAAGTTTCTAGCAAATTCTACTCTTTCCATATAAAATCTCATATCATTTCCTGGGGAATTTCCAGTTGTTAATGTAAATCTTAGTGCATCAGCTCCATATTGCTCGATTATCTCTAATGGGTCAATACCATTTCCTAAAGATTTACTCATCTTTCTACCTTGAGAATCTCTTACTAATCCATGAACTAATACATGGTCAAATGGCTTCTCATTCATACAGAACATACCTGCAAAAGCCATTCTAACTACCCAGAAGAATATTATATCATATCCTGTAACAAGTACACTTGTTGGGTAATAGTAGTCTAAAGCTTCAGTTTTATTTGGCCATCCTAGAGTAGAGAAAGGCCATAGTGCAGAACTAAACCAAGTATCTAATGCATCTTCATCTTGTTTAAAATGAGTGCTTCCACATTTAGGACATTTATCAGGCATTTGTTTTGCTACTACTATTTCTCCACATTCTTGACAATAATAAGCTGGTATTTGATGACCCCACCATAATTGTCTTGATATACACCAATCTCTTATATTTTCTAACCATTGTAAATAAGTTTTATCAAATTTTTCTGGAACAAATTCTAGTTCTCCATTTTTAAGAATATCTATAGCTGGTTTTGCAAGTTCATCCATCTTAACAAACCATTGCTCTGATAATCTAGGCTCAACTATTGTATGGCATCTATAACAAGTTCCTACATTATGATTATGCTCTTTTATGTTAATTAGGTAACCTTGCTCTTTTAAGTCTGATACGATAGCTTTTCTACACTCAAATCTATCCATACCTTCATATTTTCCACAAACTTCATTCATAGTTCCATCTTCATTCATAGTATTTAACTGTTCAAGATTATGTCTTAATCCTACTTCAAAATCATTAGGGTCATGTGCTGGAGTCATCTTAACTGCACCAGTTCCAAACTCTAAGTCAACATAACTATCTGCAACTATTGGAAGTTCTCTTCCTACTAATGGAAGTATTGCTGTTTTTCCTATTAAGTGTTTGTATCTATCGTCTTCTGGATTTACTGCTATACCAGTATCTCCTATCATTGTCTCAGGTCTAGTTGTAGCTATTTCTAAGAAATCCTCACTATCTTTTAGTGGATATTTTATATGATAAAAGTTTCCGTCATGTTCTTCATGTTCAACTTCTGCATCTGATAAAGTAGTTTTACAATCTGGGCACCAGTTTATTATTCTATTTCCTCTGTATATATGACCTTTTTCATACAATTTTACAAAGAATTCTATAACTGCTTCATTACACCCTTCATCCATAGTAAATCTCTCTTTATCCCAATCGCAAGAATCTCCTAATTGCTTAAGCTGATTAGATATCTTTCCTCCAAATTCATCTTTCCATTCCCAAGCTCTCTTTAGAAATTCATCTCTACCTATTTCATACTTTGTTTTACCTTCTTCTTTTTTTATTCTTTCAACAACTTTAACTTCAGTTGCTATAGAAGCATGGTCTGTTCCTGGAAGCCAAAAAGCTTCATACCCATCCATACGCTTCCATCTAATTAATATATCTTGAAGTGTATGGTCAAGAGCGTGTCCCATATGCAATTGTCCTGTTATGTTTGGTGGTGGCATCATTATTGTAAATGGCTTTTTATCTGGGTTTGGTTTAGATTTAAAATACCCCTCGTCCATCCATTTTTTATATAACCTAGCCTCAAAATCTTTTGGATTATAAGTTTTTGATAAGTTCGTATTTTCCATTGTCTTGCCTCCTATATTTTTATAAATAAATTTTTAAAATATCTCTAGAAATAAAAAAGAGCCCTTCATCCTCTTTAAAAAGGACGAAAAGCTCGCGTTACCACCTTAATTCCAAAGCTTAAAACACATTAATATATAACTAAATATTACTTAATGTTATTTTATCAACTTTGACTCTCAAAGAATTTAACGGTTCTAACCGTCTAAACTTACTAACAGTTCAGTTTAGAAACTCCAAAGCTACATTCAGTAAACCTTATACTTAGAAAATCTTACAGCCAATGAATTTTCCTCTCTTTTAGTAGTATTTACTTACTCCTCTTCTTCTCAGTCTTTAATGTTACATATTATTATATACAAATATTATTCTTTTTGTCAATTATTTTTATTTTATTTTTTCTGAATTTTCTCAATTATCTTTTTATATTTTATGATAATTGTTATTTTCTATACCATCTTTCCAACTTATTTTATCATGACAGTAAATTATACTATTATTTTGTTTAAATCTTAACAGTATTTTCTTAATTTTAAATTATATTTTCTTTATATTTCCTTTATTATTCTATATTTTTTATATTCTATTTTATAAATTATATGTTTTATTTCATAAATAATTTACTTTATTTTTTACTATATTTAAATTTATTATAAGTTTTCTTGCCAGAAATTTTTAGGTGTGATATTCTCTGTAATCGGTAATATTGTATATCCTCTCTCTTTTAAAATTCTTATAATGTTATTTAGAGCATTTAAACTTTGTTCTTTCTCATGAATTAACACTACCAATTCATCTCTTTTTCTTCCATAATACAATATATTACTAACTATTTGACTTGTAGAAGATTTCCAATCTTGTGTATCCAAATTCCAATCCCAAATTAAGTAATCATTTGCCATAAGTTTACTATATGAACCTTCTGGCATATATGGCTTACTTCCATATGGCAATCTTATTAATTTTGAGCTCTGACCAGTTATATCTTGTAAAGTATCATTACATGTATTAAACTCACCAACTGTTACGTCTGGGCTTTTATATAGCTTATGTATATCATGACTTACACTATGAAAACCTATTGAATTTTTTTCTTCTAATACTCTTTTTACTTCTTCCTTATGGTTTTTCATATTTTGATTAAGCATGAAAAATGTCGCTTTGACATCATTTTCTTTTAAAATATCAAGAAGTGCATTTGTATATTTTGATGGTCCATCATCTATTGTTATGTATGCTACTTTTTCAGAAGTAGCTCCTGGCCCTTTTGTTTCCTCTTGAGATGCTTTATACATAATTTCTCCTAAAGTATTATTTTGAGAAAGTAATTCTAGTGTATTTTCATCTTTTGTGCTTATATTTTGGACTGGAACATTATTAATTTTTTCTTCTAATAATGTTCCAGTTAAAATTAAAACAGCTATAAGAAATATCCTTATAATTACATGAAAAGCAGTCTTATTATCTTTAATTTTCATCCCCCATATCTCCCTTTTATAAAAGCATAAGTTTAAGAGTAAAAAAATTATTTTTTATACTTATTCTCTTTCTTATTGCTTTTTATATCTCTACTAAATATTTTTTTAACTTTTTCTTCTTCCTTTTCTCCTAAAGAGTCTACTCTTTTGATTCCCAAAGAAGTTAAAAATTGTAATACATTTAAATTGTCAAACGGAGTTTCCATATTTGTACTTTCACTATATTCATCGACATTTTTAGTTCCTTCTTCTACACTTAGAATACGCTTAGGACCTCCCACACAGCCTCCTACACACCCCATTCCTTCTATAAATGTAGCTTCTATCTCATTATTTAAAACTTTCTTTAAACCGTCCATACATTCTTTTGTTCCTTCAAATGCTTTTTCTTCAAATTTTATGTTTTTGTCAATTCTTCTAACTGATAATTTAACCGCTTTACTTACACCTCCTGTTCTAGCATAAACTCTACCTGAAAGGGATGCCTCTACTCTATTACTTTCATCCATTATCGCTGGATTTAACTCTAATGCATCAAATATTTCTTGTAACTCTTTAAATGTAAGCACAAAATCAACTGCATCCTTTATATCTTCTAACATTGCTTCTTTCTTTTTCGCCATGCAAGGACCTATGAATACAACTTTAGCATCTGGATTCAAAATTTTTACAGCTCTACCACAAGCAATCATAGGAGAAACAGATGGCGATACATTCTCCAATATTTGAGGAAAACTATTCTGTATCAAACTGACCCAAATAGGACAGCAACAACTAGTTATAAAGCATCCTTCTTCATCTTTTTTCATATGTTCGTAATAGTCATATGCTTCTTTTGCAGTAAGCATATCCGCCGCCAAAGCAACTTCTATCATATCTTCAAAGCCTATCTTTTTTAATGCAGTTCTTAATTTACCAGGGCTTACATCTTTTCCAAACTGACCTACAAAAGCTGGTGCTACTATTGCATATACGGGACTCTTTATGTCTTTTAACAATTTTATCATTGGTATAAATTCTATCTTATCTGATATTGCACCCAACTTACATCTTGATACACAATCACCACAAGCACTACATACATCTTCCTCATTACAATTAATATGCTTGCTTCTTATTTTACATGACTTATCTTCCTTATTATTTTCATCACAATATTTACAAGCATCTGATATTATAGATATTATTGGTCTTTTGACTTCATCTAAATTTACAGCTTCATGTAGTGTATCTTTTAAATTTTTGTCTGTGTCTCCTGTTACATCTAATCCCATAGTCACCCTAATTAAATTTACCATAGTATCTTTATCAAATTTTTCACCAAAATTAGTTTTTAAATTTTCATTTAAGTTTTCATTTAATATTTTTTCAGGTAAGTTTTCAATATCCTCTGTATCATCATTCCAAACTGCCTTTACAAGTTCTCCAAAAAGCTTCATCTTATATATTTCTAATATTTTAGAATTATCATTTCTAGTATCCATAAAAAATAGTACCTCCGTAAATTAAACTTCTATATGTTTAATATTTACAAAGATACTATTTTTTATTTATTATTTACTTACTATTATTGATATAATTTATTTAATTTCTTTAACATCTCTATTTCAAGCATTATTTTCATTAAATGATAGTTGAATACAGGACTTTTTTCTTCATCTATATTCCAGTCTAATTCATCTACATTATATATTTTCTTAAGGTATTTATATGTATGCTCCTTCAAATAAAGTTTATTTTCTAGTAACTCTATAGACTGCATGTGAAAATGTATCTCTCTACATATCCTTAAGGCATTCTCAATTTTTTCTATATTAGTTTCACTCAAACTATAATCCAACTCATCAATAAGTTTTGAGTATATTTCTTCTAATTTTTCTACTTCTTCTTCAAATCTCTCTACATCTAAATTATTTTTTCTGAGTATTTTATCTTCAATAAGTAACATTGAAAGTTCTTCTATCTTTTTAAATTCATCTATAACACTATTTAGATAATTTGGTCTAGCAACATAATAATTAACAAGTACCCCAAATAAAACACCTACAGATGTATCTAATACTCTATGTAAAGAATAATATACAGGGTCATTATTACCTACACCTAAATGTATAGCCAGAAAGGTTACACAAGCAACTACTACTGACTTTATTTTAAACAGATTACATAAATATATTGAGCACATTACTCCTAGACCACATAAAAATGGGTCTCCAGCTTTAGTGATGGCAAATATGAATCCTATTATACCACCTAAAATAGTACCTTCCACTCTATTGATTCCTGTTTTTAAAGAACCTTTTACTGTATCTTGAACAGAAATTATACATGCTACCAAAGAATAAAACATATTCTCAACTAAATAGTCACCAAGAAGCATACATAAAGTTACACTAATTCCTGTCTTTATGGTTCTCATACCCATCTTTTGAAGTTTCAAAGTTCCACCTCCTAAAAAGCACCTTATATAAAATACGCATCCTCATATTTAATATGTTCCTAGTATATCACAATTTTTTAAATTTACCCATTAATCATATTTTTTTATCAATTACTTCTTAATTTAGACAATAAAAAAACTGCTTTAAAGCAGTTTTTTTATCCTATCTCTACCATTTTACCTTCAATTGCAAAAATTATCTTTTCACATACATTTGTTATGTGGTCTCCAATTCGTTCAAGGTATCTTCCTATAAGTAAAAGTTTTACTCCTTGGTCTATAGTATTCGTATTTTCATGCATTATTTTTAGACAATCAATTTGTACTTGTTCATACAAACCATCTACAATATCATCTTTAGTTCCTACATCATAAGCTATACTTGCATCAAATAAGATTAAAGCTTCTCTAGTCTGAGACATCATATCCTTACACTCTTTTGCCATCTTAGGAATATCTATCAGCTCTTTTATATAAGCTTCTCCACCTATTTTCAACATTTCTCTAGCTATGTTGGCTGCATAATCTCCTATTCTTTCTAACTCTATTGATATATTTCCTAATGAATAGATAAATCTTAAGTCTCTTGCCATTGGTTGCTTTAATACTATTAGTTCTATACTTTTATCTCTTATCTCTTCTCTCAATTTATTTATCTCTTCATCATTTTCTACTACTTTTCTTGCACCCTCTAAATCCTTCTCTATCATACAAGTCACAGACTTTTCTATTGCTTCTTCACATTTTTCCATCATAAGTACTGTTTGTTCCTTTAAAGTATCAATACTTATATCTAAGCTATTATTGACCATTGTCTAACTCCTTTATAGTTATATATTTTAACCAAATCTACCTGTTATATAGTCTTCTGTTCTTTTATCTACAGGAGTGGTAAACATAGTTTTTGTATCACTAAATTCTATAACCTCTCCATTTAAGAAAAAAGCTGTTTCATCTGATATACGAGCAGCTTGCTGCATATTATGAGTAACTATGACTATTGTGTAGTCTTTTTTTAAGTCTTCTATAAGTTCCTCAACTTTTAATGTTGAAATTGGGTCTAAGGCAGATGTAGGTTCATCCATTAGAATAACTTCTGGTCTCATAGCAATTGCTCTTGCTATACATATACGTTGTTGTTGTCCACCAGACAGTCCTAATGCAGATGATTTAAGTCTATCTTTAACCTCATCCCAAATAGCTGCCCCTTTCAAACTCTCTTCTACAATCTTATCTAATTGTTTCTTATCTCTTAGTCCCTGTGTACGAGGACCATATGCAACATTATCATATATACTCATAGGAAATGGATTTGGTTTTTGAAATACCATCCCTACTTTAGTACGAAGATTTATTACATCATCTGAAGTATATATGTCTTCTCCATCCACAAAGATGTTTCCTTTAATCGTTACATCTTCTATTAGGTCATTCATTCTGTTTAATGTTCTTATAAAAGTTGATTTTCCACATCCAGATGGTCCTATTAAAGCAGTAACTTTATTTTCTTTTATATCCATATTTATTTTATTTAATGCTTGCTTGTCACCATAAAATAAATCCAAATCTTTTACACTCATTTTTATCTTATCGATTAATTCCATTATTCACACCTCTTAAATTTAATAATTAGCCTTATTTAATTTCTTAGCGACAAATCTTGCTAGCATGTTTAGTGCTAATACAATTACTATCAAAACAATTCCTATACTAGCTGCTGTTGCTATATCTCCACTCTCTTTAGTTAGCAAGTATGAGTGTACAGTTAGTGTTCTTGCACTATCAAATATTCCACCTGGCATCTTAGCTACAGTACCTGCTGTAAGTAAGATTGCAGCTGATTCCCCAATTATACGACCAACCGACAAGATTACTCCTGATAAGATTCCTGGTATCGCACTTGGAAGTACTACCTTGTATAAAGTCTGAAATTTAGTAGCCCCTAATGCTAATGATGATTCTCTATATGCTTGAGGAACTGTCTTTAAAGCTTCTTCTGTTGTACGAATTATTACTGGTAAAATTATTATTGCTACTGTAAGAGAACCTGCAACTATTGAGTATCCCATTTTTAATGTAACAACAAAGAAAATTCCTCCAAATAATCCATACACTATAGATGGTATTCCTGATAAACTTTCAGTTGCAAATCTTATTGCTGTAACTGCTTTTCCTTTTTTTGCATACTCTTGCAAATATATAGCAGCTAAGATTCCTATAGGAGTTGCTACAACTATAGAAACTACTACTGTGTATAATGTTGTAATTATCATTGGAAGTATACCACCATCACCTGATGCTGAATAATTGCTAAATAAGAAATTAAAATTCATATTTCCAATTCCCTTTATAAATATAAATCCTACTATGACTACTAACGATACTATTGTAAATAGTGCTGATAGGTATACTAATAACTTTAATGTATTTTCTCTGAACTTTCTCATCCTAATTTACCGCCTTATTTGAAAGTTTATTTAAAACTAAGTTTAAGATTAATATAAATGTGAACAATACTACTCCAGTTGCAAATAGCATTTCTTGATGTGTACCAAACGCATATCCCATTTCAAGTGCTATATTAGTTGTAAGTGGTCTTACACTATCTGTTATTGAAGTTGGCATAACTGGTGAGTTCCCTGCAACAAGTATTACTGCCATTGTTTCTCCTAAAGCTCTTCCTACTCCTAATACCACTGCAGCTAATACTCCAGATTTTGCAGCTGGTAATACAACTTTAAATATTGTTTCTATTTTTGATGCACCAAGTGCTAATGAACCTTCTTTATATGCTTTTGGTACTGCTCTTATAGCTGTTTCTGATACAGATATTATTGTTGGTAACATCATTACTGCTAATACTATTACTATTGCTAATAAACTTTGACCTTTTGGAAGATTGAATATGTTTTGTATCATTGGAACTATCACCGCAAGACCAAATACACCATATAATACTGAAGGTATACCTGCTAGAAGTTCAACTGCTGGTGACATTATTTTTGCTAATCTCTTAGGTGCTACTTCTGCTATAAATATAGATGTTAATATTCCTACTGGTACTCCTATCACAAGTGCTCCAAGTGTTGCAAATATTGAAGCTACTATCATAGATGATATTCCAAATTTATTAGCAGAAGGAACCCAATCTGCACCAGTTAAAAAATCTATAAATGAGTATCCCTCAAATATAAATGGTCTTAGACCTTTATAAAATACAAATCCTATTATCAAAAGTAAACTTGCAACTGCTACCAAAGCACTAAGTAGAAAAATATTTTTTGCTACTTTTTCAACTATATATTTTGTCTTGTTGCCATTATTGTCATTTTTTTCTAAACCTACTAACCTAGATTTTACTATCATAATATCCTCCCATTAAAATATACTTATCGATTTTAATTCTGTATTCAAAATTTAAATTTTTATAATTCGTATCAATTAAATTTTCTATACTTTTATTCTACTTTTTTTAAGTTAAATCTATATTAGGATTAAGTTAAACAAGTGTAAAATTATATTCACTTTTTTAACATCGATTTTACTTTTAGAACTATTTTTGACATTTAGTTTACATTATGATGTTATTTGATTATATTAAAATAGCAGATATAAGTAATAATACATTTTCCATGTAACTCATTACTTATATCTGCTACTGATATTTATTAATTAAATTTAGTCCTTTATAACCTATACATTCATATTATTCCTTATTAAAATAGTATCCTGCTCCTCTTATTGTTATAATTTTTTGAGGATTTTTATAATCTTTTTCTATTTTCTTTCTCAATCCGTTCACTGCAACTACTACACTATAATTATCTTCTAAATATTCATTTAACCACACATGTTCATATATCTCTTTAGTAGTTAATGTCTTTTCGGGATTCTCTATAAAATAATTTAATAATTTATTTTCTGTTGGAGTTAATTTTATTATTTTGTCTTCTAATTTTATTACTCCACTAGTTCTATTATATTCCTCTAATTTCGAATTACTTTCATTGCTATTAACATATGAATTTACTCTTCTTAAAATTGCTTTTACTTTTGCATATAAAATTTCCAGATTTAGAGGTTTAATTAAGTAATCATCTCCGCCAGAATTTAAGGCATTTAAAATGCTTTGGTCTTCATTTATATAAGTCATATAAACAATTGGACAAGTAGTTACATTTCTTATTTTCTTACAAAGAGTCCATCCATCACCATCAGTTAGGATTATCTCTAAAAATATTAAATCATATCTATTGCTAAATATTTTTCCAATAGCTTCTTCACAGCTATATGCTAAATCTATAGTTATCCCTTTTCCTTCTAAAAAGTTTTTCAATTCCTGGCAATTATTCTTGTCTCCATCTATTATTAATATCTTAGTTTGCATTATAATCACTCCTAAATATCATTATTCTTTTATATTAAATAACCCATTATTATGAAAAACATAGACTTAATTTTATTGTAAAAACAGTTCCTTTTCCTAACTGCGAATCTACAAAAACTTCTCCATTATGTTCTTTTATAATGGACTTTACAATATATAACCCTAACCCTTGACCTGTTGAAATGTCAGTATCTCTTGCTGTAAAGAATCGTTCAAATATCTTTGGTATATTTTCTGGTGGTATTCCTTTCCCATTATCAGAAACCTTAATAACTGCAAATCCATCTTCTTTATTCATTGACAAACTTATCTTCCCATCATATGAAGTAAAGCTTAAAGCATTATAAATTAAATTTTCAAATGCTCTAGCCAATCTTTCTTTATTTATCTTTGCATATATTTTTTTATCTAATATACTCAATTCAAAATTTACACCACATGCTTGTGTGTCTGGTAAGTTATTTTCATATATCTCTTTGATGAAATCATTTAGACATATCTTCTCACTAAGACCAATTTCTTTATCTTGTGATGTAAATTCTTGTAGACTACGTACTCTATTCTGTACCTCATTTGATTTTTGATTTATGGCATATAGATAAGATTTTGTCTCTTCATCTACATGAATATTACCAACCTTTATTAAATCTATAAATGCCTGTATAGCTGAAACAGGTGCCTTTAAATCATGAGCTACATCAGCCAAAAACTTTTTACGTTCATTTAATAGTGTTGTAAGTTCACTAGTTCTTACTTCAACTTCATGTTCAAGATTCTTTGTGAGTTTTTCATTTTCCTTTATTATCATCCTGTTCCTATGTATCATCATAATAGAAAATAAAATTACAATTATAAATCCACAGTATTCTGTTTGCCATCCAGTAAATATAGGCTCAAACCTATTACTCGTTACTGCATCAAATAATATGCTAATACCAAACACAATGTTCACTGAAACTAAAATATAAGAACTTATATGTTTAGAGCATGTCCTTTTGTAGATTGAAACTAGTGAAGACACAAAGATATAAATAAATACAATATATTTATATATATCTATTAATTTTCCATACATGTCAACAAAATATATATCATATGGGAGAAGAACAACTGGTATCACAATAGATATGATACACATTGTAATTCCTAATGGCAAAATTAAAAATCTATATCCTTTATTTTCTTCTATTTTTGATATACTCCCATTTATACAAATAATACATAAGACTGCTATAAAATATGATGCATCTTCAACTGCATATGTAAAGTTTACTAAGGGAAGTCCCAGTAAATGTACAAAAGGATATGAGACATGTATTGCAAAGAAAATACACATACATCCAAAATAAAAGTAGAGTTTGCTTTTTTTTGATAAAAACCAAACAGCTAGTGAAAATACAGCTATTGCAAAAGTTGTGAAACAAATTATACTATAAAAAAGTAATCTATAAAATATCATATTACTTATATCTTTTGTTTCTCCTAATGCAGGTGGATAATACATACCACTATAATAATGTGAGAAATTAGAAACATTGATTATAATTTCTGTATCTTTCTTTGCTACAAAACTCACTACTGAATTTTTAATTTTTGGTCTATATTTTTCTGTTCCTACCTCTCCCAGTTTAGAAACTATTTCTCCATTTATCCATACTTCACTTGCACAAAAAATTTCAGGAATCTCTAGACTCAACACCTTATCCTTACCTTCATTTTTTATCTTCATACGATAAGTTGCATTGCCATATGGTGACTGATTCTCTTTTCTCATAGAAAAATCTGGATATTGACCTATAAAAATGTATTCTGGTTCTATATGTTGCTTTATAAAATCATTCGGTTTAAATATTTTATGATTATAAAACTCCCAGTCATCTATTAGGAAAACAAGTTTATTTTTAGTAAAAGTATCATTATTTATAGTTAAGATTCCATTACTTGCTCTAATAGACTTATATGTATATTTGTTATCATATTTATACAGAAGATTTAATCCTGTTATTGCCAACAGAGAGACTATCAATACAATGAGAGTTCCTTTTAGTATGTTATACTTTTTCATTGCATCAACCACATCTCTTTCATAGTAGTACTAAATAAAACAAGAACTATTTATTGATTACAGCATCTCACTTACGGTACAAACTTATATCCTTTTCCCCATACGGTTTGAATGTATTGATGTTCTCTGCTTAAAGAATTAATTTTTTTCCTCATCTGTGCAATATGAACCTGTACTGTATGTTGTTCTCCAATATCAGGCATTTTCCAAACTTGATTATATATTTCTATTTTTGAGAATACTTGTTCTTTATTTTCAGCTAGAAACAGCAGTATTTCAAACTCCATGGTGGTTAAGTCGATACTTTTTTCGTCAAAAGTTACTTTTCTTGAATTCACATTTATTACTAAAGATGAAAACTTTAACACATTAGGAACTGATGTAATATTTTTATATTGCCTCATACGCGCATATATTCTAAGTTCAAGTTCTTTTAAGCTATATGGCTTTGTTATATAATCATCCCCTCCAGCTAAAAATCCCTGAACTCTTTCTTCCTCATGTTCATAATTAGATAAAAATATTATAGGTATGTTAACCTTTTCTTTTATAGCATTGCATACTTTATATCCATCTAAGTCTGGCAATGAAATATCTAGAATTATACAATCTAAAACCACACTTTCTACTATCTTCATAGCACTTTTAGCTGTCTTAGATGTATATACATTAAAACCTATATTTGAAAAATAAATTTGATTTATATTTAAAATATCAACATCATCATCTACAACTAGTAAGTTATACATTACACCACTCCATTCAAAAATATTTCAATCATAGTCTCAGATTTTAATTATTACAAATTATGATGTTTTATTTTTTATATAACTGGTATTATTATTTTATAATATCTTTACAAACTAGACTATAAAACTTAAGTATTTTTGAATAATTCTTGAATATTGTATTAAATATTAAGATTCATTATTAAATACTAATCAAAGTCTCCGATTGTTGGAAAATGGAGCTTAAAGCAATTTTATATTATAAATTTATTATTTCTCTAGAAACTTGTCAATAAGCCAGTTTGAGTATTGATTTATATGGTTTATATAGTTATAATATAAAATAAATTGGATTATTTTGGTAAATGTATTGTTACAAAATGTTTATATTTCATGTCTTAATATTTATAAAGACTTTATTTTTTTATTATAATTGCATTATACTTTTTTAAAAATTCCCCTTTTCCAACAAATGGCTACTTTAAAAGCCAAATTTCCACGTATCAAATTAAATCTAACTACTAATGCAATAGCTTTTAGATTTTTAAATATTTTTGTTAAATTTAAAACAAAAAAAGGCTATGCAATATAAGATTATATTCATAGCCGGTTGCACCACTAACTCCATATACCTCTAGATGCCCAATAATAAGGTATACTTCTCAGTTTCTAAAATATTTTTGTTAAAAAATTTTAATACATTTTAATAAATTTCCTTTTTATTCTAACATTGTAATATTATTTTGTCAATATTCCAATATTCTTCAGAGATAATGTACTAAAATATCTATTATGTAATTAAAATGTTTATATTTATACCACCAATAATAGACAATACCCTGCAAATAAGCAACATTTTTAGGTGCTTATCTTGCAGGGTACTATATCTATTTTATATTAAATATTCATCTTATTGATTAACTTTAATAAATCCTTTTTCTGAAACAAGAGCTTGTCCTTCATCACTTAATATATAATCTATTAAAGCTTTGCCTTTTTCTGATAAGTTATCTTCTTTATTAACTAGTATAAATGGTCTTGATATTGGATATTTATTAGCTATTACATTGGCATCAGTTGCTTCAACATCATTTACTTTTAAACTATTCACTTTTTCATCAACATATCCAAATGATATATATCCTATAGCATTTTCATTTCCTTCAACTGTAGTTTTTATATTTCCTGAACCATCACTTATTTGTGCATCTTTAGTTAATTCTTCTGACTTGAATCCTACAATTTCTTGGAATCCATCTCTAGTTCCTGAACCTTCTTCTCTTGATACAATTACTATTGGTGCATCATTTCCTCCTACATCTTTCCAGTTAGTTATCTTTCCTGTATAAATACCTTTAACATCATCCATTGTTAGATTTTTTACTGGGTTAGCAGTATTAGTTATTAATGCTATTCCATCTATTGCTATCTTAGTTTCCTTTAATCCAGCACTTTTTTCTTCATCTTTTAAATCTCTTGAACTCATCCCTATCTCAGATGTTCCTTCCATAGCATTTTTTATACCTCCAGAAGAACCAATCTGTTGTACTTCTACACTAACACCTTCATTTTTTTCTTGAAACTTTTCTCCTATAGTTTCCATAAGAGGACCTATTGAAGTTGAACCTGAAACGGAAACCTTATTTGAGTCTCCTGAACCTCCTGAACCAGAGCCACATCCTACTGCTAAAACTCCAACTAACATTGTACTAGCTAAAAGAACTCCTATTTTCTTTTTAAACATTTCACTTACCCCCGCTTATATTTTAATTTTTTTGTTTTCATATTTTCTATATTTTAATAATACATATTTTTTGTTAAGTGAATATTAGAGCGAGGTTAAGTAAGTGTAAATATTGTTAAATGCATGTAAAAATTTAATTTCATAGGGTATATTCTAAATTAGTTTAATTTTTTTAAGTTATCTTTGATTGATTTATTATATTCTATAACTCTTTTTCTAGTTTATTAACTAAACCATCAAATACATTCAAGGCTTCCTCTATAGACTCTTTTTTTGTCATGTCTACACCAGCAGATTTTAATTGTTCTAAAGGATACTCTGACCCTCCACTTTTTAAAAAGTTTATATATCTATCTACAGCAGTACTACCTTCTGAAAGTATCTGTTGGCTTAAAGCACTTGCAGCCGAAAATCCTGTAGCATACTTATATACATAGAAGTTTGAATAAAAATGAGGGATTCTAGCCCACTCTATTCCTATTTGTTTATCTACTATTGCAGATTTTCCATAATACTTTTCATTTAATTTATAGTATATGTCAGTAAATTCATCAGCAGTAAGTGGCTCTCCACTCTCTACCCTTCCATGTACAATTTTCTCAAATTCAGCAAACATAGTTTGTCTATGAACTGTAGTCCTAAATTGTTCTAAATAATAATTTAATAGATATATAGTTTCATCTTTAGACTTAGAATTTTCTAATAAATAATTTATAAGAAGTAATTCATTTAAAGTAGATGCAACTTCTGCAACGAATATTTTATAGTCCGAATATAAAAATGGCTGACTTGTTCTTGAATAATGACTATGAACAGAATGCCCTAACTCATGAATTAAAGTAAATAGAGAATTAAGGTCATTTTTATAACTCATTAATATATAAGGATGCGAATCATAACTTCCCCAAGAATAAGCTCCTCCTTTTTTACCTTCATTATCATATACATCAATCCAACCTTCTTCAAATGCACTTTTTATAACTTTCAAGTACTCTTCTCCCAAAGGCTTAAGTGCCTCTAATATGATATCTTGTGCTTTATCATATGGTATATCCATGTCAAACTTATCTGTCAAAGGAACATATAAATCATACATGTGTATTTCATTTAGACCTAAAAATTTCTTTTTAAGTTCAACATATTTATTCAAAGTAGGGAGACTTTCATCTATAGCTGATATAAGATTATTATAGACAGCCAAACTTACATCATCTGAAAATAAAGAAGCTTCTATTGCCGAATTATATTTTCTAGTTTTTGCATAAAATATTTCTGACTTTACACCACCATAAAGTGTTGATGCAAATGTATTTTTATATTTTCCATAAGTTGAAAATACACCTTCAAAAGCGTCTTTTCTAACTCTACCATTTTTACTTTTTATAAATAAAGAGTAATTAGAATGAGAAAGCTTAACTTTATTGCCTTTTTCATCTTCAATCTCAGGAAATTCCATATCTGCATATGTTAACATATCATATATATTTTCTGGAACCGTCGATAATTCTGATGTAGCTGCAAGTATTTCTTCTTCTTTCTCACTCAAAGTGTGAGGTTTATCTCTTAATATATCCTTGATATACTTTGTATAAAAAGATAACTTCTCATCCTTTAAATATTCATTCAATTTATTCTCTTCTATAGCCAGTATTTCTGGAACTATATAAGAAGTAGCTACTCCCAAATCAGTCGATAACATCTCTGTCTTAGTAGCTCTACCTTGATTGTCATTAATTCTAGTGTCTTCATGTTGTTTCATATGAGTATATACATATAGATTTTGAACAATTCTAGATGCATTTTCAGAAATATTTAATACTTTATATAAATTCTCTTTACTCTCAGAAACTTTCCCTTTATATTCTTTTACTTCTTGAATAAGACTTTTTACTTTGCTTATATCTTTTTCGATATCTTCTTTACTAGAATACATCTTATCTATCTTCCACTTATACTTTTCTTCTATTTTACTTCTATCAGTTTCCATATAATACACCTCTATTTTGATTTGATTTATATTTTATTCTCTTTACAAAATATATTGTATATATTTTAGTCCAAATAATCTACATTTATTACTCCTTCTATCATATTTATTTCTTTCATAACATCATGTAAGTGTATTCTCTTGCCATAAGATACAAAAAAATTAACCTTCCAGTATTCTTCATTACGACATTCTATTTCCATGTTTCTTACAATAAGTTGACTTTTTTCAAATTTATCATATAAAAAAGGTATTGAATCCAAATTACTTAATTTTAATATCAAAACATTTTTTTCTTGACTGAATAGAAAAGTATTTATTATCCTAAGTACAAATAATGCTATCATTACAAATAGCCCACCTAAAATTGATAATTCATAATAACCATAACCTACTGCTATTCCGATACATGCAGTTGCCCACATCCCAGCAGCTGTAGTAAGCCCCTTTACTCCACCTTTATTTTTTAAAATTGCTCCTGCTCCTAAAAAACCAATTCCAGATAATACCTGAGCAGGCATTCTTGCTGGGTCAGCATTTGTATATAAATTATAATCAGAAAACAACTGAATTGAAGTTATTGAAACAATACAAGAACCTATTGCTATTAATATATGTGTCCTAAATCCTGCAAATTGCCTTATTTTTTCTCTCTCTAAACCTATTATTCCTCCAATTATTAGGGCTAAAAATAATCTTATTGCTATTTCCTTACTTCCTATATCAACCATAATATAAACCCCTCCTGACTTAATCATAATTATGTCCTACAGATAATTTACACACCAGAAATACTATTTTATATCTTAATATTATTATTAATATATGTAAAATATGGCTATCTGTTAATTTTTGATACAAAAAAACCCACAACTGTGGGCTATTTGCTTAAGTACATGTATTTATTTATTAATATATCTATTTTCTTACTTGATTCTACTAACTCTTCTTGAAATATTTCTGGATATTCTATGTATGTATTTATCTCTTCTCTAACTGCTTCAATCTCATTTTTTAACGCTTCTAATTCACTGTTCGCCATAATAATCACCACTATTACAAATTTGTATATTTTTATATACATTTTATCAAACAATATTATATTTTGTCAATATTATGTCAATAAAACTTACTATAAAAATGCTCCAGCTTGGGTACTGTATACCTAGACACTAAGCCTACAAACATACCCGTTACTAATGATGCCATTAACATAAATGGTAAGTATCCTATAGCAAGTATATTTTCTATGATTAAACTTGCAACTATTAATTGACCTATATTATGTCCTATTGCACCTATGATACTTATCCCTATCAATGATAGACCTTTTATTTTACTTGCTAAATACATAAATAAAAGACTTAGATAAGCTCCTCCTATACTAAATAGAAGATAGGACAAAGGACCTGCGAATATTGATGACAAAATTACCCTGATAGTAACAATTATAACAGTATCTTTGACACCTAACAACATTAATGAAATTAAAGTTATAATATTGCTCAAACCCAATTTTGCCCCTGGAAATATAACTATAAGAGGATTTGGTATATATGTCTCTAATACATATAAAGCTAAACTATACCCTATCATAAGACCTAAAAATGTCATTTTTCTAGTTTTCATTAAGTTAATTCCTCCAAATTTTATCTATCATCTTACATTATAATACAAAAGATATAAAAACACCTAATTTAGATTAAAATATTTTTCAATTTATTTAGAATAAATATTAGGGGTCTCAGTGTTCAATTGCCTCTATAATTCTTGACTTTTTGTATCATACTTGTTACAATTTTAATGATAATGAATTTCATTAGGAGGTGCTAATAATGACTGTTTACGATTTAAAAATAGGAGAAAAAGGACTTATTAATAGTATAGATGGAGATATTAAATTATCTAAAAGATTACTTGCACTTGGATGTATAAATAGTACTGAAATAGAAGTTAAAAAGGTTGCTCCATTTGGAGACCCAATTATAATCAGATTTAGAGGCTTTGACCTTGCTATTAGAAAATCTGATGCTAAAAATATTTCTTTACAATAATAGAGGAGGAGCTACCTGTGATTAATGTAGCATTATTAGGAAACCCAAACGTTGGTAAAACTACTGTTTTCAACCTACTTACAGGTTCAAATCAATATGTAGGTAACTGGCCTGGTGTTACTATAGAAAAAAAAGAAGGATTTATTGGGAAAGAAATAAAGGTTGTAGATTTACCAGGTATATATGCAATGGATACTTTCTCAAATGAAGAAAAGGTTTCTAAATCATATTTAGAAAATGAGGATGTTGATGTAATAGTGAATGTAGTTGATGCATCTAACTTATCGAGAAATCTCTACTTAACGACTCAACTTATGCAATTTAACAAACCTATAGTCATACTTCTTAATATGTTAGATATAGCAGAATCTAAAGGTATTAATATAGATGCTAAAAAATTAGGTGAAGAACTTGGAGTAATTGTTGTTCCAATTATTGCAAAGAAGAAAAATGGTGTTGAAAAAATAGAAGAAGAAATTAAAGAAGCTACTCAAAAATCTTTTATATATCAAACAAACTTTGGAAGTGAAACGGAAACATACAAAAAATTAGAATCCATTTTATCAAGATGTACAAAAACTACATATACAGAAAAAAAATCTATCAGTGATAAAATAGACAATATAGTTTTAAATCCTATATTAGCCTATCCAATATTTATTGGTGTATTGTTCCTCTTATTTAAATTTACCTTTGATTGGGTTGGAGGACCATTACAAGAGGGCTTTGCTGGTCTTATAGAAACTTATATCTCTACACCTGCTAGTGATATGTTATCTAACTCTAGCCCTTGGTTTAAATCACTTATAGTTAATGGTATAATTGGAGGTGTTGGTGGGACTTTACCATTCTTCCCTTTAATATTCACATTATTTTTTGGTATATCATTGTTTGAAGATAGTGGATATATGTCAAGAACAGCATTTTTAATGGATAAAGTTATGAGAAAAGTTGGCCTATCTGGTAAAGCTTTTATACCTATTGTTATGGGTATGGGATGTTCTTCTCCAGCTATAATGGCAACTAGAACATTGGAAAGTGAAAAAGATAGAAGAGTCACAGCTCTTATTGCACCACTTATGACTTGTGGAGCAAAACTGCCTATATATGCACTATTTGTAGCTATATTCTTCCCACATAATGCTGCCTTAGTAACTACATCACTATACTTAGTTGGTATAGTTATGGCAATAGTAATTGCACTATTCTTAAATAAAACAGCATTTAAAACAGAGTCTGAACCATTTATATTAGAATTGCCAGAATATAGAATACCTACTATAGATGCACTTATTAAAAATACATGGAATAAATCAAAAGGTTTCTTAATAAGAGTTGTTACTGTTATGTTTGCAATGTCAGTTGTAATTTGGGGACTTTCTTCATTTAATGTTTTTGGATATACAGAAGATATAAATGTAAGCTTTTTAGCTACCTTAGGTCATATTATAGCCCCTATATTCAAGCCTCTTGGTTTTGATGATTGGAGAACTTCAGTTGCTATTTTAAGTGGCCTTGGCGCAAAAGAAATCGTGGTAAACTCTTTAAACATACTATATGGTAATCTAACTGTTGTATTGCCAACAATATTTAATGGAGTTACTGCATATACTTTCTTGATATTTACTGCTTTATATACTCCATGTATAGCTGCACTTGCAACTATGAAAAAAGAATACGGCAATAAAATGATGTTTGCATCATTTGCATATCAGTTTATATTAGCATGGGTAATGGCATTTATAGTTAAAAGTATTGGTGGAGTATTATTTATGGGTAATTCAATAATGGAAGCTTTGATAGGTGGAATAATTATAGTTCTTGCATTTGTGATTTTATTTAATAAATTCAAGTCTACAAAGAATGGAGATGGCTGTAGTGGATGCTCTGGTTGTTCTGGATGTCCAAGTTCTAATTCTTGCTCAGATAAGAAAGATAATAAAAAAAGCAGTACACACTAATATATGAATATTTTAATTTAAAAATAAATTTAAGGGACTATCCTTTAAAGATAGTTTCTACAAAAATCTTATTATAACAATAAAAGAAGCCATCACACAAACAATTTTAAATTGCTATGTGATAGCTTCTTTTTTGTAGGTTTTTATCATAAATTCAAAATATTTATTTAGTTACCTAATTTGATATAGAATCTATGTAATATAGTTTCATTGCATTCATAACAATAAAAAGTAATACTTTCTCACTCAATAACTAATATATTTCTATAAATTACTTTTCTTTTGTTTGTACCTCAAATGTTTCTTTACTATCATATAATTCTTTGAATAATCTTGCAGTTTTTTTACCTGCTTTTGCATAAGCTTTTCCAACTTCAATACCAGTATCACGATATGCATTTCCGATTCTTTTAGAAGAAGATACAATATTCTCTATTTCTTTTTTTACACTATTCATATATGTCCTACCTTTCTAAATCCTTGATTTTTATTTTAAATAGAGTATACTATTATATAATATTATACACAACGTATAAATTCTAAATATTTTGTATAATTATATACAAATTAAATTAAATTTGTATAAATTTATACATATAGCAAAAAATTATTAAGGACTATTGGAGATGGTTAAAATATGAAAAAAGAAAGAAGAGATATAAGAAAATCAAGAGAATCAATAAAACAAGCATTTATTAAACTAAGTATGCATAATGATGTAAGTAAAATTACTGTAAACAAGATTTTAGAATTAGCTGATATAAGTAGAGGTACATTCTATGCACATTTTAAGGATATTTATGATGTACAGGAGCAAGTAGAAGAAGAATTATTAAATAAATGCCTGTGTACAATGAAAGAATATGATATCTATGATATTGTTGAAAACCCATATCCCCAGATTTTGAAGGTAGTTATATTTTTTCAAGAACATGCTGATACAATTAGAAACTTATCTTGTAATGGTAAAAATGCTTCTTTTTTTTATAAGTATAAAGAGATATTAAAAAAAGGGATTCAAGAAAGCAATCATACAATAGAAGATAAAGAAACCGTAAATATTTTAGATGCTTTTATCGTAGGAGGAATTGTAGATAGTTGTCTAGAAATGCTTTCCATGGAATATGTTATAAACAATTCAAAAACACCAGAAAAAACTGCAAAAACTATCAGTACATTTATTTCTCAAGGAATCTATGGATTAAAAAACAAAATATAATCTAAAAATCCCTACATCACTATTAAAAGTATTATAGGGATTTATTTTTAATTATTGTCAATCTATTTTAATCTATTGCTTATAAATTTGTTCATGTTATTTTCTATCAACTAATATCTTATCTAATTTCCCTTTTGTAGTCGATTGTCTAGTAAACAAAATAACTAGCACTAATTTTCTGATTTTATTGCTAAACATAATATATTTTCTTTTCATTAACTAAGAATACCAGAATCACTAAATTTTAGTAGTCTATATTGTAGCCTTATGTTTATATTTTGAAATATCAGTACAGCAAACTAGAACTGCGTCTTTCTCACCCTCCCATTTCATTTTTGAAGCTGCTGAATTTACCCATCTATCTAATACCTCAGAATAAATTTCTTCTGATGCATAATGAATTTCATCATTAAAGTTATTTATAGGACAATTTTTGCAAGGTTCCTCTGAACCAAACGCCATTTTATAACAAGATTCTCCAGTACTAAGCCCTAATTCTTGAATTGCACGATTTACATAAAGTACTTCATAGGTATTAGGGTCAATAACATAAACATGTCCATTTAGGTTTTCTACCATTTCTTCATAATTCTTGTAGCTAGTTCGTAATTTTGTTGTTGTAGTGTTCTTAATTAAAAATACGGAAAGAATCCGAGAAATGTATCCGATAATAGCAATCTCCTCTCCTGTCCAACTATAATTCTCTCTACATACGTCAAAACCAATAAAACCAGTCATAACTCCTTCATTATATATGGCACAATGAAGAAGAGATTTTATCCCCTGTGGAGCACAAATATTGCGAATCTCAGGTGTTGTATTTTCAATGTCTTTACAACAAAAAATACCTTCATTACTGTATTGACTTATATATGAAGTAATCTCTACTAAAGGAATATTTTGTAAAGAATCAATTTCAGATGAAACCCCTGGAGCACACCATTCATATGTATTACTAGTCTGTTGTTTTTTTTCATCAATTTCAAAAATGTATACTCTATCCATATTATATCTTTCACCTAATAAATTTAATATATTTTGAATACTTTTAGATACATTTTTTGTTTCGTAAAGCATTTCAAAAACACGAAAAGTTATATCATTTTGAAAATATGTATTTAAAAAATTAGTTGTATATTCTACTTGATTGCTATTATCCAAAAGAGAATTGGTAATATTGTTGTCATATAAAGTATATCTATCTTTTCCATTGTTTTTGGAATTATAAAGAGCAATATCAGCAGAGCGATAAAGCATATTAAAAGTATCACCATGTTCAGGATAGAAAGATATCCCGACACTTCCTGAAATTTCATACTTACTTACAGCACCATAATAAGATAATCTAAGTGATTGAGATAAATGCTCTGCTTTACTTCTAATTATATTACTATCTGTATAAGGAAAATATACTGCAATCTCGTCACCACCTATTCTTCCAATCATATCTGTTTCAGGAAAAACACCACTTATTTTATTTGCTACATCTATTAATATATTATCACCCAACTGATGACCAAGAGTGTCATTCAATCCTTTAAAATTATCAATATCTATAATAAAGAAAGCACCTAATTTATTATTGGATGATTTTAGAAATTGGTCAATTCTATTTTTAAATTCAGCTTTATTTAATAATTTCGTTAATGGGTCTAACTGTGATTTTATAATTAAGTCATCTAATTGTTGTTTTTGTGCATTAATATTAGAAAATACACCTACAGCTCTAATTATATTTCCTTTACTATCAGAAATAGCAGTTGAACGACAATTCATCCATAAGTAATTCCCCTTAATATCCTTAATTCGATAACTAGATACTGAATATCCTGGTTTTTTATATGTATTTACAATCCATTCTTCAAAAACTTCTAAATCATCTGGATGAATCTTATTACGTACTTCCCTATTAGCAGTAATATGCCTTGTAAAAGGCGAATATCCAAATAAGGTTTCATACCTTCCAGAAAATATAATTGTATCTGATTTAAAATCCCATTCAAACATAATATCATCACTTTGTTCTATAATAATACGATATTTCTCTTCACTAATAAGAAGTGCTTCTTTGGTTTCTTGTTCAGATGCTATAGATTCTTCCAATTCTTTTATTTTATTTTCTAGAGATTGCTTTAATTGTACAGTTTTATCCAATTCATCTGTAACATCTTGAAATGCATATAAACCAACAGGTCTTCCTTGATTATCAATAATACATGAAGAACGCCCTTGTAACACAATAATCTTTCCATCTTTACGAATAGCACGAGTTTGAAATTTCAATGGCTTTCCACTAGATATAAGTTCCTCTGCATTCTTCTGAACAATATGCGCATCATCTGGATGTGTAAATGCAACCATACTGTTATTAAATACTTCTCTAAATTCTTGTCTAGTGTAACCAAGATATTCTAATGCACGGTCATTGACATACTGAACTGTTGCTTCTCCATCGAGATAACCTTTCATTAGACCCATGTCAATATTTTTACCGAGTGTATAAAGTTCCCAGTTATCCATTTGAAATTCTTGTGGAATTACATAAATATGAGATTTATCCTGTTTTTCTTCGGTCTTTCCACTAATATGTTTCTGTATATCTTCAATAACAGAGCCACTATTAACAAAATCGATATAGTTACTAGCAGGCATTGGCTTAGCATAAAAATATCCTTGCCCTAAATCACAGTTTAGCTTTTGAAGAAATTTTACTTGTTCATCATTTTCTACGCCTTCCATAACTGATAAGATATGTAGAGATTTAATCAGTTCTATAACTTTAGCAATAATAATCTTTCCCTTATCTGTATTAGTGGATGCATTTAAAAATGCTTTATCAATCTTGACAATATCAATTGGAATATCTTTTAAATAATTAAGAGAAGAATAAGCACTTCCAAAATCATCTAGAGATACTTTAAAGCCAAGCATTTTAAGTTCAGAAACAATTTCAATTAATTTATTAATATTGTCTGAAAATAAATTTTCAGTAAACTCAATTTCAATCATATGAGTAGATACACCTATTCGATTTACAGTTTGAAAAATTTTTTCAACTAATTTATCTGTTTGTAAATGTGCTTTAGAGAAATTAACTGAGATAGGAAGCTGTGGTATTCCCTTTTCTTTGCTACATTTTAGGAAATGGCAGGCCTCCTCCAACATAAAAAAGTCAAGTTGTCTAATAAATCCGTTTTGCTCCATGATTGAAATAAACTTATCTGGATAAATCATACCTAATTCAGGACTATTCCAACGTACAAGTGCCTCTGCTCCAACAACTTCACCCGTTTTAATTAACAATTTTGGTTGTAAATACATTTCAAACTCATGATTTTTCAATGCAAAGTCCATCATAAATGTAATTTGTTTTTTCCATTCAACTTCCTGACTCATTTTATCATCATAAAAGCTAAATGTATTCAAGGTATTTCCCTTAGATTTTTTACGAGCATAGTTTGCTTTATCAAGTAATGCAGAAAGTGTTATGGCATCATCTCTAACCACAATAATTCCTGCACTTGCAACTAAATTATAATGTGGTGGAAGAATATTTTCCAATGCCTTCTTTAAGTCTGTAAGTTGTAAAAACATTTGTGATGCAATTACTTGATTGTCTGTATGCAAACAGAATAAAAAATGGTCCGCATGAACTTTACAGAAAATATCATCTCCTTGAAGATGTGTATTAAAATGTTCACTTATCTTTTCTAGTGTTGAATCTCCAGCCTTATACCCAAAGAAGTCATTTATATAATTAAAATTATCAAAATCTAATGTAATTAGTGTTAATGCCTGTTTAGTAGTTTTAATTTTCTTTAATTTTTTTCCTACTTCTTTATAAAATTCTTCTGAAGCAAGCTGGTGGTTTTTTTTATGATTTTCATTACACATACAAATCACCTCTTTTTATCTTTTAAATTTACTTTTTACATAAATCAATATGTGCTCATTGTAATAAAATAAAAAAGCTTACTTCATTTTTGAAAAATAAAATAAGTTCCTTAAATTCAAGCTCAAATTTTTTAAATTTGTCTTAATATTATTTTTTAATGTCAATAGGTCCCATTAAAGAAACACTCCAACATAAGACTTGATTAAAATATATCTATAAAAAACATTACATAGTATCTAGAAATAGGTGATTTATTATTGTAATTATTTTAAAATGTCATTAACTTTTTACTAGAAATATGAATAAATATACATCTTCTCAATATCTATTTTAATCTTTCATTCACATCTATTACTTTATCAATATTATGAATACATATTTATAATATTATATAACAAAATACAATAAAAGAATAGATTTTACTAGTTATTTATAGAAAGATTATATTATAGAATAAAATCAAAAATATCAACTCTATAGATAAATTTGTATCTAAATAAATTAGCATCTATTTACATAATTTAAAAGGAAAAAATATAAGAAGTCCTTCTTTTTATAAAATATATTTACTAATATCTATAGAAAATGTCTCAAAACAAACTAAAGAATTTATTTTGAGACATTTATTTTTATATTATTCTTAATTTACTATTTACTCATATCTTTAGATTTATCTGTAGCGGCAACAATAGATTTTATAACTGCTGCTCTAAACCCTTCTTCTTCTAATACTCTAACTGCTTCTATAGTAGTCCCTGCTGGAGAACAAACCATATCCTTTAATTCACCTGGATGTTTACCAGTTTCAAGAACCATCTTAGCTGACCCCATAACTGCTTGTGATGCAAATTTATAAGCTTGTTGTCTTGGCATACCAGCTAATACTGCTGCATCTGCCATAGCTTCTATAAACATAAACACATAAGCAGGAGAAGACCCACTAACACCTGTAACAGTATCCATTAAATATTCTGATACTATCTCTGCCTCTCCAAATGATTCAAATAAAGCCTTAATCATATTTAATTCTTCATCAGTCACATTATTATTTTTACAAAGAGCTGACATACCTTCCCCAACAAGAGCTGGAGTATTTGGCATTACTCTTACTATTTTTTTATCTGAACCTATAATATTTTCCAATGCTTCTATAGTTTTTCCTGCTGCTATTGACACTATTATTTTATCTGCATCTATTAATTCTTTAAGTGGAGCTAAAGCTTTTTCACATATATTAGGCTTAAGTGCCACTAATATTACATCAGAATTTGAAACAGCTACCTTTGAATCAGTCGTAGTGTTTACTGAAAATTCTGCTTTTACTTTATCTAAAGCGATTTGGCTTAAGTCTGATACAGTTATATCTTCTGCTTTTACTAGACCTGATTTTACTATACCACCTATCATTGCACTTCCCATATTTCCTGAACCAATAAATCCTAAAGTTTTCATATCAAATCTCCTTTTTTCTATTAGTTTTTATTTTAAAGTAGCTAAATTAACTATATTTTAACTGCTTAAAATTGTCTTATACACATAAAACTTAATATTATTAATATAAATTATTGCTCTGTATAAAGCTTATTAAATATAAATTTAACGATTTTTTCATTAAACTTAACGAGCTAACTTCCAATTTAGAAAGTTAGCTCATAATTAATCTGAAATTTTTTAAATGGTATCTATAGTATATACTCTATTATACCAGTTGTGTTTTTACATAGTAATAAATTTTGTTTACAAACAATCCTAGAATGTTTGCTCAGTTCTTCCTATTATCTCATCTTGTAGTGTTCTACTTAGATTATTGAAATGGTCACTATATCCTGCAACTCTAACTATTAAGTCTTTGTAATCTTGAGGATTTTTTTGAGCCTCTAATAATACATTTTTATCAAATACATTGAATTGTATATGATGCCCATCCATATTAAAGTATGCTCTTACTAGATTAGCCATATTATCCAATCCTTTTTCCCCTTGAACTACTGATGGCGCAAATCTTTGATTTAATAATGTTCCACCAGTTTTTATATGGTCCATCTTAGCACAAGATTTTATAACTGCTGTAGGTCCATTAGTATCTCCACCTTTTTCAGGTGAGATTCCCTCTGAAACTGGTTTTGCACAAAGTCTACCATTTGGACTTGCTCCCATAATTTCACCAAAGTATACATGACAAGTTGTTGGTAACATATCTACTCTATATTCTCCACCACAAACAGTTGGTCTACCAGTTACCTCATTATAATATGTGTTGAATATATCTTGCATTATTTCATCAGCATAATCATCATCATTTCCATATTTAGGAGTCTTATTTGAAACTAAATTAAGTATAGCTTCATATCCTTCAAAATTAGCATCAAGTGCTTTAAGTAATGTATCCATATCAAATTTTTGCTTATCGAATACGTTGTATTTTATTGCTGTTAAACTATCTGTTATAGTTCCTATACCAACACCTTGTATATATCTAGTGTTGTATCTTGCTCCACCTCTTTGATAGTCTTTACCTTTTTCTATACAATCATCAACTATTGTAGACATAAGTGGGCAAGGCATGTGTTTTGCACATATATTTTCTATTACAGCATTTCCTTCTATTTTTATATCAATCATATAGTGTAATTGCTTTTTAAATGCCTCAAATAATTCCTCATAAGATTTAAAACTTCTAGGGTCTCCAGTTTTTATACCTATTTGCTTTTTGCTAATTGGGTCATATCCATCATTTAATGTTAATTCAAGTATTTTTGGAATATTCATATATCCAGTTAAAACATATGCTTCTTTACCAAAACATCCAGTTTCAACACAACCACTAGTTCCACCAAGTCTTGCATCTTCTATAGTCTTTCCAGCTTCCATAAGTTCTTGCACTATTGCCTCAGTATTATAAAATGCTGGTTGACCCCATCCTTTTCTTGATATTTCACAAGCTCTCTTTAAGAATTTCTGAGGAGTTTTTTTACTTATTTGAACGTTTGAACTTGGTTGTATCAACTTCATTTCATCCATAACATCAAGTATTATATAACTAACTTCATTAACACCATCTTGACCATCTGGATTTATTCCACCAGTGTTTATATTTGCGAAGTCTGTATATGTGCTACTTTCTTTTAATGTTATACCAACTTTTGGTGGTGCTGGTTGATTATTAAATTTAACCCATAAACATTCAAGTAATTCCTGCGCTCTATCTCTATCTAGTATCCCACTTTCTACATCTCTTTCATAGAAAGGATTTAAATGCTGGTCAAGTCTTCCTGGGGTAAAAGCATCCCATATATTAAGTTCAGTAGTAACCCCTATATGAACGAACCAGTACATTTGTATAGCTTGGTGATAAGTTTGTGGTTTATGAGCTGGTACAACATCACATGTTTCAGCAATTAGTAATAAATCTTTTTTCTTAGCTTCGTCTGTTTCTTCTTCTGCCATTTGTCTTGCTTTCTCAGCATATCTCTTACCTAATATCACCATTGCATCACAAGCTATTGCCATAGCTTCCAAATCAGCTTTTTTATTATATGCATCTAAATCATTAAGAAAATCTAATTCTTTTAGTCTTGCTTCTACATCTTTCTTTAAATCTAAAAACCCTTTTTTATATATTGTATCTCCACAAACTGTGTGCCCAGGAGCTCTTTGCTCCATAAACTCTGTAAACATACCTGCTTCATATGCTGCTAGCCATTCTGGTGTCATTGCATTTATTATTTTTTCTCTTGTTTGTCTCTTTTTCCAGAAAGGTATTATTTCTTCTTGTTGTATTTTTCTAGCTTCTTCAGATACACTGAAATTTATTATATCTCTGTTATGCATTACATCTAAATCTTCTAATGTATGACAACAAATTTCTGGGTATGTTGGTGCTCCATTAGGAGAATCACCTTTTTCACCTACTATTAATTCGCCATCATTTATGCTAAGAGTTCTATTCTCAATATAATGCTTAAATGATAAAGCACGAAGTACAGGAATCTCTACACTTCCCTCGTATTTTTTATAAGCTTCTGTCATAAGTACTGCTCTTTCAATAGATATGTGTGGTTCTGCATTAACACTTTCTTCTCTTAATTTTTTAGTTCTCTCAAAAGTTCCTCTTGACATTTTATTACCCCCCAATCTTAGTATTGAAATTACTTGCTTCAAACAGCCTTTTTATTTCTTCTAATTTTTCTTCAGTTGGTCTTTGTAACTCTTCTCCCTCATACTTTTTATAAATTTTATCATACTTGTGTTTTCCAATATTATGATATGGAAGAAGACTTACAGCTTTTATATTCAAAGGCTTTAAAAATTCTATCATTTTTTTAACCTCTAAATTTTCATCATCTACATTTACCCCTACAATTAGTGGTATCCTTATATTTATGTTAGCTCCTAATTCACTCAAAAGTTTGACATTTTTTAATATCAAGTCATTTGATTTTCCTGTAAATTTTATGTGCTTTTCTTCATCAATAAGCTTAATATCATATAAAAATAAATCTGCACATTTTGCGACTCTTTCATAATTTTCTGACTTTGCGTAACCACAAGTATCAATTGCTACATGAATCCCCTTTGATTTGCACATATTTATTACTCCACAAATAAAATCCATGTCTTGAGCCATTACTTCTCCACCTGATAGAGTTACCCCTCCACCTGATTCTTCATAGAAAATTCTATCTTTTTCTATCTCTTTAACCAAGCTTTTTACAGAATACTCTTGACCGACAATCTCTCTTGCATTGTTTACACAATAGTCTAAGCAAGTTTCACAAAATTCACACTTATCTTGGTCTAAACATATTTTTGTTTCACCTTTGAAAATTGCTTTATGAGGACATATGTTTATACATGCTTCACATCTTGAACATCTTTCTTCATTATACAAAACTTGTTTTGTATATGTTTGACTCTCTGGATTATGACACCAAACACATTCAAGTGGACATCCTTTAAAAAAAACTGTACTTCTTATTCCTGGTCCATCATGTATACTACATTTTTGTAAATTTATAACTAATGGATTCATAATTTTTCACCCCTAAATAATATCCATTCCATTTTTTCATTATTATGCAATTCATCTTCATATACTACATCTATGAAAAGCATTTCTACAATTACATAATACTATATTTGTTATTATTTTGTCTATATTTTTTTAGTGATATTAAAAAATTTTATTTTATTATGATATTTATATTGATTTTATAAATTAAATTTAAATATTTATTAAATTTATTTTTATAAGTAAATATAGCTATAACACATAAACAATATATTATTTTTGTTAATTTAGATGTATATGCTATAAAAATTAAATAAAAATAGAGACTACACTTTATCATGTAGTCTCTACCTTTATAGTCATATTTAGAAATTCACATTTATTGTTACTGCTTTTCCGCCTCTATTTACTGTAATTTTTGTACTAGCTCCTTTTGAGAAAGTATATAGTTTTTTATTTAGGTCATTCATACCTGTTATATTTGCATCTCCTACTTTAGTTATAATATCTCCTACTTTTACTCCAGCTTTTTCTGCTGATGAACCAGATATTACTTCTGCAACATAAACTCCTTTATCAGTACTTAATTTTGTACCTGTAGCTGCTTCATAGTTTGATACATCTGTACCTTTTATACCTAAAGTAACTTTTTCATATTTTCCAGTTTTTATTACTTCTTCAACTATGCTTTTAGCTGTATTAATTGGTATTGCAAATCCTAATCCTTCTGCTTGAGAAGCTTTCGCTGTGTTTATACCAATTACTTGACCTTTTTGATTTAATAATGGTCCTCCACTATTTCCTGCATTTATACTTGCATCAGTTTGTAATAAACCAGTCATATTAGTTTTTTCTGTTTGTATAGTTCTATCTAATCCACTTATTATACCTTGAGTAACTGTTTTTTGGAAATCTAATCCAAGTGGATTACCTATTGCTATTGATATATCTCCAACTTTTACTTTATCACTATCAGCAAATTCTGCTGGTGTTAATCCAGTTTTATCGACTTTAACTATAGCTAAATCAAGTTGCTGGTCAAACCATACGACTTTACCTGAAGTTGTTGAACCATCATTAAATAGTACATTTACACTTGTAGCCTGACCATCTGATATAACATGAGAATTTGTAAGTATATAACCATTTGAATCTACTATGATTCCAGTTCCTACACCTTGTGTTTCAGTTGGAATTGCAAACATATTATTAGTATCAACGCTAGTTGTCGTAATACCTACAACAGATGGTGTGGCTTTTTCTGCAACTGCTTGATAAATATTTTGACTCTTACCATCATCATTTACAACTATTGGCGTAGAGCTGCCTGTACTTTTACTTCCTAAATTATCTTTAACTAAAATTATTGTTAGCAAACTACTAAGTATTGAACTTATTATAGCGACTAATATTACTAAACTTATACCTTTCTTTCTTCTTGACATCTCATACCACTCCCTATCTAATATAATATAAATTATCAAAATATATTTTTCCCAATTTTTCATAAAAAAATGAAATCATCTATTTTGAGTAAACTCCTTTTCGATGATTTCATTATATTATTTTAATCTTAATTAAACCTTAACTATTTGAAATTATTTAAGTCTTTTTTCTAATTCTTCTTTTTCTTTTTCATAACCTGGTTTTCCTAGTAAAGCAAACATATTTTTCTTGTAAGCTTCTACTCCTGGTTGGTCAAATGGATTAACTCCCAATAAATATCCACTTATTCCACAAGCTTTTTCAAAGAAGTACACTAAATACCCAAAATTGTATTCATCCAATTGAGGTATATTTATTACTAAATTAGGTACTTTTCCATCTGTGTGAGCTAATAGAGTTCCTTCAAAAGCTTTATGATTGACAAAATCTACAGTCTTACCTGCTAGATAGTTTAGACCATCTAAATCTACTTCTTCTGAATTTATAGTTATATTTCTTTTACAGTTTTCAACATTAAGTACTGTCTCAAATAAAAGTCTTTTTCCATCTTGGATATATTGACCCATAGAATGTAAATCTGTTGAAAAATCTACAGAAGCAGGGAATAAACCTTTATTTTCTTTTCCTTCACTTTCTCCATAAAGCTGTTTCCACCACTCACTTACATAATGTAATTGAGGCTCATAGTTAACCAATAGCTCTACATCTTTTCCTTTTCTATGTAAAATTGTTCTAGCAACAGCATATCTATAACTATCATTACTTTTTAAATCAGGATTTTGAAATGCTTCTCTAGCATCATTTGCACCTTTCATCATAGCATCAATATCAAGTCCTGCAGCAGCGATAGGAAGTAATCCAACTGCTGTTAATACAGAAAAACGACCACCTACATCATCTGGTATTACAAAAGTCTCATATCCTTCTTCTGTAGCTAACTGTCTAAGTGCACCTTTACTTGAATCTGTTGTTGCATAAATTCTATTTCTCGCTTCTTCTTTACCATACTTTTTCTCTAAATAGTCTTTAAATATTCTAAAAGCAAGAGCTGGTTCTGTAGTAGTTCCTGATTTAGATATTACATTTACAGAGATATCTTTACCTTCAATTACATCCAATAAATCCATAATGTATGTTGAGCTTATATTATGCCCTACGAAATATACTTCTGGAGCCTTTCTCTGCTCTTTTTTAAGTCCATTTCTAAAAGAATGGCTTACCATGTCTATAGCAGCTCTTGAACCTAAATAAGAGCCTCCTATACCTATCACCAAAAGAACATCTGAGTCAGATTTTATCTTTTCAGCTGATTTTTTTATTCTATCAAACTCTTCCTTATCATAATTTTCAGGAAGGTCTATCCAACCTAAAAAAGTATTTCCTAGACCTGTTTTATTATGTAACATGTCATGTGCAACATCTACATATGGTTGCATAACATCTATTTCGTTTTGACAAAAAAACTCTGTAGCTTTACTATAATCAAAATTTATTTTTCCCATTTAAATCCCTCTTTTCAGCATATTCGTTTTAAAGAGATTATAACACAAAATATAGGTGTTTTTTTTAAAAGTTTGCCACAAAATTGTACATATATCACCATTTGTTATCAGGAAATCGATTCTTCTAAATGCTATAACTATCTATAAATTATAAATTTTTAATCAAATAAAATTATGAAAAATCATTACTTGTCTGAATTTTTAGTAAATACTAAAATATATTCATTGTGAATAGTTATACACTCAAGATAACTACATTATAAATAACTAATTCAACAAAAAGAAACTCTAAACTTATCATTTAGAGTTTCTTTTTTTATTGATTTTCTATTTTAATTTTTATATTATTTTTAATCGTTTCCTAATCTCTTAGCTATAACTTGTTGTGCTATGTTGACAGCATGGTCAGATATTCTCTCTAGATTACTTATTACATCTAAATAAATAACTCCATTCTCTATACTACATAAATTATTATTCAATCTATACATATGATTAGCTCTACAAGATTTCTCCATTATATCAACTTGCTCTTCAATTTTTATAACCTTGCAAGCCAAATCTACATTATCAGTTCTCATTGATTCTAATGCATAAGTATATGCTGAAACAACTTTGTTGTACATAACATCAAGTTCAGATTGTCCTTCTTCGGAGAAAGAAATATTTGAATCTATTGCAACTTGTGATAATTCAGCTATATTTTTAGCATGGTCACCAATTCTTTCTATATCATTAACTGTGTTAAACAAGGTATCCACAACTTCTCTTGAATCATCATCTAAAGGTGCTTTTGAAAGTTTAAGTAAGTAATTCAAAATAGCTTTCTGTAAATCATTGATTAATCTCTCTCGTCTATATGTCTTGTCTATTTTTTCAGTTGAATGTTCTACTAAAGCTTCCATAGATGCATTTAAACTTTCCTTAGCCTTTTCACCCATACGAAGTGCTTCTTTTATCGTATTTGCAAGGGCTATAGAAGGAGTTTCTATCATTCTATCATCTATATATTTAATAGTCTTAGCTTCATCTTCATCTATATCTCCTTCTTTATCAGGAACAAGTTTTATAGCTAATTTTATAATAAGATTTGTAAATGGCAAAAGTATCAATACAGATATTATATTAAACAATGTATGTGTATTGGCTATTTCTCTTGCAACATTATTTGGGTCCCAACTTGTAACCAAGCTTACCACTGGTTTATTCAATAGTAATAAGAATATCACTGTTCCTAAAACATTAAAGATTAAATGCATCATAGCTGCTCTTCGTGCATTCTTATTGGCACCAATACTGGATAACAGTGAAGTTACACATGTCCCTATATTTTGACCATAAAGAATTGGCAAAGCTGCTGATAATGGCACTAGACCTTCTGCTGCCAATGCAACCAACATCCCCATAGATGCACTTGAACTTTGTATTATTGCTGTAATCCCAAATCCCAATAATAATCCAAGTAGTGGATATCTACCAAATGTAACTAGTAAGTCAGTAAATCCTTGATAGTCTCTTAGTGGCTCAACTGCCATTTTCATAAAATCCATACCTGTAAATAATATACCAAAACCTATAAGTATTTCAGCTATATTTTTTATTCTAGGCTTATTTCCAAATAAATAAAGTATGATACCTATTCCTAATGCTACTGGAGCCATACCAGTTAAATCAAAAGATACCAATTGAGCTGTAACAGTAGTACCTATATTGGCACCCATTATAACTCCTATTGCCTGTTTTAAGGTCATTATACCTGCATTTACGAAACCAACAACCATTACAGTAGTAGCACTTGAACTTTGTATTACTGCTGTAACTCCTGTACCTACTAGAACTCCCATAAATAGGTTACTAGTAAGTAATTTTATTATCTTTTTTAGCTTTGTCCCAGCAGATTTTTGTAGACCTTCTCCCATAAGGTTCATACCATATAAGAACAGACCTAATCCACCCATTAGACTTATTATAATGTTCAAATTATTTCCTCCTTGTAAAGAGATTAATGTTTCTAAAAATTTTATAACCTATTGTATTTTATCAAATTATAGGAGTAGTAATGTTAAATTTATGTTAAATATTAAAAAATCATTAAATTTATGTTAAATTTTTGTATTATTGTTGTATTTTTGTATTATTTTTTCTGCACATTTTATACCATCAACTGCCGCTGTAACTATCCCACCTGCATATCCAGCACCTTCTCCACATGGATATAGATTCTTAACACTTATTGACTCTAAAGTCTCCTCATCCCTTACTATTCTTATTGGAGATGAAGACCTAGTTTCTACTCCAGTTAAAACAGCATCATACATCGCAAATCCATTCAGTTTTTTATCAAGAGATATGAATGCCTCTCTCATAGTTTCTGTTACAAAGTCAGGTAGACATTCACTTAAGTTTGTAAGTGTATATCCAGGTCTATATGATGGCTCAACACTACCTAAATTTGTAGAAGTTTTATTATTGATAAAGTCTCCAACAAGTTGAACTGGTGCATTGTAATTTTTTCCACCTAATTCAAAAGCTAATTTTTCATATTCTTGTTGAAAATGTACACCTGCTAGAGGATTATCACTTTTAAAATCTTCTGGAGTTATATTTACTAAAAATGCACTGTTCGCATTTACTTTATCCCTGGCATGTTCACTCATGCCATTCGTAACTATTTCAAAGTCATTGGATGCAGATGCTATTACACTACCACCTGGACACATACAAAAAGTATATGCTGTTCTTCCATTTGAAACATGCTCTATAAGTCTATAATCAGCTGCTCCTAGTCTAGGATGATTGTAAAACTCCTTATATTGTGCTTTATTTATTAAATCTTGTGGGTGCTCAACCCTAGCTCCTATTGCAAAAGGCTTTTGAATTATTTTTACACCTCTCGAATACAACATTTCATAAGTATCTCTTGCACTATGTCCAACAGCTAATATAACTGTATCTGTATCTATCTTTTCAGTATCATTTATTATTACAGATTGTATAGAATCATTTGATACGACTACATCTGTCACTTTTGAATTAAATCTAACCTGACCACCTAGATTTATTATTTCATTTCTTATATTTTTAACTACATTTTTTAATATATCTGTTCCTACATGTGGCTTATGTGAGTACAATATTTCATCTGGTGCCCCAAATTGAACTAGCTCTTCTAGTACTTTTCTACATCGTATATCTTTTATTCTAGTTGTAAGTTTGCCATCTGAAAAAGTTCCTGCTCCGCCTTCACCAAATTGAACATTTGAATTATTTTTAAACTTTCTAGTTGTCCAAAAATCACTTATATCTTTAGTTCTATTGTCTACATCAAGACCTCTTTCAAGTATGATTGGTTCATAACCCATTTGAGCCAAAATCAGACCTGCAAACAAACCTGCTGGTCCACTGCCAATTACTAAAGGGCTATTCTTTAATTTTTTATCACCTATGGTTACATTTACATATCTGATTTCCTTTATTTTCGTTACATCTTTTATTTTTGAACTGAGTATTTTATCTTCATCTTTGACTTCTACATCTACAGAATAAACAAACTCCATTTTTCCTTTTTTTCTAGCATCTATAGATTCTTTATATATACTATATTTAACTAAGCTTTTTTCTTTTATTCTTAGCTTCTTAAGTACAATATCTTTTAATAAAGATATATCTTTATCGATTCCAAGTTTTATATTAGATACTCTTAACATATTGTTTTCCTCTCTTAGATTGTAATATAAAAAAGCTAGGGTTATTCCTAGCTTTCTACAAATATAACTTCTATATTCTCTTTTACTAGATTTTCTACCCAAATCTCGTCTAACACAAAATTCTTTATTTTATTTACAACAATTGCTTTATCTAAATCTTTTTTCAAATTTTTTACTAAAACCATTGCTTCAACTGACTTATTCAATCTTTCAACATACAGAGAATTCACTTTAATTAATACAACCCTTAATTCACACACATATAAATCTTCACTACCTAAAGTGATTTCATCATCATATTTATACACACTAAATTCATATACATTTTCATAAGGTGTTATATTTTCTATTCCTACATAGTCCATTTATTTATCCTCTTTTAGTTATAAGACCTCTTATAACTTTCATGTTATTAAACACCTTCTCTAAGAAGTTTTCTGCTTCTTCATTATCTAAAAGATTTATTTCAAGATTCTCATTTTCTATAATATCTTTAGATTTACAGTATTCTTTTGCTATCTCTATTAGCTCATTTTTTTTATCCATAGACAAATCAAACTCTTTATAGTCTATTATTATATATTGTTTGGTATCAGGTGATACACCATTATTATATCCTATTTCTATATGATAAATAACTGCATATATTTCTTCTCCATTGTACACAGGTACTGCTGGATTAGATTTTATAAAGTTCGTTGACACAGCAATTGCATTTCCTAAACTAAGACTCATTATTAATACCTCTTTCTCAACATTATACATATATTATACTATATATTCTTTATCTATGACTTAAAGCTTTTTATAATTAATTAAGATATTTTTAAATCTTTGTATCTTTTTCCTAATGTACTAGAACTTATATCATATTTTTTTGATATTTGTACTTGAGTTATAGGTTGTCCTGCTTCTTTCTTAACATAATATTCAACAGCAGCTGCCCAACCATTTTCAGCTCCTTTTATATTTTCATGTTTTTTCTTATACTCATTCCAAAACTCTATACAGGCATCTATATTTTCTTCTTCTACATTTTCTTTAAGAGTATCTAAAACTTTGCACTCTATTTCAGCTAATTCATTTTCTGAATTAACTTTTGTGCCTTTCTTATCTCTTTCTCTCTTTAAGTATTCAGCTATACTTGGGTCTAAAAGCTGTTGTATATACTTGTATAGTATATGTGTATGATAAATTAAGAAAGTCTTCATATCCTTGTATAAGTCTTGATATTGATTAAATAAATTCATAACATCTTTTAATATTATGTCTTTTACTTCATTTGATATACTTATAGTTACATCTATCAGTATGTTAGTTCCTTCAATATCAACAATTCTAGCTATCATACAACTTCCGCTTTTAAAACTTCTTAGAAGTTTTACATCTTCTGTATAAAGTTCATTCCCACTTAGACAATCTTTTAAGACGATTCTTCCCACAGAAACTTCTTTTACTTCATAAATACTTACATATGATTCAAAGAGACTCTTTAATATCGATACTTCTGATTGACTTAGGTTTGCACCATTTTCTTCAAGAAAACCAACTGTCATTACCTTTTTATTTTCCATTATATGGTCTTGTATTAAATAAGTATTAAAAAATCTTTCAAATTTTTCATTTACACTATCATTTGGCATTATATAAAACATTTCTTTAGCTTTTTCACATTCGTCTTTGAATCTATCCTGTCTTGAATAATCATATAACTTTGAATATAAATCTGTATATTGTTTTTGTGAAAGTTCAGTTCTTCTGTATGCTCTTTCTGAAACAATATCTTTATTTAAACAACACTTCTTGTATTTTTTGCCACTTCCACAAGGGCATAGCTCATTTCTCCCTAACAATATGACTTCCACTCCCTTATTATTAAATTAAAGTACAATTTGTTATTATACCATTTTTTTATTAATCAATCTATAGTATAAATAAATATTCTCTTAAATTCACTTATATTTTGGTATAATATATTAACTTTAATTAGGATTTCGATAAAATCACTAACAATCCCTCTTGTAGAAATGGATTATCGTAAAACTAATTCCTCTATAAAATTTTATTAATTGATAATAGTTTTTTACTTTGTCTATTCTTTTTTGTTATATGACTCTAATTGTCATTTTACATTCAACAATATTGTCTTTTTCTTGTTTATATTCATTAGAAATATTTTGAATATCTAAATTACTCGTTTTTAATTTGCTAATTTCTATTTTTTCAAATTTATCATTTAAATTTAAATTCTTCATTAAACCTTCTATTTTCAATACATTCTCAAGTTCACCATTAACTTTTATTTCTAAATTAACTTGTTTTTTATTATTATTATCTAAACTATTTTCTTGGTTAATATATTCTATATTCACTACATCTTTCAATTTATTTTCTACTAATAACACCATATCTTTATTTGTTTTTTTATCTAAAAATGAATTATTAAAATTACTTTTCAATTCTTCATTTCCATTTAATTCAACATTTTCTATATATTTATCATCTTTATAACTATTATCCTTTATTTGATAATTATCTTGCTTATTTATTTTATTTATTAGATTTTGTTTTTCTTTCTTCAAACTAGTTAAGTTTTGTTCTAATGGACTTAATATTATATTAGTAGCTAATACAATAATTAATATTAACAATATTTTAAGTAAATTTTTTTCTCTATTATTTAACCTCAAAAATAATCACCCATCTAACTTTTTATTCTAAACTTATAGTTATCTCCATCTCTTACAATACTGTCTATATAATAACCTTTTATGTACTTTATTTTTCTTAGATTATTTAAAACATCTAAATCATTACATACACCTTCCATTTCTAGCTTATTTTTATCTATTGATATTTTAGTAATATTATTTATTCCTACAGTTTCATATATTTTTTTTATTTCATTAAATCTTATTTTAGAAAATTTCTCTCTAGTCTTTTCAGCAACTGGTATAGTCTGTTTTGGCTCATTTATTAAATTATTTTTACTTATATAACTTTTAAGTTCGTTTATAGATTTCACATATATAAACGATTTAAATAAAACACATGTTAAAATTAAGACTATTACTGCTTTATATACCTTATTATAAGGTTTAATTTCTTTTAATCCATTGAGAAAGTTTATAGTTTTACAAGATTTCATTTAAACAATCATTCCTATATTACTTATATAATTTATACTACTATTTTCTAAATTTCTATCAAAATTATTTTCTATCTTTACTTTATCTTTTAATTTCAATGGACTTATTTCTATATACCTGTCTTTATCTTCAAAGTATTCTTCAATAAAATTATTTTCTATTCCATAGTAATAAACACACTTAAAACTACTTAATAGCTTCTTTACTGATTCATAGGATTTTATTTCTTTTGATAGTAAATAAGTCTCTTCTATCTTTTTACCTCTTGTTATATTTATAATGAACTGATTTTTTTTACACTCTATAAAAACTCCTTCTTCTAAAAAATTCTCTATCAAGTCTAGGTTTATGAGTTTTTGTAATATATCAAAATTTATATTTATAGCTTTTGGGTTCAAGTTTAGATTTGTTGAAATGCTCTTAATTAATTGAATAATAATCTTTGGAAAAAGAATTACTTGTATATTTAATTTATCATGACTAGAATTTATAACTTTATATTTTATTGAATAGTCGTTTATATTTATTGGAATGTATTGTGTTATTTCAAATTCAATCATATTTAATATATCTCTTTTTTTCTTAGTATCTAGAATTTCAATATTTCTAATTACTATATCTTGAGTTTGAATATTAAAGTATAAATTTTTATATGATATTTTTAATTTACCTATCTCCTCTTTTACAAATCTAACTACATCTTCTATATATCTAACCTTAATAACATCTTTGCTATCGTTTTTTATATTAAAATTTATTTCTTTTGTAATTGATTTATCTATAAAAATTTTTTTGTGATTTTTTCTTAAAAATACAATCCTTATATAATCATCATTTATCTCTAAATTTAAAATTTTTTTAATTATAACCATCTCCTTTAATTAAGCTATAAAAATGCATATATAAAAATACTACTTAGGATAAAATTGTTTAGAGTTTACATTTACACTTATATCTGCACCACTATCACTTATAACAAGTTCAAATTTGCCAGATGTACTTTGAGGAACTGGAACAGTATTCAAATACCCTTTTTCCTTTAGAGATTCTACGCTTAAAGATTGTGTTATGTTTTCATCATCATTAATAGCCATGCTCGCTGCTGTTACTATGTTGGCAGCATTTGTATAATCTGCATTTAGTTTTGCACTCTCTTGAACCTTACTGTACTTAACTAATGCTATACTAGATATAACACCTAAAATTGTTACTACTACAATCATTTCAACAAGTGTAAATCCCTTTCGTTTTTTATTTATCAATTAAATATTCTCTCCTTTTAAAAATTTTATTAGATAAAATTTATTTTTTTCTTAAAAACTAGTAACTGCATCGAACATGGGAATAACCATAGATAAAATAAAAATTCCGATAATTAATCCCATAAATATAATTAAAATAGGTTCTATAAATTTCATTATTTGCTCTATTTTATTATTTAATTCACTTTCATAGAATTTATTTATTACATCTAAGCTTTTATCTAGTTTTCCACTTTCTTCTCCTGTATTTGTCATTGAAATAAATAATTTAGGAAAGATATTTGCTAAATTCAAAGACTTACCTATACTATTTCCCTTTTTTATATAGTTATTGGAAATATTTAATCTTTCACAAATAAATTCATTATCTACAACACTTGCTGACATTTCTATAGCTTCCACTATTTGTATTCCACTACTAATTAAAATAGATAAAGCTCTAGAAAATCTGGTTGTAACTACTAACTGATTAATTTTTCTTACAAAAGGCATTTTAAATTTCAGAGAATTAATCAATTTTTTTACATTATCATTTGTTCTAAAAAAATAAACAGTTGCTATTAAAAATAATAAAAAACTAAGCATAAGATAACCTATGTTATTTGTAACTATTGTGGATATTCCTATTAAAACTCTTGTTATCAAAGGTGGTTCAATTCCATTACTTGCAAAAACCACCTGAAAATTAGGTATTACAAATATGAATATAAATATCATTGACATGATAGATAATGCTATGAGTATTATTGGATAGATTGAAATATTTATTATTTTCATTTTTAATTTGTATTCTTTATCATAATAATTAGATAAATCATTCATTATTATATCTAGGCTTCCACTAGTTTCCCCTGCTCTTATCATGCTTATAAAGAATTTAGAAAATGTACCTGTTACCTGAAATGAATCTGCTATTGAGTTACCTTTTTGGATGTGATTTGATACTATATTAAGCAAATTTCTTACTTTTTTACTAGACTGACCCTCAATGACTTCAAATATCTTTGTAATTTCACATCCAGATTCTAATAATATACCTATCTCTTTGCAAATTACTCTAACTTCTTTATCACTAATTCTATTTAATATTAAATAAAATTTCTCTAAATTATAAAATATACTTTTAGACAATCTCATGTACTATAATTCCTTCCAAATTATATTAGTTGCAATTAAATAAACACAATATTTTTTAATTTAATACATTTAATTTTGTCTAACTTAAATATAAGTTATGTTCAAACATTTTAATTAAAGTAAATTAAATGAAGTTAACTATATAATTCAATTAAATCATTTCATTTACTACTAAACATTCTTCTAATGTTGTTATTTTTTCATTTATTAGTCTTTTACAACTATCTTCAAATGTTATCATTCCATTTTTTTGTGCCACTTCTTTAATACTACTAGAATCATCTATATTTCTTATACATGTTTTTATGTCATCATTTACTTCTAGTATTTCATAAATTGCTGTTCTTCCAAAATACCCTTTGTCATTACATCTTTCACAACCTACAGCTACTTTAGTATTTACATCTCCACTAAAATTGTCTTTTATCATAATCTCATGACTACAATGATTACAAACTTTTCTAACCAATTTTTGAGAGATAACACCTATAAGAGACGCATTTAAAAGATATGGTGGTATTTGCATTTCTAATAATCTAGCTATAGAAGACACTGCATCATTAGTGTGCAAAGTACTTATAACTAAATGACCTGTTATAGCTGCTCTTACTGCTATTTTAGCTGTTTCTGCATCTCTTATTTCTCCGACCATTATTATATCTGGGTCTTGTCTTAATATTGCTCTAAGACCCACCTCAAAACTTAATCCTATTTTTGAATTTACTTGTATCTGACTTATTCCATCCATCTTATACTCTACTGGATTTTCTATAGTCATTATATTTTTATTTATACCTTTTAAATCATTTAATAAGGAATATACTGTTGTAGTCTTTCCGCTGCCTGTAGGGCCTGTCACTAGTAATATTCCTGCTCTTTTACTTATTATATTACTTATAGACTTTATTGCTTCTTTTGAAAAGCCCAGTTCTAGCTTATCTTTTAAGAAAGTATCTCTATTAAGTATTCTTAAAACAATTTTTTCACCATATACAGTTGGTATTGATGAAACTCTAATATCAATTAGGTCACCTCCCAACTTTATATCTACTCTACCATCTTGTGGAAGTCTTTTTTCCGTTATATCCATTGAGGCCTTTAATTTCACTACAGTAGATAATGATGGATATATATCGATTAAAAACTTTGATACTTCTTTTAATTCTCCATCTACCCTCATTCTCACTATTAAATGCTTTTCAAATGGCTCTATATGTATATCACTTGCATTTTCTTTTATAGCTTTTTCTAAAAGATTTTCAAATAATTTTTTTGCATAATCTTCATCAAGTTCAAAGTTATTGTAATATTTATCAATCTTCTCACTTATAAGTTCTTTTTTCTCTTTTTTCAATATAATTTCTTTACCTGTAGCCAATCTCAAATCCTGTATGGCATATATATCTTCATCTTCTATTTCTACTACTAAATTATCATCTTGAAATTCTACTGGAAATACATTATATTTTTTTGCAAGCTTTTCTGGTATTAACATTGGTAAACTGCTTTCCTCTAATATAATCTTAATCACCCTTTATATACTTTAATTTATTAGGTATATTCATTTTTTTCATAGAGATATTTTCTTCAGTTTTTATACTTACTTTCATTGGATAAGTCGTTTGTATACTGTCTAAATATTCACTGCCTTTATCCACATAATCAGAGAGTTTATCCTTATCCCCAATGCATTTTATTTCATAAGGTTGTGCTACAGGAACTCCATTTATATTTATATGGCTTCCTGCAAGTACAACTTCTGAATACTGATTGATTCTTTGGCCATTTATTTCTATGTATTTTGCTCCATTTACTTTTAGTTCATTTACAACTTTTACAAGTATTTTATTATAGTCTATACTATTTGCTATATTCCCTGTTTTTTCATCTATAGCATCTATACTTACTATTATTCCACTGCCCTTTACATCTGAATATGATAGATTTTCTCTAAGAGCTTCTATTTCTGAGATTTCTTTAGAATTTTTTTGATTACTTTTCATTGAATCAATTTCTTTATCTAATTTATCCTTTTCCTTTTTTAATTCCTTTATAGACTTTCCTGTCAATTTTATTTCTTTTCTTATTGACTTATCTTTACTTGTATAAACTGTTTCTTCATTACTATAATCTCTAAATATGGTTCCAACAAGTATACCTAAAATAGTACTCGCTAGTATTATAAACACATATGGTTTTTTCATACTGTATTGCTCCTTACAAATTTATTTTTATATGATAATTTTCTTTAATTAAACCTTGAGCCTTTATATATATTTATTATATCAAACTTATATATTAAAATTCATCTTTAGTATATAATATCATACATCAAAAAAAGCAAAATGGCATAGCTTCACAGCTACACCAATTTACTAAAAGTTATATTTTATAATTATCATCTGATTTAAGATATATATTCTTATACATTTTTCTCATATTTTGAAATTCTATTAACTAGTTTATCTCTTAATTTTCCAACTTCATCAAATCTCATATTAGGGATATAGTAACTTTCTATAATATCATGTTTAGACTTCGCTCTCTTAAGATTTAATACAGCCCAACAAATTAAATCATCCAAAACTTTCTCATCAAATTTAATATCTTCTTCATATTTAAGTAATTTTTCTCTATTTAAAAATTGATTTAAATTAATGGTTTCCTCTTCTTTAAAAGTTGCGCTTGTAGTTATACCAATATCTAAGTCAGTCAATAGTACAGTCTCAACTTTTTCTGGTATAAGTGGATAATGATAAACTTCTACATTTAAACCTTTTTCAATAGCTTTCTTATACACTTTGTTTAATAATGTAGTTTTTCCAGTGCCTATTTCACCATCTAAATAATAAACCTTATTTACATCTTTTAATATGTTTTCTGTATAATCTAAACATCCTACAGGAGTTATAGCTGAACCAAATAAATGCTTCTCTCTTTTCAAATTTCCTGTGCTTTCAACTCCATCAAACAATTTTTTAATAAATTCTTCTGTAACTAGATTCACTTTACCATAATCCATACAATCAGAATATTTTTCCTCTATATCTCTAAAGATTGGTTCTGACGCTTTTAAAAATTTAAACGCCCTTTTAAATGCATTACTAATATCCTTATCATATCCCGATATTTCTTGTCTATTTTTTTCTAACTCTTCTGTGTTCCAGTAATCGCCTAAATTAATTATCTCGTCCAAAGCTCCTGGTAACTTTGGGTCCATAGTGTGTGGAGCAGTTGCATCCATAAGTACCACGCCTAATTCCTTTATAACTACACCGTCCAATGAACTTGGGTCAGAAGGACAGTTATATAATTCAATATCATATCCTCTACTTAAAAATTCTTTATAAATTTTTTTCATAAGTGAGGATTTTCCTACTCCAGGACCACCTTTTAAACAAAAAACTCTTTTTACATTTTCAGGAATTATATATTCAAAAAAAGAATATGAGCCTTGTGATGTGTTTCCACCTGGAAATGCCTTCTTTACCTTTCCTTCCATATTAGCGCCTCCTCATAATTTACAATATCTCTTAATTAAGATATTAATATTATACGAGTTTTGTTACAACTTTATGCTTTTGATAAATCTAAAACTTATCATTTAATACCAATAAAAAATTAATTTTATCTAATTATAGTAGATTCTATACTATGTGATTTAACTTTTATATGCTTTTATCTGGAAGTCTAATTTAACTCTTTATACAGTAATATAGTTGTATCTTATTCAAATCCAATTGTTTCCATTATGATTTTATGTTAAAATAATATTACAAAATACATCTGTTTTTCTTCAGAAACGGGTGAAATTCCCTATCGGCGGTAAAAGCCCGCGAGCCTTATGGCATAATTTGGTCAGATTCCAAAGCCGACAGTAAAATCTGGATGGTAGAAGAAAATAGTATATGAGTACCTTTATGTAATTTTACATGAGTAATCTATACAACTCCTTCAACTACCGTATTTATTCATGAAATTAAACACATTCGAGGTACCTAAGATGTAGGTGCTTTTTTTGTTGTTTATTTTATAACTATTCTGTACTTATAAAATCTATTATATAAAAGATTGGAGTGTTATCATGAAACAAAAATGGATAGTATTAATTATAATCTGTATTGGTGTATTTATGTCTACTCTTGATGGAAGTATACTAAATATTGCAAATCCTACAATTGCTACTGACTTTAAAATTAACATGTCACAGATTCAGTGGGTTGTAACAGCTTATATGCTTGTCGTTACAGCAACTATGTTATTTTTTGGAAAGCTCGGTGATAAGGTAGGTTCAAATCGTCTATACACATTAGGATTTTTTGTATTCACAATAGGTTCTTTTCTGTGTAGTGTATCACACAACTTATCTACATTAATTTCTTCAAGAATATTTCAAGCAGTTGGGGCAAGTATTTTAATGGCAACTGGACTTGGTATAGTTTCTAATGCATTTCCAGCAAATGAAAAAGGAAAGGCTATAGGAATCACTGGCGCTGTAGTTGGTATAGGAAATATGAGTGGTCCTGTAATTGGAGGGATACTTTTAGAACATTTTGGATGGCCTTCTATTTTTATTATCAATATACCTATTGGTATCATAGCAGTTTTTCTTGGAATTAAATTTCTTCCTAGACCTGCTTTAGATGAACAAAACAAGAGCTTTGATATTCCAGGTCTTCTGCTATTTGCAACTTGTACTACACTTATATTACTTGCGATGAATGGAAAAGGAAACACAAGATTGTATCTAGGTATAGCATCACTTATCATCTTCTTATTATTAGCATTAAGAGAAGTAAAATTTGAACAGAGCTTTATTGATTTACCTTTATTTAAAAATAGAAATTTCACTGTAGGCAATATTATTGGAATCGCTTGTTACTTCCCTCAAATGGCAGTATCTTTCCTACTTCCATTTTATTTAGAACAATTAAAAAATCTATCTCCTATGATGGCTGGTTCTGTAATGACTGTCCATCCACTTATTATGGTACTTATAGCACCTATTGCAGGTTCTCTTTCTGATAAACATGGTGCAAAGAATATTCTAACAACATCTTTTTCATTTATGACTATTTCACTCGTTGGAATGGCACTTTTAAAAGCAGATTCACCATTATATCTTTTAATTGTATGTTTAGTTATTTTCGGACTCGGACTAGGTGCTTTTAGTTCACCAAACAATAGTAGCATTCTTGCAGATGTTCCTCCTCAGAAACAAGGATATGGAGGCAGCTTTCTTGCAACGGTTCGTAATTTATCATTTGCTCTTGGAACAGCATTTTTTAGTAGCTTCTTTGCACAAAGCCTTACATATAATCAAAATTTCAAAAGCCATACAGCAGCCTATGTTATAGCTAGTAATCAATCTTATTGGATTGCTGCAACAGTATGCTTTATAGGACTTATACTAACTATTTTCTTTATGAGAAAAACAGAGAAATCTATTTCTTAGATAAAATTTATTTCTGATTTCATCAGTGACTAAGTTTTTAAATATACCAATTTATATCAAACCTTGCAGTTTTTTTAATTTATAACAATAAATTGCTAATATCTATTGTTTATAAACAACAAGGATGCCAAAAAATATCCATTAGGACTATTTTGAGGCATCCTATATTTTATTTTGATATTAATATAGTTATAACTAATCTACCGTTATCTCATATCCATGTTGATTATATTGATTTACAATTTCTTCCCATAATTCTTCAACACCAGTCTTTTTTAATGAGGAAACAGGGATTACTTTTTCGCTACTTTCCATTTGTAATTTTTTTCTTATTATGCTTATATGTTTTTGATATTGTCCTCTAGATATTTTATCTGCCTTAGTTGCAATAATCACGCAGTTATATCCGAAGTGTTTTATCCATTCATACATAAGCTTATCATCTGCTGTAGGCTCATGTCTAATATCTACAAGTAGAAATATAGAACATAATTCTTGTCTACTTTCTAGATATCTTTCCATTATGCCTCCCCATTTTTCTTTTTCAGACTTAGCTATCTTTGCATATCCATAACCTGGAAGGTCCACAAAATAAAATTCATTATTTATTAGATAAAAGTTTATAGTTCTAGTTTTCCCTGGTGTTTGACTAGTTCTAGCAAAGTTTCTTCTATTAAGCAATGTATTTATTATTGATGATTTCCCAACATTTGACCTACCAGCTAATGCTATCTCTGGAATACCTTCTGCTGGATACTGTGATTTATTCACAGCACTCATAGTTATCTCTGAACTTCTAATTTTCATTCTTCTCACCACTCTTTAACAAAGCTTGTTCTAATACTTCATCCATATGTTCTACAAGTACAAACTCCATTTTTTCTTTTACATTTTCTGGTATCTCATCTAAATCAGCTTCACATTCTTTAGGAATTAATACTTTTGTTATACCAGCTCTATGAGCTGCTAATAATTTTTCTTTAACTCCTCCTACAGCTAATACTCTACCTCTTAAAGTTATCTCTCCTGTCATAGCTATATTGCCTGGGACAGGTCTTTTAGTAAGTGCTGAAATTACTGCAAGAGCCATAGTTATACCAGCTGATGGTCCATCTTTTGGAACAGCACCTTCTGGAATGTGTATATGAATATCATTTGTCTTATAAAAATCTGGGTCTATATCAAACTTGTCCACTATTGATCTTATATAAGATATACCTGTCTTAGCAGATTCCTTCATAACATCTCCTAGCTTCCCAGTCAATACAATTTCGCCTTTACCTTTAAGTACATTTACTTCTACTTCAAGTGTAACTCCACCAACTGCTGTCCATGCAAGACCATTTACTAATCCTATTTGAGGATTAACTTCTGCAAGTTGATACTTAAACATGTCTTTTCCAAGATATGTCTCTAAGTCAGACTTATTTACAATAACTTCTTCAAGAGTTGGGTCTTCAACATATTTTTTTGCAACTTTTCTACAAATTTTACCAATAGTTCTTTCTAGTGTTCTTACACCTGCTTCTCTTGTATAATGATTTATTATACTTCTTAAAGTCTCATCATCCATTTTTATGAAGTTTTCTTTTAAAGCATGCTCTTTAATTTGTTTTGGAAGTAAATATTTTTTTGCTATATTTAATTTTTCCTCTTCTATATATCCAGATACTTCTATTATTTCCATTCTATCTAATAATGGTCTTGGTATATTACCTAGACTGTTTGCTGTTGTAACAAATAGTATTTTTGATAAATCAAAAGGTATTTCTAAGTAGTGGTCTACAAAATCCTTATTTTGCTCTGGGTCTAATACTTCTAGCATTGCTGAAGCTGGGTCACCTTTATAATCTGCTGCCATTTTATCTATCTCATCAAATAAAAATACAGGATTTTTTGTTTGTGCTTCTTTTACTCCATTGATTATTCTTCCTGGAATTGAACCTACATAAGTTCTTCTATGACCTCTTATTTCTGCTTCATCTCTAACTCCACCTAAAGATATTCTTACAAACTTTCTATTCAACGCTCTAGCTATTGATTTTACTATAGATGTCTTTCCTGTTCCTGGAGGACCAACTAGACATATTATAGGACCTTTAAGTGATTTAGCAAGTGTTCTTATAGCTAAGTATTCTAGTATTCTTTCTTTTACTTTCTCTAATCCATAATGGTCTTCATCTAGTATAGCATTTGCCTTATTTATATCCAGCTTATCTTTTGTTTCCTTATTCCATGGCAATGAAAATATAGTATCCAAGTAGTTTCTACTTACAGATACATCTGGAGACATTGAAGATATCTTTGAAAATTTATCTATTTCTTTTTCTATTTTTTCCTTAGTTGTCTTAGGTGCTTTTATTTTTTTAAGCTTTTCTCTGTATTCATCAGCTTCAGAATTTATATCTTCTTCTTCACCTAATTCTTTTTGTATTGCTTTTAATTGTTCTCTAAGGTAATATTCTTTTTGAACTTTATTCATCTGTTTTTTAACTCTTAAAGTTATCTTCTTCTCTATTTTTAGTATATCTATCTCCTCTAATAATATAGAATAAATAAGCTCAAGTCTTTTCTTAATATCAAATTCTTCTAATATTTCTTGTTTTTGGCTTGACTTTAGATATATATTGGCAGCTATTGTATCTATAAATCTATCAACATCTTCTATATCAGCCAAAGATATTAATATTTCTGGTGATACTCTGTTTCCGATATTTATATATTCTTCAAAGGCATCAAATACATTTCTTACAAATGCTTCAATTTCAACTTCTGTCTCACTATCTAAATTGTCACTATCAAAGACTATTTCTTCTATTACTGCTTTGAAATACCCTTCTTCTTGTTCTATTTGTTTTACCCTACCTCTTGATACACCTTCAACCAAAACACGAACTGTATCTCCTGGTAATTTTATCATTTGTTTAACTTTACAAATTGTCCCTACATGATAAAAATCGTCTTCTCCTGGCTCATCAACTTCAGCTTCTTTTTGAGATGTTAAAAATATAAGTTCTTCCTCCATCATAGCTTGGTCTAAAGCTTTAAGAGATATCTCTCTTCCTATATCAAAATTTAATATCATATATGGAAATATTGCTAATCCTCTTAGAGGAATTAGCGGTAATTCATGATCTATTTTAGTATAATTTTGTTCCATCAACATTACTCCTTTTCTAGTCTAATTATTTTGATTTTAATATTATGTATTCGAACAAGTTAATTTTCAACATTAATGATAAATTCTTAGCATATTATATTACTATTTTATTATGATATAATATTAATGTTAGTATACTTAGATGTTATTTATCTTTTGGAGGTTTCTATTATGTTGAAATTGTTTTTAACTTTTTTAAAAATCGGTGCGTTTACGTTTGGTGGTGGATACGCTATGGTTCCTCTTATACAAGATGAACTTGTAAACAAACAAAAGCTTTTAGAGCAGGAAGAATTTATTGATTTTCTATCCATAGCTCAAAGTTACCCTGGAGTACTGGCAGTTAATATATCTGTATTATTAGGATATAAACTTTATGGTATACCAGGAGTTCTTATATGTACCTTAGGCTCTGCTTTACCATCATTTTGTATAGTATTAGTCTTATCATATCTATATTTTAAAAATTCATCATCTAAAATTTTAGATGGATTTTTTAAAGGAGTTGCCCCTGTCGTAATAGCTCTTATATTGTATTCTTTTACGAGCATGTTTAAGAAACTGCCAAAGTCTAGAACTAACATACTACTATTAATTATAGCAGTTTTATCTGTTGGTGTATTCAATATAAGCCCTATTTATTTAATAATTGGAGGAGGTGTATATAGTCTATGTCAGAAATAACACTACTCTTTTTAATATTCCTTAAAATAGGAGCCTTTAGTTTTGGCGGTGGATATGCCATGCTGCCATTTATTCAACAAGAATTTATATCTAAATACCACCTAATAACTAATCAAGAATTCTTGGATTTACTTGCTATATCACAATCTACACCAGGCCCTGTAGCAATAAATAGTGCTACATTTGTAGGGTTTAAGACTGCAGGTTTTTTTGGTTCTCTGTCTGCAACTATTGGTGTAACGATTTTTGCATTAGTAGGTCTAACTATTATATCAAAGTTATTTTCTAAGTTCAAAAATAATAAAAAAGTAGAAAACTTATTGATGGTTCTTAGACCAATTACTTTAGGATTCATATTATCGGCAGCTTTTTCATCTGCCAAAGAAGTTAATTGGGACTTATATGGAATAATTGCATTTATAGTATCCTTTTACCTTTTATATAAAGGAAAAATTGGTTCTATTGCAATTGTATTCGTCTTTGGTGTTCTAGGTATATTACTCTCATTTTTATAATGTAATATCTAGTTTTATATTAAGCATATTAACATAAAAAAAGGAGCCTTTAAAGCTCCTTTTCATCATCTTATGCACTTTCCTCTTGATCCTTAAGTACTATGATAGGATTTACTGAGTCTTCGTTCACAGATTTCTCTGTTACTATAACCTTCTTTATATTATCTCTAGATGGTACCTCAAACATAGTCTCCATCATTACGCTTTCAACTATACTTCTAAGCCCTCTAGCTCCTGTATTTCTTTCTATAGCTTTTTTAGCTATTGCACGAAGAGCACCTTCTTCAAATTCTAGTTCAACATCATCCAACTCCAATAGTTTTTTATACTGTTTTACTAGAGCATTTTTAGGTTCCTGTAATATCTGCATCAATGCATCTTCATCCAGTAATTCTAAAGTAGCTAAAACTGGTATTCTTCCTATAAATTCAGGTATTATACCATATTTTAATAAATCCTCTGGAAGTACTTTTTCATATAGCTTTCCTAAATCTAATTCTTTCTTACTTTCTATCTTAGCTCCAAAACCTAGTGTTTTATCTCCACCACGTTTTTGGATTATTTTTTCTAATCCATCAAAAGCTCCACCTAGTATAAACAATACATTAGTAGTATCTATCTTTAGGAATTCTTGATGAGGATGTTTTCTTCCTCCTTGTGGTGGAACATTTGCAACAGTACCCTCTAATATTTTTAGAAGGGCTTGTTGAACACCTTCACCACTTACATCTCTAGTTATAGATGGATTTTCAGATTTTCTTGCAATTTTGTCTATCTCATCTATATATATTATACCTCTTTCAGCTTTTTCTATATCAAAATCAGCAGCTTGAATAAGTTTTAGAAGTATGTTTTCAACGTCTTCTCCAACATATCCAGCTTCAGTTAATGATGTAGCATCAGCCATTGCAAAAGGTACATTAAGAGTTCTTGCTAGAGTTTGAGCAAGTAATGTCTTTCCAGAACCAGTAGGTCCTAGTAAAAGTATATTACTCTTTTGAATTTCTATATCCTTGTTACTAGATTTTTTACTGTATATTCTCTTGTAATGATTATAAACTGCAACTGATAAAGCTTTTTTAGCTTTTTCTTGGCCTATTACATAATCATTTAGAATCTCCATCATTTCCTTTGGCTTTGGTAATGATGTAGTATCTTCATCTATAGTATCTTCTATTTCTTCTTGAATAATTTCGTCACAAAGTTCAACACACTCGTCACAAATATATACATTTGGACCTGCAATTAATCTTCTTACTTGATCTTGATTTTTACCGCAGAATGAACACTTTAATTGTCGTTTTTCTTCATATTTAGACATATTAACACCTCTCTCTATCTACGGTCTCTTTGTAAATACTTCATCTATTAAACCATATTCTTTGGCTTCTATTGCACTCATGAAGTTATCACGTTCAGTATCCATTTTTATTTTCTCTAATGGCTGACCAGTTCTTTCAGATAATATCTCATTTAGAGTTTCTTTTATTTTTAAAATTCTTTTTGCATGAATTTCTATATCTGTCGCTTGACCTTGAGCTCCACCTAATGGTTGATGTATCATTATTTCACTATTTGGTAGTGCTAGTCTTTTTCCTTTTGCTCCTGCTGCCAACAAGAATGCTCCCATAGAAGCAGCCATACCTATACATATAGTGCTTACATCTGGTTTGATGTATTGCATAGTATCATATATAGCCATTCCAGAAGTTATACTTCCTCCTGGAGAATTTATATATAAATGTATATCTTTGTCTGGGTCTTCAGCTTCTAAAAATAATAGCTGTGCTACTATAAGCCCTGCTGTGGCATCGTTAACTTGATCTCCTAAGAAGATTATTCTGTCTTTTAATAGTCTAGAAAAAATATCATAAGATCTTTCTCCTCTTCCTGTTTGTTCAACAACTACAGGTACTAATGCCATGGTTTCATACCCCCTTTATTCTATATAATTTACAGTAGCTTTTTTTAAGCTACTGTAAATTATTATACGCATTTAACTAAATTATATTTGCACATCATTATATACTAAACATTCTATAACGTCAACTATATTAGTTAGCGTTTATTTTATTAAGCTATTGTTGCATTCTCAACTAATAAATCTATTGTTTTTCTTATCTTTATTTGTCCTTTTATATCTTCTTTATCAGCATCTCTTAAAGAAGCTTCTATTTTGTCTATTTCCATATTGTAAGCAGAAGCCATTTTTTCTAACTCAGCTTTAAATTCTTCTTCTGTTGCTTCAATTCCTTCAGCTTTAGTTATTGCTTCTAATACTAGAGAAGATTTAACTAATTTTTTAGCATCTTCTTTTCTTTCTTCTCTTAATTCTTCCATAGTTCTACCAGTCATCTCTAATAATTGTTGTAATCCAAATCCTTGATATTGTAATTGGTAGTTAAGTTCATTTAACATATTATCTATTTGATGTTGTACCATAACTTCTGGTATTTCTATTTCTGTATTTTCAGCAACTTTTTCTACTACTGAATTTCTAGTTTCTGCATCTGCTCTATTTTTAGCTTCTTCTTCTAATTTAGCTCTTACATCTGCTTTTAATTCATCTAAAGTGTCAAATTCGCTAGTATCTTTAGCAAATTCATCATCTAATGCAGATAATTCTTTTACTTTTACATCATTTATTTTCACATTAAATACAACTGGTTTTCCAGCTAAATCTTGTGAGTGGTATTCTTCTGGGAAAGTAACATTAACTTCTACTTCTTCACCAGCTTTTTTACCTACTAATTGTTCTTCAAATCCTGGTATAAATGTGTTTGAACCTATAACTAAGTTATAATTTTCACCTTTACCACCTTCAAAAGCCACACCATTTTCAAAACCTTCAAAGTCTATTATAGCTGTGTCTCCATCTTCTAAAGCCTTATCTTCTACACTTACTAATCTAGCATTTTTTTCAACCATTTCTTGTAGTTTAGCTTCAACATTTTCGTCACTTACAGTATTCTCAACCTTAGCTATTTCTATACCCTTGTAGTTTCCTAATTCAAACTCTGGTTTAACTTCTACATTAAGAACCATAACTAATCCATTATCTTTGCTTATTTCCTCTATATCTAAATCTGGATTGTCTATTGGGTCTATATCTAATTCCTTGATAGCTTCTGGATAAACTTCTGGGAATAATATTTCTATAGCATCATTATAGAATATGCCTTTTCCGTATTGAGTCTCTATAACAATTCTTGGAGCTTTACCTTTTCTAAATCCAGGTATATTGTATTTATTTCTGCTTTTATTATAAGCCTTATTTACTGCTGCTTCAAATTTATTGTTATCTACTGTTATTTTTAAAGTAACTTTATTACCCTCTTTTTTAATTAGTTCTGCTTTCATCCTTCTAATCCTCCTAGTGATATTTATGTAATACCCGATAATGGTATCATAATTCATTCTATTTATAATTCAACCACTTAATTATATCACATAAGTTTTTTTATTTACAAGTGTTCCATTAATATCGTTGCACTTATTTGATAAAATTTAATTTTTTGAGTGTTTTTTGCCGTTTTTTTGGATAAATACACCCTTATATACGTATTTCTTCAATATTTATGTCATCATCTTCTATGACCATAATAACAAAACTTTTATACGATACTCCTCTTGGAAGTGAAGTACTTCCAGGATTTATGTAAAGCACATTATCTTTAATTTCTCTAAACGGAGTATGGGTATGACCAAATATAACTATATCAGCTTCAACTTCACTTGCCTTGTTTTCTAACATCTGTGTTCCGTATTTTACACCATACTTATCTCCATGGCATAAAAATATAGTTTTATTTGCTACTTCAAAGACAACTTCTTCCTCAACAGCATCAAAGTCACAATTACCTTTAACTGCAATGATTCCCACATTAGTCATGCTGTAAATATATCTTGAGTCTGTAAAATTGTCTCCTGCATGAATTATTAGGTCACATTCTTTCAAATATGGTATTGCTTTTTCCATATTTTTAATCATCATATGTGTGTCACTTACTATACCTATCTTCATTACTTCACTACCCTTTTTATAAACTCTTGTTTCATAAGTTTTAGTGCATTTGCTCTGTGGCTGATTGAATTTTTTATAACACTAGGTATCTCACCAAAGGTTTTATTATATCCTTTTACTATAAATAAGCTATCATATCCAAAGCCATTTTTACCCTTTTCTTCAAAACCTATTGTTCCTTCACAGATTCCTCTTACTACAAACTCTTTTCCATCTGGGAAAACTACTGCTATCGCAGAGACGAATCTTGCATTTCTTTTACTAATTGGTATATTTTGCATAGATTTTAATAGCTTTTCTCTATTTTCTTCATCTGTCGCATGTTCTCCTGCATATCTAGCTGAATAAACACCAGGTTTTTTGCCTAAAGCATCTACTTCTAAACCTGAATCGTCTGATATTGCTATAAGTTTAGTTTTTTTAGCTATTGTTCTAGCTTTTATTAATGCATTATGCTCAAATGTTTTTCCATCCTCAACTATTTCTATACCTGCTAGGTCAACATCTTTTAAGGAATACACTGTATATTCAAAGTCTTTTAAGATTTCACCTATTTCTTCTAGCTTATGAGCATTATTAGTAGCAATTACTACTTCATTACCATACTCCATACCTAATATCTCATCTGCTATTTCACCTAAAGCTTCTCTTTGAAACCTTATTAATTCTTTATTCCCTTTTTCTCCTAACTCTAACAATAAATTTAAATCTTTTCTCGAAAAAGGTTTCTCTTCTCCAGTCCCCTGTACTTCTACAAACTCACACTTATCAGTCATTATTATATTCATATCTACCTGTGCTTTAGAATCTTCTTCATAACATAAATCCAACATATGTGTTTCATTTACTATTCCAACACTGATTGCAGATACAAAATTTGTTATTGGCATTTCTTTTATTGTCTTTGCTTTATACAATTTATATATTGCTTCTGCAACTGCCACAAATGCTCCTGTTATAGACGCTGTTCTAGTTCCTCCATCAGCTTGTATAACATCGCAATCTACCCAAATAGTTCTTTCACCTAATTTATTCAAATCTACAACAGACCTTATTGCTCTTCCTATCAATCTCTGTATCTCTTGTGTTCTTCCGTCGATTTTCCCCCTAGATGCATCCCTTATCTTTCTTTGTTGTGTTGCTCTTGGCAACATAGAATATTCAGCATTTATCCATCCAGTACCACTATTTCTCAAAAAAGGAGGTACTTTCTCTTCTACTGATGCAGTACATATAACCTTTGTCTCTCCCATTTCTATAAGAACAGAGCCTTCTGCATACTTTGTATAATTTCTGCTTATCTTTACAGGTCTTATCTGGTCATTACTTCTATCATAACTTCTGGTCATTTTTAATATCCTTTCTTATATTTTTTATATTTTATAAAGTTATTTTTTATAATTTTCAATTTAATCAAATATTATATTGTTTTTTTATAATCTCATTAGCTTACTGAACTATTCTATCATTAATTATAGTAGTTTTCTAGTAAATTAAACGACTTTTTAGCCCTCTAATATAGCTTTTACTTCATCTTTCGATGATAAATTCAATAATTCTAAAAAGCTGTCTTCATCTATAACTTTAATTCCTAAATCATTTGCTTTAGTAAGTTTAGAACCAGCTTCCTCCCCTGCCAAAACAAATGTTGTCGATTTACTTACACTAGATGTAGCTTTTCCACCTCTTTTTTCTATCATATCTTTTGCATCATTTCTTTTTAATGTAGGAAGTGTACCAGTCAATACTATTTTCATTCCTTCAAATATCTTTTCTACATTTTCTCCTGTATTATTCAATGATTTTGTGTTTACTCCTACACTTTTCAACTTGTTTATAACATTTATATTTTTGTCTTCCTTAAAAAACTCGACAACGCTGTTTGCCATTATACTTCCGAATTCCTCTAATTCTTCCAGTTGCTCACTTGTTGAAGAAATTACATCATCTAAGTCCTTAAAGTTAGATGCAAGTATTTTAGCTGCTTTAACTCCTATAAATTTGATACCTAATCCATTTATAAGTCTCCATAAATCATTTTCTTTTGACTTTTCAATTGAGTTTATTAAATTATCAGCAGACTTTTCACCCATTCTCTCTAGGTCGACTACATCTTCCTTTTTTATATAGTATAAATCAGATACATCTTGGATTATTTTTTCATTTAACAATAACGTAATTATAGATTCTCCTAGACCATCTATATTCATTGCATCTCTTGATACAAAGTGTATAATTCCCCTTCTTATTTGAGCTGGACAAGACATATTTATACACTTTACAGCAGCCTCCCCTTCTAATCTTACTGTTGGTTCTGAACATACAGGGCATTTTTCTGGCATCTTAAAATCTATTTCATCTCCAGTACGTTCTTCTGTTATAACTTCTAAAACTTGAGGTATTATATCGCCTGCTTTTTGAACTAATACTGTGTCATTTATCTTTATATCTTTTTCTCTTATATAATCTTCATTATGAAGTGTAGCTCTACTTACAGTAGTACCTGCAAGTCTGACTGGTTCAAGTATTGCTGAAGGTGTTATTGTACCTGTTCTACCAACTTCTACTATTATATCTATTATTTTAGTTTTTTTCTTTTCTGCTGGAAACTTATATGCAATTGCCCATCTAGGGCTTTTTGCTGTATATCCCATTTCTTCCCTCTGTTTTATATCGTTTACTTTTATTACCATACCATCTATCTCATATTCCAAATTACCTCTATTCTCCGTCCAGTATTCAATATGTTCAATAACTTCATCGATATTTTTACAAACTTTATAACTTTGGCTTACTGAGAATCCTAATTCTTCTAAATACTCTAGGGATTCACTGTGACTTTTTAAATCATATTCTTCTATATTTTCCATATTAAATATAAATATATCTAAAGGTCTTTTGGCAGTTAATTTTGGGTCTAATTGTCTTAATGAGCCTGCTGCAAGGTTTCTTGGATTAGCAAATAACGGCTGTTCTTGTTCTTCTTGTTGTTCATTTACTTTTCTAAAATTATCTTTCGAGATATATACTTCTCCTCTAACTATTAGTTCTTTTTTGTCATTTATTTTAAGAGGTATACTTTTTACTGTCATCAAATTGTGAGAGATATCTTCTCCTACAATCCCATCTCCTCTAGTTGCACCTTTTTCGAACTCTCCATTATTATAAGTAAGACCTACAGAAAGACCATCTATTTTAAACTCAACAACATATTCAACATTGTCTCCTACATATTCTTGAACCCTCTTGTCAAAATCTTTTAAGTCCTGTTCTGAAAAAGCATTCGATAGACTTAGCATAGGAGCTTTATGGACAATTTGATTGAATTTATCTAATGGCTTACCTCCTACCCTATTTGTTGGAGAATCAATTCTCTTTAGTTCTGGATTTTCTTCTTCCAAAGAAATTAATTCTTTCATTAATTTATCATATTCATAGTCTGATATTTCTGGGCTATCCTGATTATAATACCTTTCATTATGGTAGTTTATTTTTTCTATAAGTTTATTAATCTCATCTTTAACGCTCACTTTTACACCTCTTTATATTTTTTAAATTAAATTATTTTAAGATTTCCTTATAATTGATTATTTCCTATTTATACATTTTTTAGTATATCACTTTTTTGACTTTAAATTTATTACAAAAAAGTGCTTATCCAAAAATCTACACATAATGTAGGAACTCTTCCTCAATTCTGTAGATATTGTTAGAAAGTATAATTATTGTGTCTCTTTGTTTTTCAATTACATAAGTTTCATTCTCAAAATACTAAGTATTCTATGTTGAGTTGCCATAGAACATAAAGTAGTTGTGATTTACTAAATTAAAAAAGGAGTTAGACTTAAAATTTGATTAGAAAAAATCAATTTTAAGACAACCCCTTTTATTTTCATTAAATTTTTTATGTTTAATAACCTCTTGATATATCTACAACATTATCTATAGGTTTATTCTCCATTATATAGTGTTTCAAATTATTATAAACCATATTAAAGGTTCTTTCCTTATTCTTATCAGATACCCAAGAATTATGAGGAGTTACTATGACATTTTCGCACTCCCATAACTTATTCTCTTGGCTTAAAGGTTCACTTTCAAATACATCTAATGCTACTCCTCTGAATTTTTCTACGCATTCTTCTAAATCTTTCTGATTAACTGTATTTCCTCTACCAACATTAATAAATACAGAACCCTCTTTCATAAGTTTAAACATGTCTTTGTTTACTATTCCATCTGTACTTTTTGTAGAAGGCATTGCTACTACAACTATGTCACATTCTTCAAATACAACATTCATATCATCAGTAGCAAAACATTTATCAAAGTATTTTTTACTACTTCCATCAGTATTTACTCCCCATATTTCTAAGCCAAAAGCCTTCAATCTTTTAGCTGCTTCTGATGATATAGTACCTGTTCCGAGAAATCCAACTCTTTGCCCATATAATTCTGATACAGAAAAATCCATCTTCCATTCTTTGTTTTGTTGCTGTTTAAAAAACTTTGCACTATTTTTATAGATTTCTAAAATATACATAACTATGCTTTCACCAATAGGTATACTATATCCACCTCTATTATTTGCTATTTTAATATCTCTCTTTAATACTTCTTCTTTTGGAAGTTGGTCTATACCTACACTAGTTGTCTGTATATACTTTAAATCTTTCATTTTAGAAATATCTAGTCTGCTAAATGGGTTATATGTAACTAGTACATCTGCAGTATTTACATCTTCATTATTTTCAATACTATCTTCAGAGTAGTGTATAACATCATATCCTAATTCACTTATTTTCTCGAACTTCTCTTTTCCATAATTTATTGTAAATAAAACTTTCATCTTAATCTCCTCCATCTACTCACATTAAAACTTTTATATCCTACAGTACAATATGATACTTAATGTATATTAGTTAAACTCACTAGAAGATGTCTCAAATTTATTTATGCTCAATTGTTTTTCCTAAGACCATTGCATTACGTTCTTGAACTAAATTTTCTATTAAATTATTTAATGTCCAATCAATAGATGTTTCAGTCACCATAGCTGTAAAAGGCTTATTTATCCTCACTTTTTTTAATCCTTCTAAAAATGCATTCACTTGTGTACTTGGAATGTTATTAAATATCACAGACTTACTCTTAATTCCATTTTCACATTTATTTGATGTATTTCCATCCAAAATATCTCTAATTATGTCATCCCCATTTTTATCACTTAAGATAATGTGGTCTCTTATTCCAGCAAAATTACTAACATTTTTAATTAGTGATAATTCTTTTTTATTAAAATTTACAAACAGGATACACTTTCTATTGTGTATTTTATCTAGATTATTATTATTTATTTTTTCAAATGACATTTCATCCATCCTTTCATTTATCTATCTATATATGTTAATTTACCCCATCCGTTTAAAATAATCAATTTTTAATAGATAATTTTTATATTAATACCCAAAATTACATTTAAATAGCTACACTATCCAAAACTAATCTGTAAAACTGGAATAATTAAATTAATATTTACAAATCCTAATCTAAAGGAGAGATACAATGAATACACTAAATAATAAATTTAGCATTAAAAACTTTTCAAACGCTTGGGTTATAGTACTTGGTTGTATGTTGATACAAGCTATTCCATTTAATCTCGTAGCTACTATACAACCTCAGTTTATAAGTTATGTTGTTGAAGGGGAAGGCTTTAGTTTGGCATCTTTTTCTCTAATATTCACCATTGGTACGATTGCTTCAGCAATTGTATCACCTTTTATTGGTAAATTGTTTTCTAAAGTCAATCTTAAGACACTCTATTTATTAGGCTGTATAATTTCTAGTATTGCTTTTGCTACTTTTTCCATATGTACTAAGCTATGGCAATTTTATACTTTATCATGTATTGTGCAAGTTGGTGCTACAATTATATCTGCTATAGGTATACCTGTTTTAATAAGTGCTTGGTTTGATGAAGAAAGTAAAGGAAAGGCTCTAGGATTTGCTTTTGCTGGTGGTTCTATTGGTAGTATATTTCTACAACCACTTGTAGTTCGTTTATTAGCATCTCAAGGATATAGTCGCTCTTATCTAATATTTGGGATTGCAGCATTGATAATTGGTATACCTATAATATTATTCATACTTAGAATGCCTAAGGATGCCAGTGAAATAGTAAGGTCTAAAGGAAAAAAAGAGAACTCATCTGATGCAATTTCTTCTTCAGTATGGGGTTATACGTTGAAAGAAGCTAAAAAAATTAAATATTTTTGGATTATGGCAATTGGATTTATATTTGTAGGTATATATGTTTCATCATTATCTGTACAATATCCAACCTACCTTAGAAATTATCTAAATCCAATTTTAGTAGGAACAGTAGGCTCCATTTTTGCTTTATTCGCTCTCATTGGTAATATATTTGGAGGATTGCTGTTTGATAAATTTGGTCAAGTAAAGCCACTTATTGTAGCTTTTATATTAGTCCTTGTAGCTACTTTATCACTACTACTTGTAGATAAATCTTCTACTTTTGCATTTGTGTTTGCTACCTTAAAAGGGCTTTCTGTATTTGCTTATATGATTGGACCCGCTTATTTAACAGGTACTTTCTTTGGCCAAAAAGAGTTTGGTAGTATATATGGAATCGTACAATTAATTTTTGCAGTAGGCTTTGCATTAGGTTCGACATTATTTGGATTACTAGTTGATAACTTTGGTTATAGATTTTCTTGGTACATCATAATTTTATCAGTTATAATTGCTTATACTTTACTTATTATAACTTCTATAGGAATGAAAAAAATGAATAGAGAAAGGCTCGATAAACTAATGCAATAATTGATTTTTTAATATATAAACAATAATTAAAAAGATGGAACTCTTAATAATAAGGAGAGCTCCATCTTTTTATATATTACAATATAGCTAACTTTCTTTTGTTTTTAACTTTGCTATCTATATCCTCATCCTTAACTATAGTAAATGCTTTAGTTGGACAGACATTTACACATGCAGGTCCTTCTGGAGATTCTATACAAAAATCACATTTATTTGCTGTCATTCTTTCTCTAAAGCAAAGCTTTCCTTCGTCTATGTCTTTTAATGTAACTATATCTATTGCACCTATAGGACATGCTAACATACAAGTCTTACATCCTATACAATTTTCTTCATTTATTTTTATTGTGTTCCCTATCCTAACTATACCACCATTTGGACATGCCTTTGCACAAGGGGCATCTTCACAATGTCTACATTGTATTGGGGCACTTACTTCCTTTGTCTTTATAACAGAAAGTTTTGGGTTAAAATTTATCTCATCTGGGTTTTTGTAAAAAATATCCTCATCTGAATGTGCAACTACACATCCTATCATACAAGTTCTACATCCTATACACTTATCAGGGTCCGCTATAACAAAATAGTTCATTACTTAGCCACTTCCTTTCCTATACAATATGTAGTGTGTAATAAATGATGAGATTTTTCTCCTAATGGTTCTACTAGATATTCATCATACAATTTTTTAATCTCAGGGTTCTCATGAGATTTTCTAACTGCCAAATGTTCATCATGCACATATGTTGCCTTTGTTCTGTTTTCATAGGCTAATTCTTTATATTCTTCTAATAAAATTTTTGGTTGACCTCCGCCACTTACACATCCAACAGGACAAGTCATAACTTCAATGAAATCTACATCTAATTTTCCTTTTTCTAAATCTTCAAGTACTGGTATTACATTTTTTAGTCCACTCACTACTCCAACTCTTAGGTCTAAATCTCCTATCTTAATAGTTGACTTTCTAAAACCATTCTCTCCTCTTACTTGTTTTACTTCTACATTAGGAATACTTTCTCCAGTTATAAGCTCATAACCAGTTCTTATAGCCGCTTCCATAACTCCACCAGTAACACCAAATATAGTTCCAGCTCCACTATAGCTACCTAAAGGACTATCAAACTTTTCTTCTCTTAAGTTTTTGAAATCAATTCCCATATCTTTTATTAGGTAAGCTAATTCTCTTGTAGTTAACACTACATCTACATCTCTATATCCACTAGAATCCATTTCTTCTCTATCACATTCATATTTTTTACATGTACATGGCATTATAGAAACACTAAATATTTTTGATGCATCTATATTATTTATTTCTGCACCATAAGTTTTAAATATTGCACCACCCATCTGTTGAGGTGATTTACAAGAAGATAAATGATTAGTTAATTTAGGATAATTTTTTTCCATAAACTTTACCCATGCTGGACAACAAGATGTAAACATTGGAAGAGTTCCACCTTCTGTCACCCTTTTAATCAACTCGCTACCTTCTTCCATAATAGTCAAATCTGCTGCAAAGTTAGTATCATATACTCTATCAAAATTTAAAGCTCTAAGTGCTGCTGCCATTTTGCCAGCACCTAGGTATCCTAGATAATATCCAAAATCTTCACCTAAAGCTACTCTAACTGCAGGTGCACATTGAACCATAGTAAATACATTTGGGTCATTTAAAGCCTTTTTAACCTTATCTACATCACATACATTATATGCTGCAAATATAGGTTCATTTATAGATTCTGGTATATCTCTTTCTTGTTTTTTACTTTGCAAAAATTCAAATCCTTCATCTATAACTGAGGCATATGATTTACAAGTTTGAACACATTGACCACACATAACACATCTATCTAAATTTATTTCTTGTGGTTTCCCCTCTTCACCTTCAATAGCATTTACTGGACAGACTTTGGAACATTCTCTACATCCAGTACATAAATCTTTATCTATATTTATTATCATAAACGTCACCTACCCCTGTATCCTTTATTTATTTGTTAACAATAAGCTAAGTGCAGCCTGTCTATTCTTAGCCTTTTTGTCATCTATTGGAGTAACAAGTTTTAAAGCTTCCTGAGGACATGCACTTACACAAGCTATCTTTTCATTGTCTTTACATAAGTCACATTTATAAGCTATTTTTTTATTTTCTTCTAAAATTACTTGTTCTACTTCTTTACCATCTTCATATTGTGGAAGTAAATCTATAGCTCCAAAAGGACATGCTAGCAGACAAGTTTTACATCCTATACATTTTTCTTCATTTACAGACATAATGTTATTTTCTTTGATTATAGCTTTTTGTGGACATGAGTTTAGACAAGGAGCATCTTCACAGTGTCTACATTGTATCGGCATACAGAAAGTATCACCTTTTACCAAATAAAGTCTAGGTATAACAGGTATATCAACCGTTCCAACTGTATAACCTACATTGTTATGTTGATTATGCATTGTAAAACAAGCTACTTCACAAGCTCTACAACCTGTACATTTGTTTGGGTCTGCTATTACAAAAGAGCCTATTTTATTTTTCATATTATCCCACCTTTCAATTTGTATATTTCTAAATCCCTAGTTATTTTTCATTATATATATTTATATATTTTAAGATTTTCTCAGTACTTATATTTCGCTTACATTTTTTACACAAATTGTATGTGTTTTCATATACTTTATCAGTGTCATCAATTAATGCTCCACAGATTTCACACTTTGAATATTTTTGTTCTTCTTTTTTAGCACACATATACTCAGTCTCACTTTTTGATAACTCTCTGTGGGTTTGCATAAATATTCATTCGTCTTCCTCTCACAAACCCAATAAGAGTTATATTTAATTTTTTAGAAAGCTCTATTGATAAATTAGTTGGTGCTGATTTTGATACTACAATAGGAATTTGGGTCATAGCCGCTTTCAATATCATCTCTAATGATATTCTTCCACTTACTGCTATAATTTTATCTTTCAAGGATATCTCATTTAAGACACAAAATCCAATTGCCTTGTCCATTGCATTATGTCTAGCCACATCTTCACAGGTTACTATATTTTCATCGTAATTAAATATGGACACACTGTGCACCCCACCCGTGTTTTTAAATAAGTATGACGAATTTAAATTTCTATCCATTATGCTATAAACTGTATCATAATTTATTTTTATATCACTCTCTACAGGAGTACATTTTATATAGTCTAGTGAATTCAAAAATATAATTTGCTCATCTTCGCTTTCCTGTTTATTTTGAATATTTACTTTTGCAAAACGTTCCTTCTCATTTATCTCCAAGCTCAATAAACTTCTTTTGTTTTCTATATATCCCTTTGTTTTCAAAAAACCAACTACAAGTTCTTCTAAATTATATGGCGTACATAAAAATGTATTTACATATTTATCATTCAAAATAAAACTAAGCGGATATTCTGCAATTATTTCTTCATTGTCTGTTGATAGTTCATATTCATTTACTTTGTTTATTTCTACATTAAAAGAATTTAAATATTCATAATCCACTAGACTATAAATGTTTTCAAAAACTTCATCCTTGCTATTTTCTTGTAATTTAGTTTTTGAGTATATATTATTCATAAAATATTAGCCTTTCCGCTTTTTATAAATCTTTATTAAAATTAACTACTAAATATTTGTAGCAGTCATTTTATCTTTAAGATTTTGATACTCTTCTTTCACACATTTTTCTGCTAATTCTTGGTCTTCAAGTTTCTCCAGTTTAACAGCACAATATTTATATTCTGGTGTTTTAGATATAGGGTCCAAGTTTGCTATTGTAAGTTCATTACAAGCTCCAACCCACCACTGATAAGTCATATATGTTGCACCTTCCTTAACTCTATCAGTAACTGTTGCTCTTGTTATTACACTTCCTCTTCTTGAACTGATTCTAACTAGTTCATCATCTTCAATCCCTAGTTTCTCTGCATCATTACAATTTATTTGAACACGACCTGGTTCATCTTCTAATGAACTAAGCGTTCTACAGTTACCAGTCATAGTTCTTACTGAATAATGCCCAACTTCTCTTACAGTACATAAACTAAATGGATACTCATCATCTTCAACTTCCATAGGAGGTCTCCACTCAGCAGCAAATAAATTACCTTTTCCATTAGGAGTAGAAAACTTCTGACCTTCATATAAATACATAGTTCCTTTATCTTCTACACTTTCACTCTTACAAGGCCACTGAACACTCCCTTGAGCTTCTATTTTTTCATAAGTGGCACCTAAGAAGCTTGGACATAATTGTCTAAGTTCATCCCATATTTCTTTAGTGTTTTTATAGTTCATAGGGTATCCCATTGCTGTAGAAATTTCGCTTATAATTTGCCAATCTGGTTTTACATCTCCTTGTGGCTCTATAGCCTTTCTCATCAACTGGAATCCTCTATCTGCACATGTATATACTCCTTCATGTTCTCCCCAAGAAGTAGCTGGAAGTATAACATCAGCATGAAGCGCTGTCTTATTCATAAATATATCTTGAACAACTACAAACTCCAACTCATCTAGAGCTTCTCTAACTTCTGATGCATCTGGGTCACTTTGTACTGGGTCTTCTCCAAATATATAATAAGCCTTAAGCTTTTTCTCTTTTAGTACTAAATTTGGAACTTGAGTTAAACTATAACCATTATTAGGAGATAACTTTACTCCCCAAGCGTTTTCAAACTTTTCTCTTATCTTATCATCAGTTACATTTTGATACCCTGGATATACATTAGGAAGAGCTCCCATATCGCAAGCCCCTTGAACATTATTTTGTCCACGTACAGGTCCTATTCCAACGCTTTCTCTACCAAAGTTACCTGTAAGTAAAGCAATTGATGCAAGTCCTTTAACTACATCAACAGCTTGTCCAAATTGACAGACACCCATTCCATAAAGTATCATAGCTTTCTTACCTTTTGCATATTCCCTCATAGCTTTTCTTATAAGCTCTTCTGGAATTCCTGTAATCTTTTCAGCATATTTAGCTGTATATGGTTTAACAATTTCTTTATATTCATCAAAACCTTGTGTATGATTTTGAACAAAATCTTTATTATAAAGACCTTCTTCTATCAAGACATTTCCAAAAGCATTTACTAAAACCATGTTTGTTCCACCTTTTATAGGTAGATGTATATCCGCAATTCTTGCAGATTCAGTTAGTCTAGGGTCAGTAACAATTAGTTTAGCTCCATTTTTTTTAGCTTTTACTATTCTATTTGCTACTATTGGATGTGAATCTGCTCCATTATATCCAAATATAAATAAGACATCTGCATTTTCTATCTCTGGTATAGAATTTGACATTGCACCACTACCTAATGAGTAAGCCAGACCGGCTACAGATGGTGCATGTCAGACACGAGCGCAATGGTCAACATTATTAGTTCCTACTGCAGCTCTCATAAATTTTTGCATTATATAGTTTGCTTCATTACCAGGTCCTCTTGCAGAACCTGTTCCCATAATAGAATCAGGGCCATATTTTTCTTTAATTTCATTTAATCTTGAAGCTGTGTAACTTATAGCTTCATCCCATTCAACCTCTTCTAATACACCTTGTTTTCTTATCATTGGTTTTTTTAGCCTAGGTGTTAAAATTTTAGGGTCATTTAGAAAATCCCATCCATAACGACCTTTTAAGCACAAACTTTCTTGATTTGTTCTACCATTAGCTGGCTCAGCTCTTAATATCTTATTGTCTTTTACCACTAGATATAGTTGGCATCCAGCTCCACAGTATGGACAAACTGTTAAAATTTTTTTCTCCATACATTTCCCCCCTTAGATTTATCCCCTGATAAGTAAAATTTACCTTAAAGATAATGAAATGTTTTTATAATATGCAAAATTACAAATATTTTGCAATACTATCTATTAAATTCAACAATTTTCTCACAATTCCTTTTATATTTTTAAAAAAAATATGTCATAATAATCTTTATATTTCAACTATCTAATTAAAATATTCTAGCTCTTATGACATATTTTTTAATATACGCTTATTTAAATCTATTTAATTTTCACTTAAAACTACATTTCTTCCAATCCTATTTTTCATTCTGTAGTGAGTGATTACAGTAAATATTCCACTTCCAATAAGAATCAAGTAGTACATAAACCCACCATATAAAAATACTGCATATCCCATCAAAGATTGAGGGAATACTGATTTGAATATAGTGAAAAATGCCAATTCATTAGCTCCTACATTCCCAGGTGTTGGTATTGGTGATATCGCCATATATAAAAATGCTTGTAGTGTTAATATATAGACGTAACTGTAACCTTGTAAATTAAATGCTTTGTATATCCAAAATGAAACACTAAAGTAAGCACTTAATTGAATAAAAGTTACTATTATAGTTGAAATTAATACTTTTTTATTCTTGGCAAAAAAACTTATCGCTTTACTATAATCATCTATAAAACTTTCTATAGAGTCAATCTTATTATCTAAAAATTTTAAAAATTTAATCTTTGATATATGTTTGATGGAAACTCTCATAAAATATTTTATTTTTTCAGGATTTAAAATAACTAATATTATCATAATTAGGACAAATGAGTTAATAGCTATCCCTAAAAAAACTAAAGGCATAATCATTTTCATCTGTTTTTCTAACATAGAAAAATTCATTAGCACAAGTATTGTACAATAAAAAGTAACTACTATTTGAAAAATAATAGACTTATTGGTAATAACTGCACTTGCCTTACTAAGTGGCATTTTACATTTTTTAAGTACATATATCTGCACTGGTTGACTTCCTGAAGCAAAAGGAGTTATTAAATTATAATAGAATCCCATAATGGCCAACTTAAAACCAATAAATCTAATATTAACTTTGTGAGTACTTTCTATAATTATCTTCATTACTACTCCTTCAAGCATTATATGAGACATTATTGCCAAAGCACCTATGAATAAAAATTTCTTATCTACCATAACTATAACATTTGATAACATTTTAATGTCTAATGTTTTAAACACTAGATAAATCGTTATACCTATTAGTAAAAATAAAAATGTATACTGTAGTAAACTCTTTCTAATATTCTTTAGTTTATCCATTAGAGATAACCATCCTTTTCTCAAGATTTAATACCAAATACCTTATTATTAGTATACACTACGAATATTAATATTTTATAACAAAATACCTTACAATTTTGTCATTCACAAAAAATATTAATCTATAAATTAAATTTTAATATATAGATTAATATTTTACAAACATTTTGTAGATATATATAATATTTTCACTAAATTACACTTCTATTTATTACACCCATTTATATCCTATACCCCATACAGTTTCTATAGTATAAACATCACATTGTTTTAATTTGCTTCGTATATTTTTTATATGTTCTGTAATAGCACTTATATCACTTTCTCCATCAAAACCATATACTGACTCATATATTCTTTCTTTTGAAAATACTTGCCCCTTATTTTTAGCTAAAAATTCACATATTAAATACTCACTCTTAGTAAAATTAATTTTTTTGCCCTCAACTGAGACTTCTTTACCTAAAAAGTTAAATTGAACATTTGATATAGTTAATAAATTTTTTTTCTCTCTATTTTCTCTTCTTAGATGAGCAGTTATTCTAGCCCTTAACTCTCCTACACCAAATGGTTTTGTTATATAATCGTCTGCTCCTATACCAAGACCATACATAATATCACTTTCCATATTTTTAGCTGTCAAAAACAGTATTGGACAATCAACCTTATTCCTTATAGCTTTACATACTTCAAAACCATCAATCTTGGGCATCATTACATCTAATATTATTAGATTAAAAGAGTTAAAATTTATATCCATAGCATTCTCTACATCACTAATTACCTTCACTTCATGACCATCTCTTTTTAATACATTTTCAATCAGCTTTAACATATCTAGCTCATCATCTATTACTAATATCTTAGACATACTAACTCCTCCATTTATATGTTTAATAACATTTTAATCCGTACTTTTAATAAATCTCTTTGCAAATTTACATCTACTATTATACTCCCATATTATAGCTTACAATAACTACTTAATATTTTACAAATAAAATATTTTAGATACAAAAACTTTACATTTCAAGTACTTTGTATTTATTTTATATGTATTTACTTAAATAGCAAAATTTATTTAATAACTTATTATTGTAATATTTTAAATATGTAATAAAATCAATAATAAGAGAACTTCTTCTAAACACATCTTTAATTATTTAAATTGGAGGAAAAAATTATGGATGAAAAGTTAACAAAAAGTAATTATAATGTTCCATTTAACTATGCTCGAGAAAAATTTAAAGAATTAGACCCTCATACAATTAGCAATTTAAGTAATATATCTTTCAACAGTGATTTGAACAGATTCACACTAAATTTTTTTGGTAAACGATATATCATAGATTATCCAAGTGGAGAAGTTTGGAATGATAATGGTAGTATCTGTAAAAACTTCGAACTTAAAATTTTGATAATTAGATACTTAATTAATGCTAAGGGTATTCCTAGAACTAATAAATATGTAACTTTTAAAGAAATACCTGGTGGCAATGTTTACTATCCAAACTTTTTAAACAGAACTCTAGCTAGGCTTTCAGAAGTTTTTACATCTCAAATAGAAAAATATAAGTTGGTTATGGAAAATATGGGAGCTGAGAAAGTAGACATGGGTGATTTAGCCTACAAGTTTACATATATAGGTAATACTTCTATGATATTTATACTTTGGTTTGGAGATGATGAGTTTCCTCCAAATTCAAATATATTATTTGATTCTAATATAATCTATTATTTTAATGCAGAAGATTTGGCAGTTGTTCCTGATACAGCTATAGATGCTATCCTGAATAAAATAAAGCAAACATAAATATCAATAATATCATAATAAAATTTTTTATAGATTTATGCTGAATATAATATGAAATGGAGTCAAAAAAGACAACTCAAACACATTGGCTATAGCACACTACTATGAGATATTAAAAAATTTAGAGAGATAATAGTTATATAAAAAATAGTGGCTATTCATTTTTAATAGCCACTATTTTTTAAACTGATTTAGTTATAGAAAATATATTAAGTTAGTTATTATAGCTAATTTGAAGACTTCTGCTTCTCCTCACCTATCTCTAACATAATTTCATAATTTAATTTGCTTTTCTTTAAATCAACTCCAGATATACTTTTAATAATCCCACAGTCTAACATTTCATCAAATTTCTTTCTGGATAGACCTAGTTTTTCACGTAATAATGTTGATACCTTTAGTTGAGACGGATACTTACTTACAACTCTAATTTGTGTAAATTCATTAATATTAATCTCTTGACCTACTATTTTATATTCTGGAATACCAACTTCTGCTCCATTTCTATGTAAAAGTTCTACATTCATAGCATATTGCTTAACAAGATTATTATCATTTGTATGGAATTGTTCTAGTATTTCTGGATTCAAGCTTTTTGGATTAACACGAGAATATATAGTTGAGTTCCATGTTGAATCACAATTTGAACACTTATATATTAACCATATATCTAAATATTTATGTTGAGCATTAACTCTAAATAAATCTGAACAAATATATTCAGTCTTTTTTCCACATTTTTTACAATACCTAATTACAGGTAGCTGGGAAGTATATTCTACTTCCCAAATTATTTCTTGCATAAACAAAATTTCCTTTCTATTAATATTACTAATCTAATAGAAAGTTATGAAAAGGTGGAATATAATCAAGTATTTTTCTCAAAACAAGACCTCCTAATTTTAATAAATTTTAATTTCGCTTATACAAAAGACTATTACTTCTTATTAAGTACTTTACAACTAACTTTGTTACCTAATTGTATAAGTTATTGAAATTAATTAAATTATAACATCCTCCTAAAAGAAACTATACCTCAAACACTTTTACCAAAAGAAAATGAGTCAGTATAATTATAAAATTACACTGACTCACTCTTAACTATCTTTTCTTTTTCTCTTGTAATACAATTCTTTGAATGCTTTTCAAAGATAGATAATATTTTTCTGATAAATATTTCAAATCATATCCAACTTGATAATCTTCGTAAATTTGCATATTTCTAATTGATAACTCCTCACGAGTAGATGTATTACTTCCCCATTCTTTTTTATTATTATATTTTCTAGGAATATATATATATTCTCCATCTACATATTCTTGTATCAATTTGAGTAATTCCTCTGGTAATATATGTATTGCTTTTTTATAGCTCATTTTTGCTCTCCTATTAAATATTAATTTTTTATTAGGAATAGCAAAGGGCTATTTATATATTAAATTTTATATTTGCAATAGCCCTTGCTATGCAAAAATAAAGATTAAATCAAACATAAATTCTCACCCCTCCTTACATGTCACAACGATACATACAAGTCTATCAATAGCATAAATGGTTGTCAATCATTACAAATTCTTTATTTATATTTTATATTTTTTCTATCTTTACGACTCATTACACATATAATCAGAATCTTTAATCGATATTAAATCTTTATCTTGATGGACTTATTACTGAACAAGGAACTCCAACTATACATTTTCCACAAATATCACATCCACCTATATAAGAATACTTAGCTTCATTTAACATGCACATCTCATAACACTGATTTCTATCAAACCCATCTTCTTTTAAGGCTCCTTTTACACATTTACTTACACACTTTTTGCAACTTTTATTTTGTTTATATAAACAGTATTCTTGTTCTGGTCTTTTAGTTGGTTCTAACTCTAAACTTGTGATTATACTTCCTATCCTTCCACAACACCCTTTTTCTGTAATAAGCATATTATTTAATCCAAAGGTTCCCAGACCTGCTATGAATGCGATATGTCTTTGTGACCAATCACTAACTAATTTGTTGTTATCAAAATTATATGACCCAGGAATAGCATATGAACTAAATCCTATCTTTTCTAGCTCTTCACATAAAAAATTATTCAAATCTGAAATTAATCTATTAGTTTCTATATATGCTTTTGCCCAAATTTCTGAACATTCAAATCCCCCAATGTTACTATCATTTACACTTTCATCAAAAGGTATAAAATATGTAATTATAGTTTTACCATCTTTCAGAAAGTCTTTTGGCATTGCATGAGATGTTCCTACAACACTTTTTAATTTCTGAAACATATCATCTTCAGCAGATGCATAAGCAAATAAAAGTTCTTGCCATTTTGTAGTTATATTATTTGATTTACAATAATCTTTTACAAAGTTATTCATTAATATTTCAATTTTATTTTTCATAATATCCCCCCTAGACAATTTTATCTTTCAAGTTTAATGTTATTATTTTATATTATATAATAGTACTTTCCATTATGCTTATCAATTAATATTAAGAAAGCTTCTAATATCTATAAGATACTAGAAGCCTTTTTTTAATTGTCTAATCTAATTTATTGAAATTCCTGCACTTGCATATCCTGCTACAGTATTAACTAATGAAAGTCCTGAAGCTGTTGCAGTAAATACTAGTAAGAATCGTGTTTCTGCTGTTACTGCTATATTTAATCCAGTTGTAATTCCACTAGAAATTGAACCAATTGATAATATACCTGTAAGAGGAGGAGCCAGTGTAACTGTTGCTCCTGGCACAGCTGTAAATGAGTTATTTGGTGCAGTTGATTGGTAAAGTGTTGCTGTAATTGTAACTGTTGAACCAACAATTGAAAGTGCTGCTGTTGTACTAAAGAAAGCTGAAATAGATGTTATTGTTCCAGCTCTTGGCATTGAGAATGCAAAGTTAGTCAATGTTCCTGCTGCATTTGTAAGGTCTATTACTCCACCAACTATACTTAAACCTGGAGCTGAACTACCAAAACCAACAAATCCTGGTGTACCTACTAATCCGCCAGCTATAGTTGTAAGTGATAGTGGTATACCTGATGCAAAAGGTATTATTGCACTAGCTCCTGTTGGACCTGTTGGGCCTGTTGGACCCGTTGGACCTGTTGCTCCAGTCGCTCCTGTTGCCCCTGTTGCTCCTGTTGGACCTACTAATCCATCTGCTCCTGTTGCCCCTGTTGCTCCTGTTGGGCCTGTTGCTCCATCTGCTCCTGTATTTCCTGTTGCTCCTGTTGGACCTGTTGCTCCTGTTGCTCCATTTGCTCCTGTTGCCCCTGTTGCTCCTGTTGGACCTACTAATCCATCTGCTCCTGTATTTCCTGTTGCTCCTGTTGGACCTGTTGCTCCATCTGCTCCTGTGTTTCCTGTTGCTCCTGTTGCTCCTGTTGGGCCTGCTACTCCATCTGCTCCTGTATTTCCTGTTGCTCCTGTTGGACCTACTAATCCATCTGCTCCTGTTGGACCTGTCGCTCCTGTTGCCCCTGTTGCTCCTGTTATTCCTACGCCTGTTGCTCCTGTTGGGCCTGTTGGACCTGTTATCCCTATTCCTGTTGCTCCTGTTGCTCCTGTTGGACCTACTAATCCATCTGCTCCTGTATTTCCTGTTGCTCCTGTTGGGCCTGTTGGACCTGTTGCTCCATCTGCTCCTGTTGCCCCTGTTGCTCCTGTTGGACCAATTAGGCCTGCTGCTCCTGTTGCTCCTGTTGGGCCTGTTGGACCTGTTGCTCCTGTATCTCCTGTTGCCCCTGTTGGACCAATTAGACCTGTTGCTCCTGTTACTCCTACTCCTGTTGGGCCTGTTGGACCTGTTGGACCTGTTATTCCTATTCCTGTTGCTCCTGTCGCTCCTGTTACTCCAGTTGCTCCATCTGCTCCTGTTGCCCCTGTCGCTCCTGTTGGGCCTGTTACTCCATCTGCTCCTGTTGCCCCTGTTGCTCCTGTTGGACCTGTTATTCCTATTCCTGTTGCTCCTGTCGCTCCTGTTGGACCTGTTACTCCAGGTGCTCCTGTTGCCCCTGTTGGACCAATTAGACCTGTTGCTCCTGTTACTCCTATTCCTGTTGCCCCTGTTGGACCTGTTGGACCTGTTATTCCAAATCCTGTTGCTCCTGTTGCTCCTGTTGGACCTGTTACTCCATCTGCTCCTGTATCTCCTGTTGCTCCTGTTGGACCTGTTATCCCTGTTGCTCCAGGTGTTCCTGTTGCTCCTGTTGGACCTGTTGGACCTGCTAATCCGTTTGCTCCTGTTGGACCTGTTGGACCTGTTGGACCTGTTGCTCCAGGTGTTCCTGTTGCTCCTGTTGCTCCAGCTGCACCTGTCCCTCCAGCTGCTCCATTTGCTCCTGTTGCTCCTGTTGGACCTGTTGGACCTGTTATTCCAAATCCTGTCGCTCCTGTTGCTCCTGTTGGACCTGTTATTCCATTTGCTCCTGTTACTCCTGTTGGACCTGTTGGGCCTGTTGCTCCATCTGCTCCTGTATTTCCTGTTGCTCCTGTTACTCCTGTTGGACCTGTTACTCCAAATCCTGTTGCTCCTGTTGCTCCTGTTGGACCTGGTGACCCTGTTGCTCCTGTTGGACCTCTTAATCCTGTTGCTCCTGTATTTCCTGTTGCTCCTGTATTTCCTGTTGGACCTGTTGGGCCTGTTGGGCCTGTTGCTCCTACTCCTGGGCCTCTTGGACCTGTCGGACCTGTTGGACCTGTTGCTCCAGTTCTACCCCTTGGACCCATCGGACCGGTTGGCCCTACACATGATGGTGGACATCCATGGTGACAATCACAGCTATTAAAATTATCATGACCACCATTGCAATCATCATAGCTATTATTGTCGCAATCATTGTCATCAAATGGGCCAAAATATTTATTTCTACTCATTATTAAAAGCACCTCCTAATATATTTGAGCTTTTAAGCTCTTTATATAATATGTCAAAATTAGTATTATTGTGACTTATCAATTATTTTTTAAGTTTACTAAAATAGGTTTCATTATGCAAAATAGCGCTATCATTAGGTTTGATTTCTTTTGCTTTTTCATGATAATAAATAGCTTTATCTACTTCTCCTAATCTGTCATAACAAACACTCAATTGTATATATGGTATATATCCATAACAATCATTTGATTTAAATCCTCCATTAATGTCATCTTTATCTCTTGTTAATGCTACCTTATACCAAAAAGCAGACTCTTTATATTTTTGTCTATCAAACATATGCTTTCCTACATCACAGCAAACTTCTGCTCTTGGTTCATCAAATTCAAAACTTCTAAATAAAGAATATAAGGCATTTTTTTCATCATTAATTAAGTAATAACATGTGGCTAAATCTCTGCAAGCACTGATACAATCCTCAATCCAACCTCTAGTTGAGTCTAAAAACTTAGTAAAACCTGCTATTGCTTCCTCATACCTCGCATTATAATAAAGTTCTCTTGAGTAATAAAATTGATGTCTTGGCTCTAATACTTTACCTTCTGAAATCATTTTTTCAAATATTCTAAGATTTCTTAGAGGGTCCTGTCTGTGTAGTTTTTTATGAGATATTGCAATGTCAGAATAAAATAGTTTTCCAACAAGAGGTATTACTTCATGAATAGGGTCAACCCATCTGTAATTAGAACTTCTCTTAAATAATCGTTCTCTATAATATGATAAAGTTGGTTTGCCATTTTCATCAAAAGAAACATTGTATTTTGCCATTACAATATCAATAGAAGTATCTAAGTTTTCCTTAATTTTTAATAAATTTTTTCTATCATCTTCTAAAATTATGTCATCTGCATCAAGCCACATTATATAGTCTTTAGAAGCTTTAGAAAATGAAAAATTTCTTGCAGCAGAGAAATCATCTATCCATTCAAAATCGAATACTTTGTCTGTATATTTTGAGACTATTTCTTTTGTGGAATCTGTAGAACCAGTATCTACAACTATAATTTCATCTACGATATCTTTTACACACTCTAAACATCTTCCTATAACTTCTTCTTCATTCTTAACAATCATGCACAAACTTATTGTAATCATAATGTACAACTCCTTTGTCTTCTATATATTACAGACATAAGTAATATATGGTATTTATCATCAATTTGTTATTGAAATTTCATAAACTTTTAACGACAAAAAAATAATATATAACTTTATTTATCCAGCATATCTATAGTTCATTTTTATTTAATTCAGAATTCTAATACTTTGATTTGTTTGATATATATTTTTGAGCTATCATAAATATAAGAAATCGTTAAATTTATTTATTCATTTATAATAAAAAATCAAACTAATTTTTATGGGAGGCAAATTATGAAAAAATACTTTGAGGTATTAAAATCTAATGGAGCTGATATCGCTATTTCAATAGACCCTAAAACTATTCTTACAGCAGCATGGACAATTTACAAGTGTCAATTTGGTTGTAACACATTTGGTCACAGCCATTGTTGTCCACCTAATGTTCCAACCTATCAGCAAACACAAGCAATAATAGATTGTTATGACAAGGCTATTCTATTTAGATGTCATGAAATGAGTATTGTTACTCCTTTAGCTGTCAAACTTGCAAGAGAAATGTTTTTAGATGGATATTATAAAGTAATTGCTTTTGGAAGTGGACCTTGTACAATGTGTGCTAAGTGTAACCCTACTACTTGTAATTTTCCTAACAAAACAGCTCCATCAATGGAAGCTTGTGGCATTGATGTATTTGCTACAGTAAGGTCAAATGGTCTAGAAATAAATACCTTAAGAGAAAAAGGAGAAATTCAAAACCATTTTGGTCTATTATTGGTTGATTAAAAAATATGATTGTAATTCCAAAAAACTTTTCTTTTTGAAATAAAAAATAACCAAGTTTATCTAAACATGGTTATTTTTCATTATCTATATATTGTAGATTGGATTCTGAAATAAATTTTCTACTCTTCTTTATTCATTATATAATCAATTAGCCCATATTCTTTAGCCTCTAGTGCAGTCATAAAATTATCTCTGTCTGTATCTATTCTAATATCTTCTATTGATTTTCCTGTATTTTTAGAAAGAATTCCATCCAATTTTTCTTTTGTTTTCAACATATGATCTACTGCTATTTTTACATCGGTTGCTTGACCTTTAGCTCCACCCATTGGCTGATGAATCATAATCTCTGCATTGGGTAAAGCACATCTTTTTCCATTTGTCCCTCCTGCAAGTAAAAAAGCACTCATACTTGCAGCCATACCAATACAAATAGTTGATACATCACATTTTACATAATGCATCGTATCATATATAGCGAATCCTGCTGTAACAGAGCCTCCAGGACTATTTATATATATAATTATATCTGAATCTGGGTCCTCTGATTCTAAAAACAGTAATTGAGCTACTACTAGACTTGCAATATCATCATTAATTTCTTCTCCTATAAATATAATTCTATCTTTTAATAATCTCGAATATATATCATAAGACCTTTCCCCTTGACCAGTTTGTTCAATTACATGTGGTACTAAACTCATGCTACTTTCACCTCACAATTAATGTTAAAGTTAAGATAAGAATTGATTTCATCTCTTCTTTGTTTATAGTTAATACTTGTATAAGACATACATTTTGCATTTTGGATTTGATGATTTAAATTTAAAACAAATCTCTGTTGTATAGGATAAAACTCATCTTTATTTCTATATACTTGTGGAGACTCTTTGTATAAGTTTCTAAATGCCAGTGTAAATGATTGATGTGTAGAATATCCTACTGTAATAGCTATGTCTATAATATATTTATCTGTAAATATAAGTTGTCTAGCTGCTTCAGTAAGTCTCCTTCTTTGTATGTATTGATGAATAGTACATCCTACAATATTTGTAAACATTCTGTGTAAATGATATTTTGAATAATTAGCAATATCAGCTATTTTATCTAAATTTAGATTTTCTGTAAGATTTTCTTCTATATAATCAATGATTTCCATAATCACATCTGTATTTGTTTTCAACTCCATCATCTCCTTTTAAGTATTATAACCTATGCAAAAACTTTTTTCTTAATATAAATTGCTATCTTAACTTAGTGTACAATTGCAAAATATCAATAGCACAATATCAAATATTTTAAACAAATAAATTCGTGAAGTATATCTTTTATTAAAACTAAATATACTCCACTAAAGTTAATTTCATGAAAATATTACTTATTTAGAACTTTACTTATAGTGACTATTTTATGACATTTATATGTAAATAACTTAATTTTTGATTAAAGAGTTTCATAAGAAACTATTTCACTTAAAGGGACACGAGTTTTTTCATGTCTATCTAGGCTTTCTGGTGTCTTAGATTCATATCCTATCAATAATATATTTACTGGTTCTAAATTATCTGGCATGCTAAACTCTTCTCTAATTACATCTGGATTAAAATAGCACACCCAAACACTTCCTAATCCAAGTTCAGTTGCCTGTAACATCATGTGGTCAGTGACTATGCTTGTATCAATATCTGTAAGTTGTTTCCCATCAAAAGGTCTTGTCCAAACTTTTTCCTTATCTCCACACACGATAATAGCTAATGGTGCATCATATATATTAGCAGCCTTCGAAAGTTTATTTAGCCCTTCCTTTTCTTGAATAACAATTAATCTTTGAGGTTGACGATTACCACCAGTTGGAGCTATTCTCGCAATATCTAAAATTTTCTCAAGTTTTTCTTTTTCGACCTTTCTATTTTGATAATTACGACAAGAATATCTTTTTTTTGCAAGTTCAACAAAATTCATTTAATTACCTCCCATCATTTTATTAGGTCAAGTTGATGATTCATTTAACCTATGCTATAATTTTATCACTATAGTTTTATATTACAATAATGCACTTTTTTGTAATATAGTACCTAAAAAGATACTTTAAAATATATGAAAGGAGCTTAAAAATGAAAAAATGTTCTAGTGAATACAGTTGTCCAATAGAAGCAACACTCGCATTGATTGGTGGTAAATACAAGACACTTATACTTTGGCATCTTAAAGACACTATATTGAGATTTAATGAACTAAGAAAATTAATTCCTAAAGCAACTCCTAAAATGTTAACTCAACAGCTACGTGAATTAGAAGCAGATGGTTTAATTATCAGAGTTGTTTATCCTGTTGTTCCTCCAAAAGTAGAATATTCACTATCGGATTTTGGAAAGAGTATTATTCCAATTCTAGATTGTATGTGTGATTGGGGTTCTGATTACTTAGAACATCTATAGCTCATTATAGTTTAAATCCCATAGCTAGTTTAACAGTCTTCATTTGTTCTCTGGATGTCAACATTTCCAAAAGTTTAAAAGCTACATGTGGAGCAGTTTCTGGACAATATGAAGTTATAATATTTTTATCTACAACAATTGGTTCATTAATTACATTTACATCAAATTCGCTTAACTGTCTTTGCCTTTGACCATTTTTCAAATTATATGTAGTAGCTTTACGATTTTTTAAAACTCCACTTTTACCAACTGGTAATGCCGCCACACAAATAGACGCAATTATCTTTTCTTTTGAATCAAACTCTCTTATTAAGTTTAAAAAAGACATATCATATGCCTCTTCATAAAATCCAAACTCTTCAAAACCTCCAGGAATAGCAAGAGCATCATAATTATCAACACATACTTCTTCTATGGTCTTATCAACAAGTACTGGAATATTAAATGTACTTATAACCTTCTTTTTAAAGCCACAAGTTACTACATCGATATCACAACCATAATCATTACGAGCCCATCCCATAACATCTATAAATACGCTAAATTCCATAGTTTCAAAACCTTTTGCTAAAAAAACTAAAATTTTCATATTATATTTTCCTCCTAAAATTTAGTTAAAATAAAGATAAGTAATATACTTAATATTTAGCTACTAATATATTTAAAAAATATTTTTACATGTATTAATTTCTTCTTTAATTGTAGATAGAACAATAGTTGTATTAGCTTTCTGAATTCCCTTGATTCTTTTTAATGTAACAGATATAAATTCTTCAAGGTCACTTGTATCTTCTGCTAATACTTTTATCAAATAATCATACTCTCCTGAAATATGATGACATTCCAATACAGTCTCATGTTTCAATATAGCTTGCTTAAAATCTTCCATACTTTCAGATAAATCAGTATTGATAAATATAAAAGCTAAAAGTTTATATTTTGTTTTTTCTCGATTGATTTGGATAGTATACTTTTGAATTATATTTGACTGCTCAATTTTCTTTATGCGTTCTGATACTGCTGGTATTGATAAATTGACTTGTCTGCTTATTTCAGAAGTTGAGGCTCTACTATTCTTCTTTAGAGAATTAATTATTTTTAAATCTATCTTATCTATCGCTACTCACCTCCTTAATTATTTAGTATAATTCTAACTAATAAGTTATATTAAGTAAATAATTTTGATTATTTCAATAAAATTTAATATAATTATATTATTTCACCTTAAAATTTAAGTTTTTTCAAGGTAAATCATATATTATACCTAAGATTATCTAAGATTTAATTAATGTTATTATTTTTGTTATTCATAATATATTACTTATTTTTACAATAATAAAAAGCACTTCATAATTTATGAAGTGCCTTTACTATACATTTAACTTTTTCATTCATTTATATATGTCATACACAAATATTTTATTTATTATAATCTTTAATATACTACTATAACAACTTAAATACTTATACAATTTCTATATATCTTTAGACTTCTCCACCTTGTGAACAAACATATCCTTTGGCATAGGTTTAGCATACAAATACCCCTGTGCATAATAACAATTAATACTCATTAAAAACTCTGCCTGTTCTATATTTTCAACACCTTCACAAATCACTTCTAACCCTAAGTCATTTGCCATTTCAACTACTTTACTTATAATCTTCCCTTCTCCTTTAGAGTTATCTAATAGAGATTTATCTATTTTTAAAATGTCTACAGAAACCTGATTTAGAAGATTCAAAGAAGAGTAACCTGAACCAAAGTCATCAACAGAAATAAAAAATCCAAGCTCTTTAATCTTTTTTATCATATCATTTGATATACTATCATTTTCAAACAAACTTTCAGTTATCTCAAGTTCAATTATATTTCTAGGTATATTATATTTAACAAGTATATTTTGTAATCTATTTATATAATCTTTTCTTTGAAAATGTGCTCTTGATTGATTTACAGAAATTGAAATTGGTTTAATTCCAGAATCCATCCAAAAACGAGTCAATCTACATACTTTATCCAACACAAAAAAATCAACATCTATAATTCCACCACTCTTTTCAAGTATAGGAATAAATTCTCCTGGATTCATAAAACCAAGTTCTTTATGATTCCACCTAACAAGTGCTTCTGCTCCAATAATTTTATTTGTTCTCATATCAAATTTAGGTTGATAATAAACTTGGAACTCCTCATTTTCTAATGCATAATCTATCCTATCAACAATCTCTTTTTCTTTTTTAAGATTTTCTCTAAGTGACTCATCAAAATAGACTATAGAATAGTTACTTTCCTTTGATTTTCTTCTAGCAATTTCGGCATAATCTATCGCCTTAGTTACAGGAATATTCTCAGTTTCAATATTGTATACTCCAAAGTTAGGTTTGATTTTAATACTAAAACCTTTCACTTCAAAATATGATATATTTTCATTTATATTATTAAGAACTAGTTCCAAATCCTTTTTAAACTCATATGGTAAAAGAAAAAGGAAATGGTCTGCTTTTACATGAGCTAATAAGGCTGTATCACCTATAATTCTTTTTAAAACTGAAACTATTTCTTTTATAATTATATCACCAGAGTCTCTACCATAATTCTCATTTATCACAGCAAATTTCTTTATATCAAAAGCAACCAATGCATAATACTTTTCTTTATGTTTCTCTAAAATTTTTGTTGTTTCTTTTTCAAATCCGTTATAATTCCAAATTCCATTAATTGTATCTTTAAATGCTAAATCAAAAATATGTACTGAGTGTCTTCTGTTAATTGCAATTATATAAAAAAGCACTGCTATTATAATTAAGAAAAAGCAAAAAGAAACTAAAACAGTCTGAACTGGATGCTGGTGTACAAATTGAGACAAACTAGTATCATAATTTTGAAACATTGTATGCTTTGCAATAATTTCAGAACACTCCTCCTTATTAAGTGAATTTATTCTTTTATCCAAAATAGAATATAATACTTGATTTGTATCTTGGTTAACACCTAAAGATATATTAGTTTTATAATCAGTAACTAAAATTGCTTTTAAGTTATTATAATCTTTTTGTATATAATTTTCAGCAGAATATGTATTTATAAATGCTACATCTGCATCGCCTCTTTCTACTGCATTTATAGCTAAATCTTCAGATTTATAACTTTTAATCTTTGCTTTTTCATAACGTTTTTTGATATACTCATCATTAAATTTATCATTGTCTACAACAGCAATATCATTAAATTCAGTATTCCTATAATTCTTAGCTATTGTACTGTAATTCAATTCCATATAAGGAGATGTAATCTTTATTCCATTCTGTTCTGCCCATCCATAATCAGAATTAAAAAAGCATATTACATCTGCTTTTCCCTCTTTTAACATATTAATTGACTCTTTATATGAGTTGGTTTCTATATAATCTATATTCAAACCAAGGTCTTTAACAATTAAATTAAACATATCTGATATTATACCATTAAATTTTCCATTATCTAAATACGATAGTGGATATGATTCTGGCATACTAACTACACGTATACTATTATTTCTTTTTAGATAATTATGTTCCTCTTTAGAAAGAATAAACTCATTTTGATTACTAGATTGATAATACTTACTATACAAATTAAACTTATATGCAGGATTATCCATTTCTATATTTTCTAGAGCGTTATTAACTTCTTGTAATAGTTGAGTATTACCTTTTTTTACAATACAATAAAATGAAGAAGGAGAAAATTGAGCAATTACACTTTCATTTTTAGCCTTTCTTAAACTACTAGTTAATATAGCATCTACTTTTCCACTTTCCAATGCACTTTCTAATTCTTCTTGGTTCTTGAAATATTTAGATGTATAATTAAAATTCTTTTCGTTTGCAAATTTTTTTAAATCTTCATTTCTACTATTACTATCAAGTAACCCAATCACTATTCCATTAAAATTTTTATAGTCATTTGGTAAATATTTTGAATTTCCACGTTTTACTGTAATGCGTGCATAACTACTTCCCATAGGCAATTCTGAAAAGTCAAATTTTTCTGCACGTTCTTTTGTATACTGTGCAGATGTAAGCAAATCAATCTGACCATTTTCTAACATGGCTTGACATTCTTCCCATGTACCAGATACATATTCATATGTCCAGCCAGTATGCTTTGCAATCTCATGAAGATACTCATATCCATACCCACTTCTATTTCCAGTTTCATTATACTCATGATACCCTTCAAACTCAAAAAAACCTACTTTTACAACACGTTTTTCTGATGTAGCAATTGCTTGTATTGGGAGACACATAAATACTATACAGCTAATTAAAGACATTATAAAAACAATTCTTTTAATCGACACAAACCTGATTCCCCCCTTTATAAAAGTCTTTATTGAAATTGCTTGTGATTATTTTCATAATAATACCTATCTATACTCTCTCACTAATTATATTATATTCAAAGTATACTTGTTTATATAATCATATATAAACAAGTATACTTAATGATTAATTTAAATGTATACTTTCTATATAAAGTTTACATTTATTTTATTTCCAACAATTATATATGTATATTAGCACATACTTGAAAATTCAACAATAGTATTCAGCCAGTTCTACAGGTTATAATATTTCACAAAGATAGTAAAACTATATCAAAATTATGGAGCCAATAGCCTTAATTATATTCATAGATTATACAATTTTATCAGAAATAAATTTTTACATAACTTTGTTTAAAAAAGGCATATATTAAAGGTACTTGTAATTCTACAAATACAAGATTTGGAACAATAATTTTGTCAAAAGAATATAATATATTGGTTGTGTATGTAGTTTTTCATGTATTGACAAATAGTTTTTTATGTATTATAATCTCATATAAATTAAATATCTCGGTAGGTGAGGCTACCATAGGGATACGGGTTGCTGCCGCAAAATAGTGGAGACACTATGAGAAGGTCAACAGTCTATGTCGATTCCAAGGCATAATCTAATGCAATTTCATTGCCCTATGAAGTTAAAGCTTGAACGATGATTAAATATTTTTACTGTATTATAAATATACTTAGGTTTTCTATGCCTTGGTTGTTTTTATTATAGGTTTAATTCCCTTGTCATTGTTTATGCTTTGATAAGGGATTTTTTAATGCTTATTTTAGATTTATATATTTTGAATTTTGGAGGTGAGAAGAATGGACGCAGGAAGTAGTAATAACATAAGCTCTGTTGAGCGAAGTAGTCACTTATTTGAAGAATTGTACTATTTTGTACGTCTTATTTCTTCTCCCTATTTTTAATAAATTTAAAACTAGTGATGTTTTTCGTCACAGGCTTATGTCTTTACTTCCTTATTTTAAAAATAGATAAATATTTAAGGAGGTCTCAGACATGATAAAAAAATTAAATAAAAAGTTTATTACACAAACTACATGTAATTCAACTTCAAAAGAAGATATACTTGATTCAGCTATAATGAACGACTCTATTTTATTAAATGAATATAGAAATTCTTATAGTGGTTACTCTGAAAAAATGGTTAATATAATGAGAAACAAGTATGGTAGTAATGAAATCACTCAAAAATCTAGTAACTCAATGATAAAAAAATTTGTCAAAGCTTTTATAAACCCATTCACTATTGTACTTCTTATTTTAGCTATAATTTCTTTTATCACAGATGTTATTTTAGCAAATCCAACTGATAAAAACGCAACTACAGTCATTATCGTATTGACAATGGTAACTATAAGTGGATTGCTACAATTTATTCAAGAATCTCGTTCTGGCAAAGCGGCACAAGCCCTAAGTGATATGGTAAATACCACTATATCAGTTATGCGTGATTCTAAAGGATTAATAGAAATACCACTAAGAGAAGTTGTTGTAGGAGATATTATTCATATCGCTGCTGGTGATATGATTCCAGCTGATGTACGTATATTACAATGCAAAGATTTATTTGTTAGTCAATCTTCTCTTACGGGAGAAAGTGAGCCAATAGAAAAATTTTCTGATGTCTACAAAGGAACTACCAATAACATACTTGATTTAGATAATATTGCATTTATGGGTAGTAACATAATTAGTGGCTCAGCCATAGCTATTGTTATTTCAGTAGGTGATTGTACTATATTTGGTTCTATGGCTCAACAAATAACAAGCAAAAAAACTGTAACAGGTTTTGAAAAGGGTGTTAACTCAGTTTCATGGCTACTTATAAGATTTATGTTTATTATGGTTCCAATAGTTCTCTTTGTAAATGGCTTTACAAAAGGTAGTTGGATGGAAGCTTTTTTGTTTGCACTTTCAATAGCTGTTGGACTTACACCAGAGATGTTACCAATGTTAGTATCTGCTAACCTTGCTAAAGGAGCAGTTGCTATGTCAAAGAAGAAAGTTATTGTTAAAGATTTAGGCTCTATACAAAACTTTGGTGCTATGGACATACTTTGCACTGATAAAACTGGGACTTTGACTAAAGACAAAGTAGTTTTAGAGTATTCTCTTGATATTCATGGAAAAGAAGATAAACGAATTCTTCGACATGCATTTTTAAATAGTTATCATCAAACAGGACTTAAAAATCTTATGGATATAGCTATTATTAACCATGCAAATGATAATGGTATGCAAGAACTTTGGAGAGATTATACAAAAATTGATTAAAAAATAGCTACGCACACTC